>JADYXS010000245.1 GCA_021772155.1 Candidatus Obscuribacter sp.
ATTCTCAATGTGGAAACCAATCTGAGGATTCGGGCGAAAGATATTGCGCCAACCACCGCCTGTTATGTGAGCCATTCCAGTAACCAGCCCGTTCTTTTTGAGGCGCTCGACGGCCGGATTTACATATATATAGGTTGGATCAAGAAGCATCCGGACTCCTTCAGGATCATCTGCCCGGGCCTTGCGCGCTAAAGACAACCCGTTAGAATGAACGCCGTTGGAGCCAACGCCAACAAGAGTCTGTCCGGGCAAAATTCCTGCACCAGTTAGCAGTTCAGTTTTGCTTACCTGACCGACAGCAAATCCAGCCAGATCATAGTGATCACCTTGATAAAGGCCAGGCATCTCGGCCGTTTCACCACCGCCTAGAATTACTCCCGCCAGATCGCATCCGGCCACAATACCTTCGATGATGTCGTCCGCCAGCTGATCCTGTAAGGAGCCAACTGCGAAATAATCGAGAAACATCGTAGGTGTGGCGCCAACACAGATCAAATCATTTGCCACCATGGCCACCAGATCGATGCCAATGGTTTTGTGATTTTTCAATTCATGAGCAACCAACAGTTTCGTGCCCACACCATCTGTAGTGACAGCAACGGCGGTGTCAGCATTCAGCGGATAGACCGAAGCATAGCCGCCGGCACCTGGCCACATTTGCTGGTGTCCAGCTCGCTTTGCCCGTTGCTTTAACCTTGAGACGAACGACTCCGCGCGTTCGATATTCACTCCAGCGGATGCGTACGTCATCGGTTCCAATAGTTTTTACCTCACTGCCTTGGCTGCATTCATCAGTATGGAAAGCCCGTGGGGAATCCCAAATGCCGGCGAAACTGTCACTTTCAAACCGGCCTTCTCACTGCGAGTGGGATACTTGGACAATGTCCAGGCCGGATGTTGAGACCAGCGAACGAATGCTTCCGGGTGCGGCATCAACCCCAAAACATTGCCTTTCTCGTTCGTCAGAGCAGCAATTCTGTCAAAGCTGCCATTCACATCTTCGGCATATCGAAGAATGGCGCGCTTCTTGATCTGCTCAACCACCGTATCTGAGGAATCATCGGGGATAGCCAGCCGTCCTTCTCCGTGCCTGATGGGCAAGTGAATAGTCGTCAGACCTTCAAAATACATTGATGAACTGAACGGCGAGATTTCCAGCTCCACCCATTTGTTTATAAATTTGCCGGAAGTGTTGTGGCAGAGACTGACGCTACGAATAGCATTAGGCTTGGAACTCGGTAGCAAACCAAGTTGCACCAGGACCTGGAAGCCGTTGCAGATACCCATCACAAGGTTGCCGCGCTCGATGTAATCATACAAAACGTCTTTCAATTTTTCCTTGAGCTTGAGGGCAAGAATCTTGCCGCTGGCTATCTCATCGCCAAAACTGAAGCCCCCGGGCAAGGCAAGCATCTGAGCAGTCATGAGCTTGCGGGGGGTCTCCAGAATCTCTGATGTGTGCACCTTGGTCGGGACGAAACCGGCCAGGTTGAGTGCCCAGACCGTTTCAGCATCACAATTGATGCCATCACCGTACAGTACAAATGCCTTCGGCTTGATCACCGATCCTCCACTAATCAAAAGGTAGGGGTGTTTTCCATGCACCACAAAGTTCATCACATGAAGCAGACAATATGATCTCTCCCTTATCAGAACGAACAATGAGTGCATCCTGCTGCACCACTTCACCAATTAGCGTGCAAGAGAATCCACCGGTCCAGAGATTTTCCCACTCATGGCGCAGTTCCGGCTGAACCGAGACAATCAAACGGGCTGGACCTTCCGCAAATAAACAGAAGTCCTTGCGCTCGACAAGCTTGGCGTTGTCTTTTCCGACAGGCTCCGGCGCGTACGCATGGGCGGCAGCGAGCAGTGCGCTCATCTTAATGTCAGCACCAAGGCCACTGCCAATCACACTTTCAGCAAGAGCCACGATCGTGCCACCGTCGCTCACGTCATGGCAGGTCTTAACCCACCCGGTTCGAACAACACTGAAAAGCAGCCGGTACATCTCCGCAGCTCGCGAAAGATCAATGGTCGGTAGGATGGTGCTGGTCCAGCCCATCATATCGGTGTACTGCGCACCAGCAAGCCCAAGTCCTCCGGCGCAGATTATATAGATAAGATCCCCGCAGGATTTGAAATCCATTGAGATAGCCGATTCTGCTTGTTCAATTCTTCCCATTGCCGAGACAAGCAATGTAGGCGGCACTGACAAACGCACTGTGCCATCGTCAAAGTCATTCTTCATGCTGTCTTTGCCGGAAATCAACGGCGCGTTGTACTTCCGCACCGCTTCCGAAAGCCCCTGACAGGTCTTGACCAACTGGGCAAGTTTGTATTTACCGCCCGTATTTTTCTCGGAATAGACCGGATCTGGCCAGCAGAAATTATCTAGAAGCACCAGCGAGTCTGGATCCGCGCCTACACAAACGGCATTGCGAACAGCCTCATCGACGGTGCAAAGAGCCATTAGGTGTGCATCGTACTGGCTAAGATTAGGACAAAGTCCATTGGAAACGACCAGACCGCCATCCTCTTCATATAAAGGACGAAACACAGCTGCGTCGCAGGGAGCTTGCTGGAGCGGACCCATCAACGGTTTGATTACGCTGCTGCCTTGCACTTCGTGATCGTACTGGCGAATCACCTGCTCGCGGCTACAGACATTAGGATGGGCAAGCAACTCCAAGAGCTTGGATTTGAGATCATCGGGCACCGGCCCGGTTTTCTCTTTTATCGTCGGCATTGCCCATTCGGACTCAAGCATCAATGTCGGACAACCATCATGGAGGAAATTCAAATCCAGCAAGGCTACAGGCTTGCCGTGCCTCATCACTTCAAAATAGCCCTTGGTGTTAAAGGTTCCAATTGCAGTGGCTTCCACGTTGTAGCGCTCCGCCAACCGCTTGAGTTCGGCGTAACTCTTCGTCGAAAGTGTCATCCGTTCCTGCGACTCGGAAATGACAATTTCATAGTCGGACAGACCCGGATACTTGAGTGGAATGTTGTCCAACTCCATGGTGGCGCCATTGGTGAAGCGCGCCATTTCACCAACGGAAGACGACAAGCCGCCTGCACCATTATCTGTAATCCCGGTAATCAACCCGCGATCCCGAGCTTCAATAATGAAATCGAGGACTCGCTTCTGCGTAAATGGATCACCAATTTGAACAGCGCTGATGGGCGAGCCTTCGTGCAGAACCTCAGAAGAGAAGGTTGCTCCATGGATTCCGTCTCGACCGACCCGGCCGCCAACAACGACGATAATGTCACCCATGACGGTGTGTTTTTTAAACCCGGACTTCTTATGAACTGTCGTTGGCAGAATGCCGCCAGTGCCGCAAAACACCAACGGTTTTGCCCGATAGTCATCGTTAAAATAGATTGCTCCATTGACGGTGGGAATGCCGCTCTTATTGCCGCCATCCTGCACACCCTTTCTCACTCCGTCCAGTATCGTCTTCGGCGGCAACAACTTCGGTCTGTCGGCCAAATGATCGGAAGGATATGCAAAACAAAATACGTCAGTATTGAAAATCGGCTTGGCGCCAAGCCCTGTTCCCAATACATCGCGGTTGACGCCGAGGATTCCGGTCAAGGCACCACCATAGGGCTCAAGGGCCGAAGGAGAATTATGCGTTTCCACTTTGAAGCAAACGGCCCACTCGTTGTTCCAGCGCACCACTCCGGAGTTATCTTCAAACACAGAAAGAAGATCTGTGCGTGTTGCCATCAACTCAAAGGTTGGCTGCTTGATGTATGTTTTATAGAGACTTTCAATGGTCTGCGGCTCACAATCAGGCTCAGTGTGGGTGATGGTGGCATTGAAGATTTTATGTTTGCAATGCTCCGACCAGGTCTGGGCAATGATTTCCAACTCGACATCTGTGGGCCACTGCGGCATGCCACGCGATGATCGATCTCTGCGCACATCTGCAGTATCGAAGTAGGCGCGAATAGCCTTCATTTCCGTTAGCGTCAATGCCAGAACTCGCTCCTGGCTAAGTGTCATTAAGGCGTTGTCGTCAAGATCCAATTTGATCACAGCCGGCGGAGCCGGCTGCGGCAGGTGAACAGCAGGGAAGGAAAGAAACTCACCCAATTTGCCTTGGGTCAAATGGTGCACAACAAATTTGTCTGTCAACGGGTGGTAATGAGTATATTTTGAAGCGACTATTACTTGCGCAGATGATTTTGCCGGCGCTCTATCCGGGCTAAACAAAAAGCCAGAGCCCGAGGCCACACGGGCAACGAAGCCTTTCAACTGCAGCGCTTCCTCAACGGTCCGCGCAAGGTTGTCGGTTACTCCGGGAAGAAATTGCCTTTCGCAAAACCAAGCAAAGCCAGAGCGTTTCCAACCGTCAACCCAATCCTGCCGTTCCTGAGGCTTGGAGCACCAGAGCTCTTCCAAAAGGGAATCAGTCAAAACCTCCTTCAAAGCCTGCCCAAGTTCAGTATCGGAGACCAACTCTGACAGTGTGCTGAACTTCGGTAAGTCAGTTTGCACCCAATAAACTGGAAATGTAGCTTGCTTGCCGTCGAATCCTTTCTTCGGGATGACAGCGAAACACAACACTTGTTGTGTTTCTGAAAAATCATTGGGGTTTCTGACTTCTTGCATCGAGCGTGTCATCGCGTTTCTCCCAAACTGACGGCAGTCGGTTTACTAGACGTGCCTAATAACAATTCGATTCCATCCTGTGAAATTTGTTGAAGCACCTTCGGATATAGACTGTGCTCCAAAGCCAGACCGCGACCTTTAAACGATTCAAGCGTATCCGAATCCAAGCGTGTGAAAGCTGCTTGCGCCAGAATTGGTCCATGATCGACTTGCTCATCGACAAGGTGAACCGTGCTGCCTGATACTTTCACGCCGTAATTGAATGCATCTTCATACGCATTTGCTCCTGGGAAAGCGGGCAGCAGCGAAGGATGAATGTTAATCACCCGGAAGTACCCGGCCGAGTGCCGAAACGCTTGCAGGAAGCTTGGAGTCAACACGCGCATGTAACCGGCTAAGACAACAAAATCCACTTCGTACTTAGCTAGACAGTTCAAAACTTCCTGCTCGTGCTGCTGGCGATTCTTACCTTTACTTGCGATCGCCACAGCCGGCACATCGTACCTGCCAGCAAGTTCCAAAGCCTCGGCATCAGGATTGTTTGAAAGCACTACGGCTACTTTAGCGTCTAGCTCTCCGGCGCGCACTGCGTCGAGGATGGCTTTCATGTTAGAGCCACGTCCAGATACAAGGATAGCTATGGAGATAGGCACGCGGCACCACTCCTTTTTGCTATGTCCTTACGATAGGCAATGCTATCAAATGATACTTTGTGCAAAGCACAATAGGCACAAGAGACCGCAGCATCAAGAGTGCCGGCAACCGCCGTAACAGCCAAGATACGCCCACCATTAGTAACTAACTTCCCGTCTTCTATTTTTGTTCCGGCATGAAAAACGGTTGCATCAGCAGGTAAAGTAGAGATGGTTATTTTCTCGCCGCGTGAGGAACTTTCAGGATAGCTTTCTGCAGCTGCCACCACGCAACAACTAGCCTGAGAACTCCATTGCAACTCGACCTCGTTCAACTTGCCAGTTGTGCAAGCTAAAAGCACATCAAGCAGATCCGATTCCATCAAAGGCAGAATCGCCTGCGTTTCGGGATCTCCAAATCGAGCGTTGAACTCCAACACGTAGGGCTGGTAAATTCGCCTGTCATCAACCTTTCGTGAGGCCACCATTAAGCCAATGAACAGAACGCCTTTATAATTGAATGCTGGCAATTTCAGGGCTTTTCTCAAAGGTTCCAAAACCTGTTCGTCAATCTCCTGATGGCATCGACGGTACAGCTCGACTGGACTGTAAGCGCCCATTCCACCAGTGTTGGGACCAAGGTCACCATCAAATCGCCGTTTATGGTCCTGCAATGCAGGCATCGGCAGAAAACGCTTACCATCGCAGAAAAGCAACAGTGACATTTCCTCCCCGGAAATTCTCTCTTCTAAAACGACACGATTACCAGCATCACCAAACTTACGTTCGCGAAATATGGCATTGACAGCGTCGATCGCTTGCTCTTCTCCATCACAGACGAACACTCCCTTGCCCAGCGCAAGACCATCAGCTTTGATCACTCTTGCCCAGGGATGCTCCTGAACTGCATCGACAGCATCCTGATGGTTTTCAGCAACAATGAAACGGGCCGTGGGCATTTTGTGCTCAACCATGAAATGTTTGGCAAATGCTTTGCTGGCTTCCAGCTGGGCCAGTTCCTTTCGTGGACCGAAGACACGTAGCCCTTCAGCTTCCAGATGATCGACGAGCCCGGCAGCTAAGGGATCATCGGGACCGACAACGACAAGATCCACGGACTCCTTCTTGCAGAATGCGCCCAGTCCGGCAAAATCCATCACGGCGATTTCGACATTCTTTGTTTTCGCTTCCTGCGCGGTGCCACCATTGCCTGGTGCGCAATAGATTTGCAAAACAGAAGGACTTTGCGCCAGCTTCCAGCAGATAGCATGCTCACGCCCTCCACCGCCAACTACCAGGACTTTCAATTTAGTGTTGACTGGCATTGGACTTACCTCGACAAAGACTCGACCAAAGATTCCATATCTGGCTGGTTGTCGAACAACTGCTCAGCGCATACGTGATTTGCCAGAGCCCCGTAGAGATGATCGATATTTTTCTTGAATTGAGCTGGCAAAGGCTCAGGAGTCTGTTTCAGTTCCTTGGCACAGATTTCCTTCCAATCTTCTGAACCCCTGTCCCGAGCGACATTCTGAGCTTCTTTGAGCGATTTTTCCCAGTCGCTTCCGCGATAGACCTGACGAATAATTTCTTTACTCAGATGCGTTCCCCGGTAAATCAAGCGCAATTCATCCGGTCCGACACTATCTGCCAATAACAGCTTTCCATCATGCAAAATAAATTCAAACTTGCCATCCCAGAGTTCAATGCCTCGTTCTTTGAAAATCAAAGACAACTCGTTTGCCGCGCCCAATGCAAACTCACACAGCCGTTTGAACTGACCAGAAGTCAATCCGGAAATGGCTAAGGCTTCTGAAACTGTCAGTAAGCGATCCTTCGGTTCAAGCTTGGTGAAAAATTCCAGAACCGGCTTGCCAAACCACGATCCTTCAGCAGCAACGGAATCCAGACCAAGCTGGCTTGCGTAGTCCGGGTCTTTTTCCAACCGAGATTTCAACGAACTGCCCGATGGCATTCCAAAGCGAAAAACAACTTCCAAGGGCACCAATCGAGTAGTACTGCTTTCAGGAATGGCTGGGTAAGCGTAAACAGATCGACCAAGGACAGAAACTACTTCCGGTCGATGAACGTCGGCCCGCAACACTTCCATGTACACTTGCTCAGTCGAACGCGCGGCATCACGCAGAGACAGGGTATCGCCGCTTTTGCTAGTCAGGCGTTTGAAGTGACTGTGAATACCTTTGTCAGCTAATCGATGAAAAAAATATGCACCAAGCAATGCCAGTGACAGACCTTTCTTGGCAATCGTATCGGGCATCTTGCCCCAGTCGAAAACCGAGTAGTCGTCCGTAAAGTGAAACCATAAATGGTGCGCATCGGATTCCGGTGCATACACTTTTTTTACGGAGCCTTCGTAGATCAGCTTCAATTCGGTGTTCGCCGCTTGCATGCTGCCTCCTTACGCCTTCGCCTTCGCCATCTCTTGCGCTTCCCGATCGATAATGCGCTGGTTTTGGAAATTCTCGCCGTGTGAAACATCGGTTGGATAAGTCTTGGTCAAACATCCTGTGCACAAAGACTTCTGAGACAGGGCCTGCTTTAATCCTTCGACGGTTTGATATATTACGCGATCCGCTCCAAGCTCAAGGGCGATTTGCTCTTCTGTCCTGTTGCAGGCAATCAGCTCCTGAGGATTGGGAAAGTCGATGCCGTAGAAGCAAGCATTTGCAATCGGCGGGCACGTGGAGACCATGATCACTTCGCGGGCTCCTGCCTCGCGAATCAGTTTGACGATCTGAACTGCTGTGTTGCCTCGAACGATGGAATCATCAACAACGATGCACCGTTTCCCGGCAAACTCCGAAGCGATCGGATAGAGCTTGCGTCGAATGGCTTCCTGCCGGCTTTCCTGACTTTCCAGGATGAAAGTGCGATTGACATAGCGATTCTTGATCAGGATTTCCCGGAAAGGTAATCCCATCGACTCGGCCAAAGCAATTGCCGCCGGCCGGCTGGTTTCAGGCACAGGTAAAACCAGATCAGCTTCCACGCCGCGGCGCTTAAGCTCTTCGGCAAGAACTACTCCGAGTCGGAATCGGCCCTCATAGACAGACTGTCCACCCATTTCGGATTCGACGCGGGCGAAATAAACCCATTCGAACATGCATGGTGAATAAGAACTCTGGCGCAATATCTTACGTGTGACCTTGCCGTCAGGACGGATGATTGCCGCTTCGCCAGGTTTCAGATCTTCGGTGATGGTGAAGCCGTTGTAGTCTAGTGCCACGCTTTCGCTGGCAAGGGCGTAAATGGGTTTGCCGTCTATAGTTTTGCTGCCGAAAATCAGCGGACGAATGCCATCAGGATCGCGGAAACCGAACAGCGTGCCATCACGGCAAAGCCCGACAATTGAGTAAGCGCCAACGAGCACATCCATTGTCTTCTCGATGGCGGCGAACAGATTAGCGTCTGTGTGTTCAGTGCCAGCAAGGTTTTCGGCCAGCAGTTTTAAGATAACTTCTGAATCCGATTCACTGGAAAACGTGATTTCGTTGTTCCGCTTATGAAGTTCTTCGTGCAGCTCATAACAGTTGACGATGTTGCCATTATGGGCGATTCCGATACCAGCAGCATTGTCCAAAAACGGCTGCAACATGTTCGGATCGCGGCGACCGATTGTGGCGTAACGTGTGTGCCCTATCGAAGAGGTGCCCCGGAGCTGGCGAAACGTTCGTTCGGAAAACACGTTCTCAACCAGGCCGTTACCCTTCTGCAAGGCAAACTCGGCTTTGCTATCGATCGTCAACAGACCGGCGCCGTCTTGTCCTCGATGCTGCAAATTCATCAGCCCTAGAAAGACTTCGTAGGCCGAGTCGAGCGTTCCAACTACGCCAATTAAGCCGCACATTACGTGTTGCTCCTGAATTCGGTCCGCGTCCGCACCTCTAAAGGATACGACGGATGGTCTGTAGATCAAATCTTCTTGACTTGTTTTTCACCAACTGCGACGAAAATTAACGCTCCAGAAGCATATACAAGCTAGACCTGTACCTTAATCCAGGCACCGGATTGAAAGCGAAAAGCGATAATCACGGAGGAAATTATCACAGACACGCTCATGGCGACCCAGACGCCGTTGGCATCCCACTGCGCATTGGTAGCCAGAAACCACGCCAGGGGCAGCCGAACAACCCAATTGCAAAAGATCGATATCCACATGGGAACCCGAGTATCGCCAGCCCCTTGTAAGGCACCGCTGAGAATCATGCTCACAGCCAGGAATGGCTCGGACAGAGCATTGATTCTCAGGTAATCGGCAGTTATGGCAATTGTGTCCGGGTCATGACTGATCAATGATGCAATTGGGGTTGCAAACGTGAACAAAACAACTGAAAGAACAAGCATCCAGCCAACCCCGATCCAGGTGACATGCCAGCCAGCTTTAAATGCTCTTTCCACCTGCTTGGCACCTAGACTCTGTCCGACTATGGAACCAACAGCCAAGCTCAACGCCATCAAGGGCATAAACAGCAAGGCCTCCACGCGCATACCAATCGTCCAGGCGGCCAGCCCGGCAGTAGGTGATGGTAAGCGGGACAGAATAAAGAAGACGACGAACACACTTGCCGCCCAGCTCAAGCGTTGAAACCCGGCCGGAAGTCCGACTTTCAGCACCCGGGCCACAGCAGTTCGAGAAACGGGAAACAGCAGTTTCAAACTGTTCTTAAGCGGCGACTGCATGAGGCAATAGATAGACAAAAGTGCGCCGGCGATTGCACCGACAACTGCCGAACCAGCGATGCCACGAATACCCAGACCGGGGACAGGCCAGTTTCCGAGCACCGTTATGTAGTCTCCGGCAACATTTATCAGCACCTCCACCGTAACAATCAGAAGTGGGGTCTTTGCATCACCGATGGCTCGGAAAGCTCCGTTTGAAATGCACACCAGGCTAAATGGCACCAAATACAGTGCGTAAATACTCAAATACAAGTCTGTTTCCGACACCATTTGCGGTGACTGGGCAAAAAAAGGCACGAGATAATTTGCTGTAAAAATGGCCAGCACGGTCAAAACCAGCCCCATTAGCACGGACAGCGCAAGTGACTGCGCGGTGGCATAGTCAGCCTGAGCAAGGTCCTTCTCTCCGTAAGCCCGCGAAACAATGGCCGTAGTTCCAACGCTCACCGACATCAGGAACACCATGAAAAGAAAAATTACTTGCTCAGCAAGGCCGACCGCTGCCTGGGAAGTCGAACCGATCAACCCGGCGACATGTACATCTACCATTCCCACAACCGAAGCTGCGACGGTAGTCAGCGTGAGCGGCCACGACATGACCCAGATAGCTTTCCAGAGACTACCTTGAACGAGAGGCGCTTGTTCAACAGACGCTTCCATTCCGTATCTTCACCCAGCTAGCCGCGAAGCAAACTATAGCACCTTGATGCATGCTAAATTAATGTCCTGATGGATACCGGTCGAACGAGCACAACGGCGATAGCAGCGGCACTGGCGGCAATCTTGCTCACTGTTAGTCAGTGCGTAAGGGCCGCCGAGATTCCCACGCCCTCGGTGGCAGCCTGCAATTGTTCAGGATCGGAAAAAGAAGAAGAAATGATCGCCAAACTCAAGGCCGACCGGCGACAGTCGGGAGGCTCAAGTAGCGAGGTTGTCTCGCGGCTACTGCAACTGGGAAATTTCTACGCTCGAAGTGGCGACATAGAAAAAAGTGATGAGCGATTGAAAGAAGCCCTGGAGGTTAGTTCCAGCGTAAAGCCGGGGAAAACACAGAAGTTTCGTGCAGACATTTTGATACAACAGGCTCGAAACAGAATCACCCGGCAGGACTTTCCAGCTGCTGAGCGATTGCTCAATGAAGCCGCTCCATCAATTCAATCAGTGGCACAAAATGCGCAATTGCTAGCTCTTTTGGGCTGGTCGCAGGCAGAGCAAAAACGCTACGAAGATTCAATTGCAAACTACGAGCATTCTCTCGTGTTGCAAAGCAAGACCCCCGAAAACGACGAAAAGTCAGTTTTGATGCAGCAACTAGCAAGCGTTTATCAAAAGGTTGGCAACCAAGAGAAAGCGGCAGAATTACTCGAAGCCGCGGCCTTGCAGACGACAAAAATGAAAGGAGAGCGTCATCCTCTCACCTTGTTTTGCCAAGAATTGCTGGCTGCCATGCTTATTAGCCAAAAGCAATTTGCCAGAGCCGAGAGAATTCTGGCGAAAGTGGTATCAATTAAAGAGTCGGTGTTAGGTGAGGACAACCCGCAGATCGCCGGTACCTTGTTCCAATACGCTGCGGCGCTGGAGCTTGTTGATAGAACAAAGGCAGCCAGAGATGTGCGCTTTCGAGCAAACGCACTAACGCAAGGGGCATCTTCAAAGTGATGTTATCATCGGGACAGCTCAGCGAGGACAGATGAGATGACTACCCAGGACGAGCATAAGGCCGTAGCTGAAAAGGCTCTACAGAACATGGAGTGGCTGGTCAACAACTTCACCTCAGATCAGGCAACGCCGCAGAAATCGCCCATCGACAAGCATGAGTTTGTCCAACTCCTGCAAAAGAACTTCGAAAAATTGGACCGAGATAACAGCGATAGCATCTCGCGCAGGGAAATTTCCGCCGCGCTGGCCGATATAGCCGACTACACAGCAAACGAGTACGTGATGCTTGAGCTGTTAACCAGATATTTCGACTTCATATCAGAGTTGGTCGACGATGATGACGGAGAAGAAAAGGTAATCAGTCGGTCTGATGTGCAGGTGCTGGGGCAGTTTCTGCTAGACAGCAATATGACTCTGGAAGCGCTTTATATGTGGTGCAGCGGTCCATCCGGGCCACCGAAAGCGGACCTGATTAAACCTCCGCCGATGAGCGGCGACGACTGAAGTTAACTGTTATGCGGATTTGCTGCTTGTTCGTTGCTCGATTCAAGGCCAGGTACTTGCTCGCGCAGGCGATTCATCGCTCGCATCGCAATACGCCCTTCGCATGCCCGCCGGAGCCGGGGCAGCCAAACCTCTACTGCGGCATTAATATCGAAAATCGTATCGAAATTGCTCGTCTTTGGTGTCAAAAATACAGTTTGCTCGACGCCACACTCGGTGAACTTAAGAACGATATAGCTGGTCGGAATCGGCTTCAGCCACCGCGAATGGGACCCGACACTGACTTCACGAATATCGGCCAGGTCAATGTCTACAGATATTTGCTTGCTGACATACCTCAACCGGGAACCACTTATAGCCACAGTTCCGCTGGATTCAAATAGCCAAACCAAATAGTAATTGGCTTTCTTGTGATAACCAGGCTTAGAGACCCAGCAGTCCAGAGTCAATACTGATTCGGCAAGGCAATCCAATCTTTCCGCCGGATCCAAAGCACTCTGCTGAAGCAACTTCTGACTATAGAATTCGGCACCTTCAAAATGCTTGAGCGCAAGGCAGCTGCTTACTATTTTTTGCAGATCTCGACAAATATCGTCAGTAGGCTCATTTACCAGCTTGTTCTGCAACTGGATCAGCTCGCGTTTTCGCCTGGACAGTAATTTGCTGGCAGCGCTCATGCCGAATATTGTTAAAGCGCCAAAAAGCAATGGCAGAAAACTGGCCAGGGCAAACGAAGCGAAAGCCCCCTTTGTCCACAAAACCACCACATTGGCCAGCACACAAACCAGCAGAGCCACAATCAAACAATTGAAGACCTTGTTGGCACCGGCTGTGCCAAGAAACGACAGGTCCTTCCGAACCACTAGGACTTTGTCTTGATCGCTGTAATTGTTGGAAGCGGGCATCGCGCCATCAACCTCATGCACTCTCTGTCTGATATACCCAGAAAGAGATCAGGTCAAAGGCCTGGCGGATAACTACACCATGTCGAGCGTTGCGCCGCGTCCAACCTTGCTGATGCCGGCAATTTTGACGTTTCGGTCTAGAAGTGCAGCTCGATGCCCGGCACTTTTGATCCACATATCTACCAATTGTTTGGGTGCGGTTATCGAACCGTACGCAGCATTTTCCGCCCAACCATTAAGTCCGACTTGATTCATGCGTTGCTTCGGCGAGACCCAACCGGACCTGTTTTCGTTATGTCCAAGTCCATTTTCATCCTGATACTTCGAATGAACCAGGGCGATCAGCTGCAACCGCGGATCGAACTTCACTGCCGCTAAACCATGTTCGCCTCTAAATTTATTGATTAGACGCAATGATTCCTCTTCGAATCCCGTCATATCCTTGGCGCGCTCTTTGTCTTTTTCACTCACTCCACGCACGCCATCGACAACCGTTTCTGCTTGCGACTGAGGTTTGTTGGGGTCATCCAGAGGTTTGTTGGGTTCATCCAAGCG
>JADYXS010000246.1 GCA_021772155.1 Candidatus Obscuribacter sp.
CTCGGTGTAATCCCAGATTTGGACCTGCGGCACCCCGCGCAGATAGATGCCGGAGTCCGCCTTCGCCACCGTCTTGTAATCGACCAAGAGCTCGAAGTCTCCGTAGTCCTTTGTGGTGGTGGCGTATTTGCCGTTGCCATCGTTGACGAATTCTCCGTTCTGAGCGCTCCAGTGCTTATTCATGTCCTCCGTCCACTTGGCGTCCTGTTCGGCGCGTTTGTCTGCGGGCATGTCGAGATACTTGCGATGGTCAAAGGTGTCGCCGCCGCGCCAGCCCGTGAGGTCCGTGCCGTTGAAAAGCGCGGTGAAACCTGAAGGAGGAGTGTTGACGCGATTGACGGTGGCGCAGCCTAAGAGCAGTCCAAGGGCAAGAATTCCAGTGAGAGAAGTGATTCGCATAAATTGTGTCATGTGGACGCGCCTCATTAACACGGTGTTCATTCCACGGGCAACAAACTTCCAGGCCCGCGTTGCGTGAATGTCATGACTCTAAGAACGGGCTGGAACAAACTTGGAATGACAGCCCGCGACGGAGCAACGCAGGGATTCGGTGAGGCATTTGATGCGAATGGTTCGGACGCATTCCGGTGCTTCAGGTGCAAGGGAGAGCTTCGGAATGGCAGATGCAGTCAGCGAGTTCGCGCATCACGACTTCGTAAATGCAGTGGCAATATTCAACGGACTATCTGTGAGCTGCTCGATAAATTATAAGTCGCAATGCTCCCGTGAATTCTTTGTGATGCATACGAAACACTGTGTTTGAAGGGTTTTTCCGAAACCTGGGGATGGGATTGCGCTTCATAGGTGATGACTGAAAATAAATGAAAAACATGTTGCACGCAGAATTCCGTTTGCCTAATCTCTGCGCTCCCTTACCCCAGCAGGGTAAGAGACAGCATAAAATCGGCGCGACCGATAACTGACATCCCGACTGGGAGCAGGACTGATGGCCGCACCGCTCCAAGCTGTGACTTGGTAACGTTTTTGACCTTATGCCAGTGAAGACATTTAGACCGCTCACGCCTTCGACGCGATATATCACCATCGCGTCGTTCGATGAGATCACGAAGTCGAAGCCGGAAAAGAGTCTTGTGGTTATCCGCAAGAAGACTGGTGGACGTAACCACTACGGCCGGGCGACGGCTCGTGGCATCGGTGGCGGCCATAAGCAGAAGCTTCGTCTTGTTGATTTCAAACGGAACCGGCACGGCGTTGAAGCCACGGTTGAGGGCATTGAATATGATCCGGGTCGCTCGGCGCGCCTGGCGCTGCTGAATTATGCCGATGGCGAGAAGCGCTATATTGTCGCCCCGGTCGGACTGCAGGTGGGTGCCAAATTGATGAGCGGCGAGCAAGCTCCGCCAGAGCTTGGAAACAGTCTGCCTCTCAAGTCAATTCCGGTTGGACTGCCGATTCATGCAATCGAAATTTTTCCTGGCCAAGGTGCTCAGATGGTTCGGAGCGCTGGTTCTTCTGCGACCTTGATGTCGCGTGACGAGGGTTACGCGCAGATTCGCCTCCCTTCAGGAGAGATTCGCAAGATAAACGTCAACTGCTATGCGACCATTGGCCAAGTTGGCAATGTGGACCACGAAAAAGTTATTCTCGGCAAAGCCGGTCGTTCCCGTCATCGCGGCATCCGCCCGATTACCCGCGGCGTTGCCAAGAACCCGGTGGACCATCCAAACGGTGGTGGTCAGGGCAAGTCAAAAGGTGGCGGTGGATGGCAGCAGCTCACGTCCCCTTGGGGCAAGGTCGCGAGGGGTGGCAAGACGCGCCTGCGCAGAAAGTACTCGAACCGCTTTATTCTGGTGCGCCGCGACGGGCGCCCGATGAAACTCAGCTAATCTCTGAACTATGGGTCGCTCGATTAAAAAAGGTCCGTTTGTTGATTTTCATCTTCTGGACAAAATCCAGAAGGCAAAAGACACCAAGTCTAAGTCTCCGATCAAGACGTGGTCGCGCCGCTCAATGATCACGCCTGACTTTGTGGGTCTGACTTTCAACGTTCATAATGGAAAGATTTTCAACCCGGTGTTTGTCACGGAAAACATGGTCGGTCACCGGCTCGGTGAATTTTCTTTGACCCGCACGTTCAAGAAGCACGGCGCTCACACGGCCAAGGCTGAAGCCAAATAGTTTATTATGCGAGTCCAAGCCATCTACAAAAACTTTCGGATGTCTCCGCAAAAAATGCGCGAGATGGTCCGCCAGATTCAGGGTTTGCCTGCGTTGCAAGCCCAGGCGGTTCTTGCAGTCGTGCCCCGCAAGTCAGCGCGTGCTGTTGCGAAGACGCTTAACAGTGCCATCGCCAACGCCGAGAATAACAACAATCTCAAGGCGGAAAACCTTCGGGTCATTGAAGCAGTTGCTGGCGCGGCCACGACTTTCAAACGATTTCAGCCCAAGGCGCGTGGATCGGCGGGCCCGATTCTCAAGCGCGGCTGCCACATCAAGATTGTGCTATCGGATGGCCTCGACGAAGGAAATGAGAATTAATTGATCTATGGGTCAAAAGACTAATCCAATCGGCCTCAGGCTCGCAGTCAACAAGGACTGGCGCTCTAAGTGGTACTCAGACAAAAAGGGTTTCGGCAAGCTGCTGGCCGAAGATCGGAAGATCCGCGAGATACTCAAGAAGAAGCTTGAGTCAGCCAGCGTGCCTAAGATTTTGATCGAACGTGCCGCGACCCGTTGCCGCATTACGATCATGACCGCGCGGCCCGGTGTTGTCATCGGGCGCAAAGGCTCCGAGATCGACAAGCTCAAGGAAGAATTGAGCAAGTTGACCGGCAAAGAAATTTACGTCGACATCCTCGAAATAAAGCAGCCTGAAACGGATGCGCAATTGGTGGCTGAGAATGTTGCCCTCCAGCTTGAGCGCCGCGTCGCTTTCCGACGCGCCATGAAGAAGTCGATTCAAACGGCCATGGATTTCGGTGCTGAAGGAATTAAGATTCGTTGCGGTGGACGCTTGGGTGGATCGGAAATCGCACGAGTTGAGGTTTATCGTGAGGGCCGGGTTCCTCTGCACACTCTCCGTGCGAACATTGATTACGGCTTTGCTGAGGCGAGGACCGTCTATGGGAAGATCGGCATCAAGTGCTGGGTCTGCAAAGGTGAAAACAAGCCTGAGAAGGCCAAGCCGTCTGTGGCCGCAACACCTGCAGAGTTGAAATAACCGTCAACCGGACATTTATCTTAAGTTAAGAGGGATTTGATATGGCGATGATTCCATCAAGAGTGAAGTACCGCAAGATGCACCGCGGCAGCCGTAGGGGCTTGGCCACGCGCGGTAACACCGTCGCCTTTGGCGAATACGGGCTGATGTCGCTGGAGCGTTGCTGGCTGGACACCAAGCAAATCGAAGCGGCGCGTGTTGCGATTAACCGTAACATGAAACGCCGGGGCAAAGTCTGGATTCGGATCTTCCCGCAAAAAAGCTATACGAAGAAGCCTCTCGAAACTCGAATGGGCAAGGGTAAAGGCCCTCTCGAATCTTGGGTAGCGGTCATTCGTCCGGCCAATATTTTGTTCGAAGTGGACGGTGTGCCGGAAGCGCTGGCTCGTGAGTCCATGCGTTTGGCGGCGACCAAGCTTCCAATTAAGACCAAGTTCATTTCGCGTCACAAACTGGCATGATCCGTGGAGAGAGAATTATGAAAATGTCGGAAATGAAAGATTTGACTCTGACGGAGCTGGCCGCTAAGGGGCGGGATCTGCGGCAAGAGATGTTCAATATGCGGCTTCAACAGGCTGGCAGCCAGTTGGAAAAGCCTGCAAGACTGCGCACGTTGCGCCGGGACATTGCGCGCATTGAAACGCGCATGAGCCAAATCCAGAACAAAGCCGCCTGATTGACTGCCTATGTCTGACACCATTACAGCTCCTGCCACTGAAACAGCGACCGCTCGCGGACACAAAAAAGAACGTGTTGGTGAAGTCATTTCTAATAAGATGACAAAGACCATCGTGGTGCGAGTCCAGCGCCGGTTCCCTCATCCGGAATTCAAGAAAGTGGTCACACAGTACAGCAAATTTTACGCTCACGACGAGAAGAGCATGGCCAAAGTGGGCGACTTGGTGCGCATCCAAGAGTGCCGGCCTCTCTCCAAGATGAAACGCTGGCGTTTGGTCGAGGTGGAGCGCAGCGCAGAAGCTGCCCCGGTCTAACACTTAACTCTATAATTTATGTTACAGATCCGTTCCATTTTGGACGTGGCCGACAATACCGGGGCGAAGCGCGCCGCCGCCATTGGTGTGCTTGGGCGCAATCAAATGTATGCCCATGTGGGTGACGTGATCAAAGCCCATATCAAGGAAGCTTCACCGGATGGCACGGTAAAAAAGGGTGATGTTGTGGACGCGGTGATTGTCAGGACCCGGCATCCGATTCGTCGCAGTGATGGCTCTTATCTCCGCTTCGATGGCAATGCAATAGTTATCATTGACAAGGATCAAAATCCGCGCGGAACGCGCATCTTTGGTCCGGTGGCCCGTGAGCTTCGCGACAAGAAGTTCATGAAAATCATTTCTTTGGCGCCCGAAGTCATTTGAAGATTATGCAGAAATTTCATGTGAAAAAAGGCGATGACGTTGTTGTGATCGCTGGTACCGAAAAAGGCAAGCGCGGCAAGATCATTGAAGTCCAGCGCTCCAAACAACGGGCCATTGTGGAAGGAGTGAAGATGATCAAGCGTCACACCCGTAAGAATCAGGCGAACCCCCAGGGTGCCATCATTGAGCGCGAGGGAACGGTTCATATCTCCAACCTCATGAAGGCGGGCCGTTTTGATGCGCGTGTTGCAAAACGTGGTGGCGAAAAGACCGCGAAGTCCTAATACCGCGATAAATTTAATCTGGATCTGTTGGCATTAATTAATCCCAGTGTCCCGGAAAAATCCGAGGCAAGACAAAAATGAAACCGAGACTCTACGAAAAGTACATCAGTGAAGTGATGCCAGCTCTGAAAGAGAAGCGCGGATATAAAAATATCCACTTAATCCCCAAGATCGAAAAGATCGTGGTGAACATGGGTGTCAGCGCCTCCTTGGAAAAGGGCGCGATTGATGACGCAGCGAAAGATTTGGCCGCAATCACAGGTCGTAAGCCGGCGATCAGCCGCTCACGCAAGAGCATTGCCAATTTCAAGCTGCGGGAAAACATGCCGATTGGCTGCCGCGTCACGCTCCGCCGCGAGGCCATGTATGAGTTTTTTGATCGCTTGGTTGCGGCGACTCTGCCACGTATCCGCGACTTTCGTGGAGTTTCTCCTCGTCGCTTTGACGGGCGCGGCAATTACACCTTTGGTATTCCGGATCAAACCGTTTTTCCAGAGATTGAGCTGGAAAAGATCAAGCGTCAGCAGGGCATGGACATCACAATTGTGACTTCTGCCCCGACTGACGAAGAAGCCCTCGACTTGTTGAAGTTGATGGGGATGCCTTTTTCAGAACCCGGAAAATAATTGAGAAGACTTTATGGCCAAAACAGCTTGGTTAGAACGCAATAAGAAGAAGTCTGAGACGGTAAAGAAGTACGCGGCCTTGCGTGCGGAATTGAAGAAGAAAAAGGACTACGTAGCCCTTTCAAAGCTGCCAAAGAACGCCAGCCCGACCCGGGTGGTGAACCGTTGTTCTATGAGCGGCCGCCGACATGGCTATTTGCGAAAGTTTGCCTGCTCACGTTTAACTTTCCGTGAAGGGGCCTTAAATGGGCTTATCCCTGGCGTTACGAAAGCCAGTTGGTAACCAAGACTCGATACGACCTCGATTTGACACGATTATGACGGACCCCATTTCTGACATGCTGACCCGGATTCGTAACGCCCATCGGGCGCTGCTTCCGACCGTCGAACTGCCGCACTCGATAATGAAGGAGAGCATTGCTGGCATATTAAGAAAAGAAGGATACATCGCTGAGGTCAGCGTTGACGGCAAAGCCATCAAAACTCTGAAGCTCAAGTTGAAGTACCAGGGTAAAAAAGCTGTTATTGAGGGAATCAAGCGGGTGAGCAGCCCTGGTTTGCGGCGCTACGTGGGTTCCACGGAAATACCCCGCGTGCTCGGTGGGCTGGGTACCGCCATTGTATCCACGTCCCAAGGGATCATGAGCGGAACTCAAGCCCGTAAAAGCAAGCTGGGCGGCGAACTGCTTTGCTTCGTCTGGTAAACCATTTAACGAATCTACGACTCTATGTCACGCATTGGAAAACAACCCATCACCATTCCGGCAAAGGTGAAAGTCGAAGTGAAGGGCCAAAAAGTTCTCGTTGAAGGGCCGAAGGGTAAATTGAACTGGGAAATGCCACGCCAGACTTCATTGAAGATTGAGGGCATGACGATCAACGTTACCCGCCAAAGCGAAGACAAGCAGTCAAAGGCTTTGCATGGTTTGAGCCGCGCCTTAATCAACAACATGGTGAAAGGCGTCAGCGATGGGTTTTTGAAGAAGCTCGAAATTAATGGCGTAGGCTTCAAGGCGGCGGTGACGGGAAAGACCATCAACATGAGTCTGGGGTACTCGCACCCGATCATTTACGACATTCCTGAGCAGATCAAAGTGACTGTCGAGGAGAACACTAAAATTTCAATTGAAGGCCCGGACAAGCAGCTTGTGGGCAAGGTCGCTTCCGAATTGAGGAGCTACTATCCACCGGAGCCTTACAAGGGCAAGGGTGTCAAGTATTCGGACGAGAAGATCATCCGCAAGGAAGGCAAAACCGTCCAATAACCAGTTTTTAACCACGGCAAAATCCGTGGTCCAATTACCATGCAGCACGCAAAAAAGAAGAAACTCAAACAATTGCGCAAGTGGCGAATCCGCAAAAAAGTGGTCGGGACCACAGAGCGACCGAGAATGTCCGTTGTGTTTAGCAACGAACACATTTACGTCCAGTTTATTGACGATTCAAAGGGTGTCACCGTTGCTTCCGCTTCTACGAGAGCCAAGGTGACTCCTTCTCGTGAAACCCTTGGCGCGAATGTTGTCAGCGCGACGAAAGTTGGCAAATTGGCGGCAGAGGCGGCCAAAGGCAAGGGCGTGAACAAGGTGGTGTTTGACCGCAGAGGTGCTCGTTATCATGGGAAAGTCAAAGCGTTGGCTAATGCCGCGCGTGAAGCTGGTCTGCAATTTTAATTTAACCCGGAGAAATTACTGTGGCTGAGAATACCAACGAAACACCCGTCAGCGAAACAAGCCAGCCCGGCTTGGGGGCCGCAAGTGCTGGTGGTGGACCTGCGGGTGGTGGTGGTGGCGGCGGCGGAAGATTTGGCGGCGGCGGCGGCGGTCGCTTCGGCGGCGGCAACAGAGGTCCTCGGCGTCCGCGCCAGTCTGATCAGGACGGTGGCGATGGCAGTGGCCTGGTGGAAAACGTA
>JADYXS010000247.1 GCA_021772155.1 Candidatus Obscuribacter sp.
CGGCAGCCCCAGGTATTTGGCAATAAACCGCGCTACCGCAATATAGGGTTCGTGGCTGTACTGCTCAAAGAACTGCCACTGCAGGACCTGCGCCCGCAGAAAGCGGTCCTGTGGCAAAAACACTGTATCGGTCGCCAGGTAGTTGAGAATCGCGTTTGACTCGCACAACAGTCGACCATCGTCCAGCTCCAGCAACGGGATCTTGCCGTTGGGATTTTTGGCCAGGAAATCTGCGGCCCTGGTATCGCCGGCGAGTATGTCGACGTGTACCCACTCGTGTTTGATGTCGAGCAGCTCTGCCAGCAGTTTGATCTTGTAACAGTTGCCCGATTGTATGTCACCGTACACTTTCATTCTCAACCCCCACCGTGTTTTCTAACAATCTCATCTTTTGATGAGTCGCGGATTTGCATTAGCTTATGCTGAGCATTAGTGCTGGCAATAGCTGAAAATTAAATTTTAGTGTTTAGCTCCGCCACATGCTTTTCCCAATGCTGGCCATCAAATGGCTTGATGGTGTATTTCAGATCGCCCGCTTCATTCAGGCATCTGACATTTACACTGAAACCGTTCGGATTTGATCTTGGAACATAGAACGATTTTATACCGCACACCTCGCAGAAATGGTGCTTTGCCACAACCGTACCCAAGGTATACGTTGTTAGGAATTCCTTACCGGAAACCATATGGAATTTCTCTGCCGGAACTATCAGGTGAAGATAACCCGACTTACTGCAAATTGAGCAATTACACTCTGAGACAATGGGGTTCTCTGCAAACTCTACTTCAAACCTGACCGCCCCGCAGTGGCAACCTACTGCTTTCAATAATTGATTATGGCTAGTCACTGAGCAGCCCCCTACCCGGAACAAAATTCACTTCAGTTCCGATTCTGTCCGGGTCTTCGAAGAGTGTTAAATAGTAGCCGAGAGAAATATTTTCTTCTTTCGGTTCATGGACAATTTTTGCGGAAAGCTTCTTGCCACCTTCAACTGCCTGTCGGGCGACCCTTTTGACGACGCTCAGCTATTATGGAAGCTACCACCCCAACTGCAAGAATCGAGACAATGACCGTCAGCAAGTACAAATTGAAGTGCTCGCCGAGAGCAAGTTTCAGCCATTCAGCAAGGATCATCTTAACGCCCACAACCAGCAGGATCAGCGCCAGCGAGACCTTAAGGTAGCGGAACTTCTCTATCATTCCGGCGAGCGCGAAGTAGAGCGATCTCAATCCCAGAATCGCAAACACGTTGCTGGTGAATACCAGGAACGGATCGCCCGTAATGGCAAAGATGGCCGGGATGGAGTCCACAGCAAAGATGAGATCAGTGGTCTCTACCATGACCATGGCCAGCGCCAGAGGCGTGAGCAACAGCGTTCCCGGTGGCGCGTTGTTCACGGCCTCATCCGGGACCGTTGGCGCACCGGGGACTTCGCTCTCATACGACTGTGGAGAGCCGGCGCGAACGAAAAAGTGCTCACCGTGGAACCTGTCAGTCACAGGGAAAAAGCGGCGCACCATACGCACGACGAAGCTCTGGTTCGGATCGGCATTCTCTGTGTTGAAAAAGAGCATCTTTAGCGCAGTAAAGATCAGGAATGCGGCGAAAAAGTAAAGTATCCAGTGGTACTCTGCAATCAACTTTGCGCCAATACCGATCATTGCGCCGCGCATGACCAGAGCGCCAATGATGCCCCAGAACAGTACCCGGTGCTGGTAGAGCGCCGGCACTGCGAGGAAGCTAAAGATCATCGCGATCACGAAGATGTTATCCACGCTGAGGGACTTTTCGACGACGTAGCCAGTCAGGTATTTCTCCGTCGCTGTCGCGCCGCTGTTGGTCAACCCATCCACTGCATCTATCACCGTTCCCAGGCCGAACCACTGGCCGGCATAGGCGTAGTAGACGAAAACGGAGAACGATAAACCCATGGACATCCAGACGGCTGACCAGATCAGGGCTTCCCTGACACTCACCACATGGGATTTACGGTGAAAGACACCCAGATCCAGTGCCAGCATCAGCAGGACAAACGCAATAAATCCTAGCCATAACCAAATCATACTTTTGTTTTCCCCTGCTTTAGCCTTGAACCACTCGCTAGTACCGCGCAGAACAGTACACTACCTTTTCATCAACAAGGATTCCATCCGATACTGGTTCATCCGTAAACAGAAGTCTTCTACAGTCGGCACTACTTTAGTGATTTCAGGTAAATAACTATTTTCCAGACCAGTTTGGAGAGCGCTTGTCAAAAAATGCTCCAATGCCCTCTTTAACATCTTCTGTTTTGAGCAACCGCTCATGTGCCGCATGACTGCGATCCCAGCTAGCCGATTCGCTGCCATTGACCTCGGCGTTAAAAATTGCCAACGCCTCTCTTACTGCAAGGGGAGCATTGACACTTATTCTCTCTGCCAGCGCCAATGCGCCGGACAATGCCTGGCCGGGTTCAGTGATGTAGTTTACGAAACCCAACCGTTCGGCGCGTTCGACAGAAATGCTCTCCCCTGTGAGCAGTAACTCTCTGGCAATGTTAACCGGAAGATACCGACTTATTCTGAATGCTCCGCCAAAATCAGGCATCAAGCCACGTTTGACCTCGGGCAAACCAAACGCTGCTGATGCCGATGCAACAACAAGGTCGCAGCACAATATAAGCTCCAGGCCGCCGCCCAAAGCCATGCCTTCGACCGCTGCAATTAGCGGTTTAGTGCGATGTCTGTTGATGAGGCCGACTATGCCACCGCGCTCTGTTGGCTCACCCGGGCCTGTCGCCAGATCTGCACCAGCAGAAAAAACAGTCTCACTGCCCGTGAGAATTCCACACCACAACTCAGAGTTATCCTCAAGCTCATTCATGGCGGCATCGATGCCGAGAGTGATGTCCCTATTCAATGCGTTGCGTTTTTCTGGTCTAGCCATTTTTATGACAAGGATTCGACCATGAATACTCGTTTCAACACTCATAGAAAATCCCTTGTTCAAAATACTCCGAACATACCTTATTGATAAAGGTTTGCATTGTCATCGTTGCTCCTCCAATCCAATATCATTTGCGCTCAATTCAATGATTGACTTGTATGCTTCATCCACCGTTGGCAGCCAATTTTTCAGAATGGGCGACGTGGAGGACTCTTCGGTTCGACCTTTGCACAGCGTGAGGTATTTATGCCTTCAAAGTGCGCATACTGATGGCCATGCTCATGCCGCTATGGATCAAGACATCGCCTTTTGGACATCCACAGGTCATGGCCTTGGCGTCAAAGACAAAATCGCTCGCCGGGAATACGTTGTGGCTCGTATTTTTGGCGTATCTCTGCCGGTAATGGCGGGCTTCTTGCCAAACTTGCCCTTGTGATGCGCAAAACGGGGGGCACGGCGTCGGAACTGATTGTCGGGAATGTAAGCGTTGATGCCGTTGGTCTTCAGGTATTTCATGTTGGCTTCATGGGCAAAGCCTGTATCGGCAGTGACGACAATGCCTTTCCTATATGCGTCACGGCTCAGCCTCAGGCGTTTGAAACGGGCTTTGATCTCAGCCAGCACCGGCTGCAAACTGTGTTGTTCCTGGCCTTCGCCAATAGCGTTGGCAGCGATCACAATTTGGTGCTTGCTGTCCACGGCCGCAATGCTGTTGTAACTTTGTATCGTGCCTTTGGACCTAGTCATCTTGGCGATGTCGTTGTCGTTGTCGGTGATGTTGCTCTTACCCTCTTTGGGTCGTTTTGCGTTACCGATCCTGAATTCAGACTTTTTTAGGAACTCTCCTATCTTGTCTGCCGCTGCACTGAGGGTGGCAATGGTTTGTTGGGTACGCTGCTGTTGAGCCGCCGCCCCGGCATCGTGGCTATCCAGTTCCCGATGGCATTGCAGGTGGTGGCGAATCAACATCTTCAGTTTCTTGCGCTTGGCTTCCAGCTCCTTGAACGTTCCCGACCACCGTTTTACCGCATTGCTCGGCAGCTTGCAGCCGTCGATGGCGAAGAGCTCGTTGCCCAGCAAGCTCTGTTGATGACACACCAGCAGGACTTGCTCAAACACGGCTTCGATCTGGGCAGGGAAACAGCTGACAAAGCTGGCGATGGTGGTGACGTGCGGCACGGTATCGCAGGACAGGGCCTTGAAAATGATGTTGCTCTTGCAGCATCATTCAATCTCGCGGCTGGACGTAATGCCTTTGGAATAGGCAAACAGGATGATCTTGAGCAGGATAGCGGGATCGTAAGCCGGGCGACCATTGTCGTCGTTGCGGTATTGGGGATTGAACACTGACAGATCCAGTTTGTGTTCGATCAGGTAATGCAGGGCGTATTCAAAGGTGCCGGGCTGGATTTGATCATGGAAGTTGACCGCCACCATCGTGTTCTGGCGATAGTCGTAGGGAATGAACTTGGCCATCGTTGCCTCCTTCACTGTGACGCAAGGAGTGTAGCAATGAAGCGTTAACGCAGCGAGGTTTTTCTACAGCTTGAACGACCAAGCTCACCTGCCGGCAAGAAGCGCAGCGGAATAGCAATCAGGTGTATCGCTTTGTTAGGCGTTGCTATTCTGTTCCAACGTTATGACTACATTTCCCTTCTTGCGCCCGGTGTCGACGTAGCTGTGAGCCTCGGCGATCTGCTCGAACGGATAGCGCCGATCAATGACCGGTTTGAATTCTCCCGCCTCAGCCAGCTTCGCGAGGAAACGCAAATCCTCTCCGCGCTCGGCTGCTGGCCCAGCGATGACTTTCTTGTTGCTCGTCATCGACACCCATGGAATCCCAAGCATGTCTGGCAGCCCACCTAAAATCATAAGAAGGCGTCCTCCTTCCTTTAGCGAATCTTTGCTGCGGGAGAACGAAGCCGTTCCGACGGTATCGACAATGACGTCATAGGTTTCACCATTCTGCGTGAAGTCATCTTTGGTGTAGTCGATTACATGAGTGGCGCCCAAAGATCGCACCAATTCCCCGTTCGCGGTACTGCACACCCCGGTCACGTCTGCACCGAAGTGCTTGGCAAGCTGCACCGCAGCGGTGCCTACCCCTCCGGAAGCGCCATTGACGAGCACTCTTTCCCCGCTCTGAAGTTTTCCTCTTCTGAAGAAATCCAACGCCGTTGTTCCCCCAAAAGACATTGCGGCGGCTTCCTCGTAGGTCAGGTTGGGCGGTTTTAGTGCCACCGCCCCGTCTTCTGGCATGCATTTGTACTGCGCATAACAACCCATGCCGGCACCGCTAAATGCAAAAACTTGGTCACCAACTTTGAAGTTTTTTACGTCTTTGCCAACCGATTCAACTTCCCCGGCGAGCTCCGTCCCTAGAATAGGTTGCCTTGGTCTCCAAGCTCCTAAAACCAAACGCGCGATGAGCGCGAAGCCGACAGGCATATCGAGACTTCGCACCCTCCAGTCCCCTGATGTCACCGTTGCCGCATGTGTTTTTATCAGGATTTCATTATCCTTGGGAGTAGGTTTTGCCACCTCTTTGAGCTGAAGAACGTCCGGTGGGCCGTACTTTGTATATACAAACGCTTTCATAAGTCTCCTTCAAGATTTCCGCAACCGTGCCCAGGGTGGGCTACGTCAATACATCCTGCAAGGTTGTAAAACCTAACGTCCTGCGCATGAGCGGCCGGCCCACGATGCTCGCGCCAGGCAACCCGCTCACCATGCCAGTCCACTCCATGCGCTTGTTAGACGGCGTGTTCCTTTTCTGGTTTCTACTCACTCCTCGATGACCCGCTCAAGTGCTGTTCAAGGGCGCGACGGAACTGGCGGATCGTTGGCTGGACCAAAGGACGATAGAGATAGCGAAGCACCCAGCCAGGAACGCTTCGGCCACGCTCCTCAAATGCGACTCGAGCCCTCGGATGATCCATGAACCGGAGCGAGGCACTCCGGTACTCCCGATCATCGCACCAGAACTCCACGCCGCACAGGTGCTTTGCATTCTTATATCCGTAATGGTCCGGCGCTACCAAGCGAAGCGGGGCGCCGTGTGCGATTGACAGCGGCTTCCCATCCAGGCTGTCGGCAAGCAACACGTCGGGCGCCAAAAGGTCCGAAAGCGGTAAGCTCGGAGCGAACCCGTCTTGACCGCGAAGGATGACAAAGGTCGCGTCTCGCTGAGGACGGGCACGAGGAACGACGATCTGTTCGTAGAAATCCGCGAATCGAAAGCCGGACCACCTGAGCGAACGCCGCGTCCACGTAGTGACGCAGTGGAAGTCAGTTTCTTGGTCGACGCGGGGAAGATCGCGAAGCTCATCTTCGACCGTGATGGATTGTTCGACGTCACCGCGAACGCTGAGTTTGAA
>JADYXS010000248.1 GCA_021772155.1 Candidatus Obscuribacter sp.
GAATAGGCCTGCCCTGCGGCATTGACCCTCAAATGGAACTGGTCATACAATTGCTGCGCGATAGCACCGTATGTAGTGGTGCCAAGAATTGCCAAAGCTACCGTAAGGGCAAGAGTGTACTTTGCACCATCTAGTCCCAGCATAGCGACCTCCCGACCGTCTCATCGGAATATTACACTGTTTATTACTTGAGCGTAAACACGGTATCTGCAGGCCCGGATTCAGCTTGACGTTGCTCCAAACACTGGTGGAAAATAAGTGCCCGCGTTTGAAGATCGACCACTCAATAGGCAATTTCGTTCTGTCATCGAAGGCTATTCGCTGAAGAACAACGTTTGATGGCAAAACAAACTCAAGGTGCCGAACTTTGGCACTGTTCGGACCATCATTTGTTGGCAATTTAGCAAGCACGCATCGACAATGCGCAACGTCCGCTTGATTTTTCATGTTCATCATCAGAGTGGCGAAATCGCATTTCAGCAGCGAAAAACCATTGGCTGTTTTAAGAAGGTTCGAATTCGGCGACAAGTCGAGTTTCATAAATTTGAAAAAAGATCCCGGCTTCGCTTGAATTTGATGGTCGGCGCCGACTACCAGGATCGATCCGGACTTTGACCCAGCCTTTTGCACTTCGACACGAATAAATCCAGGCTTTTTAAAATAGAATTTGCAGGTCTCAATGATCGGTTTGCTCGATCCTTTGTAGGTGTAGACCGCAGAATCAACAACATAGTCGTTGAGCTGCTGCGCTCCGTGAAGGGCAGTTGCATAATACGCGCTACCGTCTTCTGTCTGAGTACCGGCAGGGAGCGGCTTGTTTGATAGGGAATGTTTTGCGAAACTGGAAGTTTTCGAAACCGACTCTGCTTCCAATGGCATGAGTAACTGCAATCCAAAGCCAACTGCAATTGCTATCGCCACAGGAGCTCGCTGAAATGATCCGGCGACCGATTCATTGCGCTTGAATATATCTAACTTCACTAATTGCGTCCTTTGCCCTTACTTGGAACCCTTGTAAACACAGTGCCATCATTGGCGGTCATTTTAATCACTGTTCCGGAATCGTCTACGTCCAAAACGGAGGTGCCATGTCCTGTCACCGGTCCGTACCAATAGCCTTCGCTGGTTACACCGTCTTCGTGAAGGTTCCACGACCATATTCACCAATACTCGGCATGTCCCAACCAGTGCTTCTGCCATTTTGCCAAATGCGATAAATCAAACCATTTGTGCCAATCCAATCGCCGGCCACGCTTGGTATCACGTTCACAACTTTGCTTTGCGCCGGTACTGCTACGGCAAGCGGCTCAATCTGCGGGAGTTCGCGAAGCCCTAGTCTAGGAGCCACTGGAACGGCTGCAAGCACCAAGTCTTGTCCTTTCCACTTACTGGTCTCAATGACTGGTGTCTGCATGCTACCACGTTCCGCAAGCACTTGTCGGGGCACCTCATCTTTTAAGAAGGCGAGAGCATCACCTAATTTTGTTTGAGGTCCGTTTTTACGCAGTGCGTTAATAAGCGTGCCGGTAAAGACACTATTCTCATACCGCTTAGACTCCCAGGACACCTCTTCTTTGCGGCTTGAGCAAATCACCAGCTGCCCAGTTCCTTGCGCCATCTCCGCTGCGTCAACATTCGATTGACGCCTCAGACCTTTAGCACCGCTGGCGGCACCAGAGTGGCAAGCATCCAAAATCACAACCACTCGATTGCTGCGAATGCGCTCCTTAATCGTGTTCGCCAAATGCTGAAGAGCAATGCCCGTCGTGAATAACTTATCGGGATTGGTATCATAACCAACAACATAATTCACGCCGCGGACATCCATATCGGACGGGCTGCCGTGACTGGAAATAAAAACGACGACAAGGTCGTCCGGCATGGCTACTCGCGGAAGCCAGCTATCCCCAAGCTGGTCTAAAATTCGGCTCGTTGTTGCCTTGTCATTTACCAGTAATCGAACATGATCTTCGGCAAAATTGCACTGACTCACGAGAAAATTACGGAAGTCTGTGGCGTCTTTTGCCGCAAACTTCAAATTGAGAGACGGATTAGCAAATGAGCTGATGCCAACTACAAGGGCCCACTTGTCTTTCACAGGTACACTGAGCATGTTCGGCTCAAGCGGCGCAGCAAAAGCACCATTGGCGCACAACGTCAACGCACTCAAGCACGCCAATCGGAAGCAATTCACGAAATTTTGGAGTTTCACCAGGCGCGTTACCATGATTATTGATGCTCTCTGTTTAGCCGTGGGCACCGGCTCCTCCGGACAACTAGCTAGCCAATTTTCCGCCGATATTTAGTATCAGCTTACGGGTCGGCTTTTCAAAAAACTCATACATCAGAACTGAGCCAACAAGCACCGTCACCAACCAGACTGCAAATGAAACTATAGGGTCTGCATCAGGGAAGTGAAGAGTCCTATAGCAGAGCAAAACTGCATGCAGCATGTAAATGCTAAATGTAATTTCGCCCAGAAAGCGCAGAACAGGGTTGTCTAATGCTTTCGAAAACACCCCGCGCTGAAATGTCAGAGCAAAGAAAAGCAGACAACAGGGAAGCAATGTACTGCCGACGTTTCTCATCCAGTAACCGCCGGCTGGACCCAGCCAGATGCCCGTGATCTGCTGGAGCTTACTGGCAAAAACGAAACCAAATACCATTGATGCAATGGCAGCTAACTCCAGAAACGAGCTGACACGAGCATCAACTGATTTCTTGCGGGAAATTTCGTGGAACAGTAGAGCAGCAGCAATTCCCATTGCAAATTCAAAGAGTCGCGACAATGGATTGACATAAAGTAGACCCTGGAGCGACAGACCCGTAGTACTGGCTTCGGGCAGATTGGCCTGATTGCAGAAGATAATCAAACCCACCAAAGGCACTGCGCAACCCACCAACGTCAACTTCCAGCTCTTGCGCATGGCAACCATCAAAAATGGAAATGAAAGCGACATGAAGATCAAGACCGAACTGGCCCATGCCGGTGCGTTGTAGGAAAAGAAGACTTTGAAATCCGGAATCCATGCCTGAAGCAAAAACAAATTAGTGAAGAAGAGAGGCGCGGTGCCCTTTGTGAACTTATATAGTTCCGGAACAAGGGCAGCCAACAACACCAAGCAGAAAGCATGCGAGGGCCACAATCTGGCGATTCTGGCGATGGAAAACCGGGCAAAAACCTTTGGTGTCAGCAAAATGTTCGAGTAGCTTAAGGCAAGAACAAACCCGGAAAGAATGAAGAAGAATGACACACATTGATGAGTGGTTATTCTGAAAGAATGATCGAGAATGACTGCGATCATCGGGAAAAAACGAACCGCAGTAAGGCTACCAATCTCCGAGCGAGTCGCGGGCTTCGGGGATGTAATTACTGTTGGTTCCGATAAGCTCGATAACATGGCACACCGCTGAGTAGGACTGTTAAACCATGAAAAGCAGGGCTTTGTCCTTACCAGAAATCAAGAAGTCTTGCCGTTGCCCGCAATTAAAGCCTGCAACGCTCTACCTGCTTAAAACTAGTCTCCCAGGCAATCACGTTAGATTTGGCATGAAACTGGACTCAAAATGAAGCCGCCCGACCAGGTATGGCAAGCACGGTCTAATGCTGAGCCTTTTAAAGCCGCAGGCAGACGTTGCTCGAATAGAGTCCTATAACTAAAAACCGGGTAAATGCTAACTGTACGGTGAATCAATGGATAACGCGGAAGGTGCAGATTAACGGGCCCATTAACGAAGACCAGGCACGGCTTGCAGGGGCTTTGGGCGACGATTATCAAGTCATTTCGACCATCGGCAGCGGTGGATGCGGAACTGTTTACAAGGTTCTCCTTAAATCGCTTGACCGAATCGTGGCGGTGAAAGCCATCCGTGGCGAAACCGATGCGAGCGCGTTGCGTCGACTCCACTCAGAAGCCCAAGCATTGGCCGATCTCAAACACACGAACATCGTAGAAGTGCTTCACTTCGGAGTGCATGATGATTGTGGCGCGCTGGTCATGGAATTTGTAGATGGGCGCAACCTTGACTCAGAAATTGAGAAGAATGGCCCACTACCTGCGCAGCGATGCCGACCGCTCATGGCTCAATGTGCATCCGCTCTGGAAGCAGCGCATGCCCGGCAAATCATCCATCGAGACCTTAAGCCGGCCAACATAATTCTCACCAATTCGGGCGCGAACGAGACCATCAAACTGGTTGACTTCGGTATCGCAAAGCAACTCGAACGCACAGATCAAAAGCTCACGAAAACCGGCACGATTGTTGGTACGCCGGCATTTATGAGTCCGGAGGCCTGCCGCTGTGAACAAATTGACAGCCGCACTGATATCTACTCTTTAGGCTGTGTGTTCTATACAGCATTAACAGGAAAGCTGCCCGTGGAAGGCGACTCCGCATACGAAGTGATGTACAAGCACCTAAGTGCACGCGTCCCTGTCCTAGACATCGAAGACAACGACCTTTCTGCCATTATAGAAAAATGTACCGAGCCGCTGCCGGAAAATCGTTTTCAAACGGCCACTGAACTGTTGCAAGCATTGCAGTCCCAAAAGTTTGTTCACGATAACACCCAGAAAATTAACCGAAACGCAAATGGTGCACGAAACGCGGGTTTAGTCATCGCGTTGTTCGCTGCGATTATTGGCTGGGGATGGAGCAATATTGGCGTAATCAATAGTGCTGTCCTCAATGGATCGCGTCCAGCACTCGATCAAAGACAACGGGCGGAGGCAGCCCTGCAGGAACTCAAGCAATATACCGACTCGCACCGTGATGTAACACCCCAAATTGCCGAGCAAATTGAACAATACAACCACATTTGGAATTCTAAACAGCACAAAGACATAGCAGCGTGTTATGGACTTAGCTCAAATATAGAGAGCACCAGATTGCGGGAATACCAGATCAAGCATCTCAAAACTGCCATCGCCATGATTCACCTTAAACCGGGAGCGAGGAATCCCTACAAAGAGATGGTGTATCTGGGAAAGATTTATCTCAAGACTGGACAATACGATAACGCGGCAAAGGTCGTCAAACAAGAATTAGATTGGCAGATCAAAAACAACCGGAAGGATGTTCTTAGATACCAGTTAGAACTCGTTGGCATTGCGTTGATAAGAAAGGATTGGAATCTCTACAAGCAGGCGATGAAAGGGCTAGGCAATAGTTCTACATCCGCGAAAATTTTGACCGCAACGAAAACCTTCGCGTACCCGGATGATCCAAGAAAGGACCCGCCAGACGCCATAATCGTGGCCGCCCTCGAAATTGATCCAGATTTCCCCTTTGTTAAAACAATGAAATAGACCCGCAACACAACTGCAAACAGAGCGAGTAATCAATAGCAGCCATGAAGCCAACGAAAGAACCCGACGAAGACGCACAACAACTAAAGCTAGATTCGCCGTCCCTTACGATTACAGAGACAAATCAGCTAATTGGCACCACCATCGGCGGGCACTTCAAGATTAAGAGTAAACTTGGAAGTGGTGGCATGAGCACGGTATATCGAGCCAGCCATTTGTTGATGAACCAGCGCGATGTAGCCATTAAAGTGATGCATCCCGGGCTGGTAGACCAAAACACGTTGAAGCGGTTTCAACAGGAAGCCAGCGCTACTGCGCGGTTTTCTCATCCTAACGCGATCTCCCTAATCTCCTACGGAATAAGCGACAACGGCCTGCCGTACATCGTTCTTGAATTGTGTGAAGGCGAGAGTCTCTCCTCGTGGATAGCAAGCGACAAAGACAAGAATTGGCGCACATGTGTCGAAATCATGCTTCCAATTTGCGGTGCACTGGCCGAAGCACACAAGAATGGAATTGTTCATCGCGACCTCAAACCATCAAACATAATGTTGTTGAATGATGGAAACAAATTTGTCGTCAAAGTCCTTGATTTCGGCATCGCACGAATGATCGGCAAAGATGATGGACAATTGGCCGGGCTGACTCAAACTGGCGAAGTCCTTGGCAGTCCGCAGTACATGAGCCCCGAGCAGTGCCAGGGAATGAAAGTCGATGATCGTTCAGACATTTACTCACTGGGCTGTGTCATGTACGAAGTGCTTACTGGCACGAAGGCAGTAACTGGTGACAATTCGTTCGCGGTAATGCACCATCACCTGGAATTGACACCGCCATCTTTTAGCGCCGTTGCTTCCAAAACTTCGATTCCACCCAGGTTGGAAGAAATTGTTTTCAAATGCCTGGAAAAACGAGCTGAACAACGCTACCAGTCCATGGGCGAACTGGAGCAGGAACTCGAAGCACTAAGTACATCAAACGCGACGGATCTCGGATTCTTTGAGATGGCTCGTCCAATGTTACGGCAGTTGGGTCGCAATAAACGGCAAGTCATCCAGTCTCTAGTCATTGCTGGCGTTCTCTGTTTAGCCGGAGCCGCATCATACTACTGGGGACTGCCCTGGTTTTACGAGCGCGAATGGACAACCGAATTTGCAGCTGGTAAGGGAGCTGCGAAAAAATTCGATTTGGATGCAGCAACGAAGCATTTCGTAAATTCCAACCAAGCGGCATCCCATTTCGACGCACACAAAGAACACAAAATGAAAACCTTAACTGAGTTAGCTGTAGTCTACGCACGAAGAGGTCAGTATAAGGACATGGATCTTTGCCTGAATCAAATCAAAGTCATTCAAAATGATCTCAACAGATTCAACAGCGCAGTCTTCACGCCTCAAGACCTGAAAGAGTTGGCAGCAACTCGTTTAAGAGAGGCTCCACAAAAGATAGAAGGAGGAAAGCACGAGAGGACTTATCTCGGCTGGATAAAGAAACTGGATGATACCGCCATGTTATGTGCAAAAGGTGGCTTACCAGAACAGGCACGACAACTCATGGAAAAATCAGAACAACTTCAAGCGGGTCTGCAAGGCAGCGCAACGGTACTGGTAACGAATAACAACAACCTCGGCGTAAGCTATGCAATGACAGGGAAATTCGAACTGGCCGAAAGACATTTCACAGAAGCGTACAGAATTGCAAAAAGGACGAACGACCTGCCTCCAAATCTATGGATGACGACTCACGCGAATATGGGGCGGTTGTATACCCACAAGAAGAACTTCGCCGCGGCAGAAGAGGTGCTTCAAGCGGCATTAGATGCAGGCGCGAAATCCGGCCCCTCGGTGACCCCCGAGATGATTGAAACATTGAAAAACTTCGCCGGTCTCAGACAAGCACAAGGTCGTGAGGCCGACGCGCGCAAGTTCGAGCAAGATGCGAAGAAACTAGAATCGACACCCGACTAGACATCATCAAAACGCTACACCCGGCCGGTATCATATACGGTGTCACGTGAACACGCGGTCCGAAGACAATCTCCCCTAGAAAAGTCAACGAACAGGCATATAAAGAGGCTATAATTTCCCAGTGAAAAATACTGAACTTCGATCCAATTCTATAAACGTCAAGCCTATTCTTACAGCTTGCGCATTTTCTCTGCTCCTGTCCCTCACGCCTACCTCTTGGGCGGCTGATGCGTCCCCAACCTGGCAGCTCAAACTGGAGCAGGCAGAAAAATCCCACGAACAAGCCAATCCGTCAATGACGGAATCACTACTTAGCGAAGCACTTGCGGCAGCGTCCAAGGGAGCTGAAAGCAGCGATGCAGCAAAGTCTTTGGTGCTCAACTACAGTGGGGTAATGCATCTGCGAGATGGACGACTGACGGACGCTCAAAAGGACTTCTCTCAGGCTTACGAAATTCGTAAAAAAACCGTCGGCGCAGAAAATGAGCTGACGCTGCAGTCATTGTCGAATTACGCGCTGTCAACATACAAGACCGGCGACGAAAAGCTGGCAGAAGAGCTGTATAAAACTTGCATCGAAACCAAACGGAAAATTTCACCGGGCAGTCCTACGCTGGCTACCACGCTCACGAATCTTGCCAACCTTTATAGTGATGAACGGCGCTGCAAGGATGCCAAAGAGCTCTATTTAGAAGCTCTGGAAATCGATAGAAAACATTTTGGCGAAAATCACGTTGAAGTCGCCAATGATTTGTTCAACACCGCAGCACTCTTGCACCGATGCAACGAATTTGCCGAAGCACAAGGCTATCTCGAAAGGGCGATCACTGCTTTCAGCGCTATCGATAATAAATACGGCGCAGCAAAGTCCTTACACTATATGGCTCTTTGTCATACGGCGTTGAATCAACACGACAAAGCTGCAGAAGCATCAATTAAAGCCCTGCACCTTCACGAGCTGACAAAGCAGAAGGGGCATCAAGACACACTGGTGCATATTCTGAATGCAGCAGATTCTATCGATGCCAGCGGGAAGCAGGACGAAGCTGAAAAGCTCTACAAAGAAGCTCTAGGGCATGCCGAAGCGGGCAAGCCGTCAAGCAATTTTCAGCTAGCTCAATGCAATCTCGAGATGGCGCAGTTTTACAAACGACATCACAAGGGCGATGAAGCAGAGCACTATTTTAAAAAAGCCCTAGTTCACTACGACCACCTCAATAAAAAAGAGAAGCGTTCATTGTATGAAGTCCCACTGGCGTATTCGCATATGCTGGCGGAGCTGAAGCGGACTGAGGAAAGCGACAAACTCGCTCGCAAATACTTGCACGTATACGCTCCAACAGCAGGGAGGCAATAACCTCATGCTACTCAATGCTGAAATCAAAGATGATAATTATGTCGAACTACCGCGGCAGCAGGAAGCTAAATACGCTTACCCTGCAGCTACTTATTTGAAGGCTGACGCGTCAACAGGACAGCACTTCATCGACCTCAATGCTGCCGCGAAGTATTATTCCGGTCCCTGGCTGTTCGGAAAAGAACACGTACAAACCAGTGTCAATGGCATGAACGCACAATGGATCCAATGGTGTCCGGTACCGGCTGGAATCAATGATGGTGTGCCGCTGCGCGGAAATGTAATCTATCAAAATGCTGACAATACCTACCGCATGTCAAAAGACCAATACCAGGGTGTAATTCGAACTTCCGGAGACGTACGCTATTTCGAGGGTCGCACACAGCACACATTCACTGGAAACAGCGTACCGGGTGGCTACCTGCGTGTCATGGCAGACCTGCACATACCGCTGACGCAGCAATTGGCGTACAACCCGATGATTGCCATTCCTTCAGCACAAAGTGCAAGTGCCCCGAACTCAGGAAATCCATCGTCTGTAATGCGTTATGGTGGCTATCAATCGGGAGATTATAGCCAGTCAAATGCTTCGGTTCCTGCTTACCAGCAGCCTTACACGGCATCTCCGAATGCCCAGCAATCTTACACGCAGCAATACCCAACAGCCGGAATATTCGATCCACAGCCACAACAAAGCAGCACCGCGCAGCAAACCTACAGCAGCAACCAGGAATCAGATAGCGGGTTTTAACATTGGACTTACAACTCAAAGGCAAAAATGCTCTCGTCACTGGAGCAAGCTATGGACTGGGTTTTGCCTGCGCAGAAGCCCTGGCGAGCGAAGGGGCGTCTGTGGCGATCTGCTCGCGCAACGCGACCAAACTCAATGAAGCAGTCCGGCAGATCGGACTTACTACCGACTCAAATGTAATTGGCATCGCAGCGGACCTCACAAAAGAGCCGGATTTACAGTGCCTCATCAAGGATGTGGAAGAACAGTTGGGCAGCATCGATATTTTGGTGCTTAGTACCGGCCACCCGCCGACCTGGCCGTTCACAAAAGCCACTGATCAACAATGGCAAGAAGGTATAGACCTGATCTTGCGTCCGCCAATTCTTCTTTGCAGAGCACTTTTGGATGGGATGAGGAAGAGAAAATACGGTCGCGTTATTTTCATCGGCTCCATTTTCGGATTGGAACCAGAAGCATCATCGGTAGTGCAAAGCACTCTGAGAACCGGACTAAATGCCATGGCAAAGTGCATTGCCACTGAAGTAGCAGCCGACGGAGTGACCGTAAATGTCGTCTGTCCAGGATACTTCGACACGCCCCTGGTACACGATCTGGCGAAGCAATATGCAGACACGCAAAAGACGTCGGTAGAATCCGTTCTCGAAGACTGGAAGACCTTTTCACCGACCAAGCAGTTCGGCAATCCGCAGGACCTGGGCGCGTTTATCTCATTCCTTGCCTCACCCAAAGGAAGTTTCATCACGGGCACCACCCTCACCATGGATGGAGGGGCCATAAAGCAGTATTGATGGACCCTGTGAATTTGATATAGACCAGTAGAACGGGAGGGGGGAAAACCCTCCCCTATCATCAATTCGTAGGGCAGAAAAAAGGATGGACGCACTCGTAGTCTGCGTCCATACGTGCTCGAGGCACATAGAGGAAACATAGAGTCCTCAATAAAAAAATACCACGCAAGACGAATTTCGTGGGATTAAATTCACTAGAAATGGCCCAGATGCCTGCCACCGCCGGTTCTGGCTCGAAAGCCAAGCTGGGTGGGCCGACCAGTTGAACTAGTCCAATCGATCAGCCCATGGTGGCATCAACGCTATTCTCATTTCCTGTGAGTGACGGCTGTTCGCCTAATGATGGACAGGTTTCACCGCAGCAGATGCGGTCGCCACAGGCATGGCGCTGGAATGCTTATCGAGCCAGGTGACCACAAGGTCCGCCACTTCCGCATCGACCAGCTTTTGCTCCAACAACAGATGTCCTTTGTTTGGCAATATAGCCAGCTTAACTTGCTTGGAACCCATCTTCTTCACCATTTCCGGAAGCCGATTCGTTTTTTGAATCATGTCGTTCTTACCGGCAATCAAAAGAATCGGCATCGACGCAGGAATTTTGGCCAGCCCGTTTGGTCGTATGCAGCGTTTTGTTGTGATAACTGCCTTGATCAGGTTGGTTGCGCTGAGGTGAGTCAACGTATCTGAATCCTTAAGGCGCGCGCGGGTGGCATCCTTATCGTTGGAAAGGATGGGTTCAAGATAAGGGCGCAAGTCTTGCGGGCGTTTCGGGTGAGCGCAGCCGACTACAAACGTCTTAACCCACAGCGGACGTGGATTCATCACGATCTTGTAGGACAGTCCGCTAGCAATCACGCCGTCCATTAGCTTCGGATCGGTGCTTGCTTGCCAGACGGCATAGTTAGCACCGAAACTTTCCCCCATGCAATAAATAGGCTTGCCGGAATATTGAAAGCGCAACGCTACCAGAACATGGGTCAGGTCATCTTTCGATTGCCGGTAGTGAACGTTAGAGTCGCCATCAAACTGCGCTTTCGCTTGAAC
>JADYXS010000249.1 GCA_021772155.1 Candidatus Obscuribacter sp.
AAGACCAGCCACGTATCATTGAGAAGCCGCGCAAGGAAGTGAGACCGCAAGTGACAGTGGACGTGCGTCGTGACAACGATCAACGAGTCATCGAGAAGCCAGCGAAGGAAGTGACCAATCCGAAGGTAACGACGGACGAATGTCCTGGAAGCGAGCCACGTGTAATTGAAAAGCCGCGGAAGGAAGTGCGACCACAAGTGACAGTGGATGTTCGTCTGGAAAACGACCAACGAGTAATCGAGAAGCCGCGGAAGGAAGTGAGTCCGCAAGTGACAGTGGAAGCATGTCCTGAAGACCAGCCGCGTATCATTGAGAAGCCGGGCAAAGTGGCAACGAATCCGAAAACCACAGAATACTGCGATGACCGCGTCTCCACGAACACCAACGTTCCCCAACCCCAGTGGACTGGTGGTGCGCCCCAAGCGGAAGTCACGCATCAATGCGTCTGCCCGCACTGCGGAAATCCTCTAGGAATCGTAGTGGTGCGAGCTAAATAGAAAGAGCCAAGTTAAGCGCCAAAGAAGGGAGGTCCAGCACCAGCTGGGCCTCTTTTCTTTTGGCAGTTTGAGCCACAATTTCGAAGGGGAGTCAGCCTCGACGTTGAATTGACAAATGTTGCACAGTCCTATTACGATGACACATTCTGCCAGTGGAAATTAAGGAAGCAGCGACAGTCGCATGAGATGCTCGTCCCAATATCCTTCGTCGAGTTTTAGAGCTCTTGGCTCCATTCCATAAGTTTGAAATCCGAGTGATTCATAAAGGCCTATTGCCGCGATGTTGGTGGTTACGACCGAAAGCATTAGTTCTTCGAGTCCGTTGATCGTTCGGGCATTGGCGATTGCTTTCAGCATCAGTAACTTGCCGATTCCGCGCCCGCGATGAGAACTATCGACATACATACCCCAGATTTTTGCCTTGTGTTTGGTCTTTAACGCATGGCCTCGATAAAGCCCAACGCAGCCTGCAAGCCCAGGAGCGAAGGCTCCGACAACGAACGAGCCGGTGGTCATTTTCAATCGACGGGAGATCTCTTCAACTGGCTTGGAGAGAAACTCAGTCAGGTCCTCTCCGAAAGCTTCTGGATGCAGGCGAAGTCCACGCGCTCTCAGCGCGTAAAAGTCCTCTGCGTCCATGTCCGAGAGTCGCCGAATATCGATGTTCGGATTGCTTGTCACTAGCTTTTCTTTATTGCTGTTTTCTTTGCAACGGTAACTTTTTTCTTGATCGCGGTTTTGCTGGTTTTCGACTTGGCTACAGTCTTGACTGCAACGCTAGCTTTTTTCACTGGCGGTGTCGCCACTGGTGCTACAGGTGATATGTTGGCTGGCACGATAGCTGGCGGCGCTACTGTTGGAATGGGTTTGCTCATGGCCTGCGAAAGTAGGACATTGAAGCTGTTGAACTGATGTTCCATGGAATCAGTTTCCGCTTTCGGATAGTTTTGGGCTTCCATATTTATGTTGAGTGCCGCAAGCCTGGCGTGCTCGCCTGTGAATCGATCGACTTCGGCGGGAGTCAACCAACCGCGGTCTCGCCCCGTCCCAATCTGTTCAGTCCATGCCTGCAGTCGTTCCCGGTACTTTGGCACAAACACATTCGAATTTGTCGACCCGTAACCGCGCCGATAAGATGAGCTTTCGGAGCTACTGGAGCTGCCTTGGGCTAAAGTCGGTAGGACCGCGTTAAATACGGCCAAAACCGAAAACACCACTGTAGCGATTCGTACGATCATGTTGTCTCCAGGCACAGGCGATGCTTACGTCTCATGCATATTTTACATCGGTGCTAAAGGAGAATGCGTCGATCTCCTGAAATGTTTGTTGAATTGACGTCCAGGTCAGAAAAACCCGGATGACTCTGACAGAGGTCTGTCATTTTTTCCCCCTAGTATCGCTTTGGACCACCAGGGGGGAAGTATGCATGAACGAGCCGACAGAACAAAGACAATTTGGCACAGCACTGGCAGAGGAGGTAACGCAGCTTTTGGAACATGCGACCAGGCAATGGGAATGGCTCCAGTTAGACATGTCCAGCTGCAATGATCTGCGCACTGCCTTGCCGGACGTGGCGATAATCGACTCAGACTGATGCCCTCGGTCAGAGTTTAGCCAACGTGGAAGTAACCGGAAAAGCGTGCTGAAAATCTGTCGATGAGGGCAATAAGAATGGGTTCGGAAATTGACCTAATAAAAGCAAAGGAAGTCGAACAAAACGATGGGGAGCTTTTAGCCAAACCAAACGAAAGCGCCCTGCAAGTTCAGCAGGCCGTGTTTCCCCTAAAAGACCGTGCTTCTGATGAGCGGCTAGAGGTTCGGTTAGCTGAGGCCAGACTCGAAGCCATTGAGGCGTTCAAAGCGCACGAAGCAGTCGAACCTACCGTCTATGCCGCTGCTGATGCCGACAGAATCCTTTTTCTCGTAAAAAAACTCGGTGGAAGTTTCAAATCAGGCAGGAATCAAGCCGAGGCGAATCTGGAATCTGAGCTAAAAAGTTCTCCGCAGGCGGTGACGGCCTTTTTGAAAGCAGGCCAATCTGCCGACGACCCTAATGTTCGTGAAGCATGCAACCGTTTGCTGCGGAGAACAGTGATCTGTACAGAGTCACCGCTTACGTCAGTTAAGATTAAAGTAGCCAAACAAACAGAAACCGACGAATTTTTCAACGGCCGGACAGAACTTGGACAGTTCCAAGGTCCTAAGGCTGGCGTTCCACATGAGAATGTGGTGTCAGTTGATACCAGGCCGCTTATCGAACAATCCAGGCAGTTTTTCATACGAGCAGGCAGGTGTGGATTTGCCAGTTCTGATGACAACGATTTTCAACAATTAATTAGAACGGCAGACCAACTATCGATTCAATCGGCACGAGACGAGCGGGAAGAGGTTCTGCGCAATGCTGCCAGAGTCACTACAACTTCTACAGAAGTGACACCATTCATCAACAAAGCGATCGAGGAATTAAAGTCGCCTCAGTGGATTTCGGCCGAGGTCCGCCTGAATTATGCAGAAGCACTTATGGCATGTGGTGAGACCGCCAAAGCGCAAAAAGCTCTGATTGAAGCAATGCAGAAAGACAAGCGAATTGTTCACGATAAGGCTTTTCAGCAGACGTTCATTTCTGTTGGTGGCCGCTACAACAAAGTCGTGGCGGACACATTTTCGGATGCCGGTGGCACTGACCGCATGCTGAAAGGCGCCGAACGCGACCGCTATCGGACGGAACGGAACGCAGCATTGCTTCAAACCGGCAACGAGGACTCGATGTTCGTTTTGGATGTCAATATTTCGGCTGACGGCGTCCGAGGCAGAGATTCGAAAGAACGTGCCGAACTCATGGATAGCTGGGCTAAAGTATTGTGTGGAGTGAATGGTGCCGCCGAGGGGCAAGCGCTTCTGCTTCGTCTGCGGCCCATTTTGGCGGACCCGCAATTGAGCAATGAGTTGATGCCGGCCTTAAGCAAGAGACTTGAGTCATGCTTTGTTTCCGATGGGCAAGCCGATTGCGGGCCTGCATTAAGTGTCGTAGCCGTTCTGAAAAACCCAGGGGATCCCAAAGCCGTGGGGTTGCTGGTGCGGGCTGCCGGGGGACGCATATCGCCTGACGATCCGGCTTCGCTTCCTTATCCACGCGATTATATTTCCAATAGTCTTCTGGCCAACGTTTACACAGATGAGCCACCGGTTTTCCATCCAACGGAACTGCGAGATCCGACTGTTTCCACTCAAGCGTCCAGGCTGCTTGATATCGCTCGCAAGCAACCAACCCGCCAGGCAAGTAAGCTCTCGCCAGAAGAAGCACTAAAAGTGGTGGCAAAGGAAGCAACCGCGGGACAATGTGATAGTTTGCATTTCCTGATGACCATGACCTCAAACATTTGGCTCCGAGACAAGTCTGCGACCGATTCGCAAAGGAAACAGGATCCAAGTTCTATCTATAAGTTGCTGGCAGAAATGAGTAGGGATCCGTCCCACAAAGCGGCCCTGGTGGATGCATTCTTCAGCATGAGCAAACAGCGCCCATCATCCGAGATACCACCGGAACTGTTTGGCATAGTTCTCGAAGTCGCAACAGGAGTCGAATCCGACAAGCCCCGGACCATGATTGCTACCCTGAACGCTCTGGAAGAACAAGCTCGTACAGGTGACAACCGATCAATGAGCCTCCTCTGTTTCGCGGCGGCAGGAGCTGGCGGGCAATCTGCTCTGTTCGCGACACAGAATTTACGGAATCTCTGTGATACACCGAGACGATCCAGAGAAGTTCTTTCGGCAATGCTAGATGCTTATCGTTCGAGCAAGGATTCTGGATTCTTGCTGGAAACAATGGGCAAAATTGCCTCGAGCATGCCGGTTGTTCCGGCAGATGTGCGTGATGCGATAACGGACGCTTTCAAGTTTTCAGCTGATAGGGGATCTTCGATTTACAAAATGCAGCCTGCTGGCGGAACGGTGTTTCAGCAAAGCACTGAAAGCGCCGTGAAGGGTTACATGGAAATAAACCCGCCAGCACAGTGGGATACGGCGACTATCAATGTAATATCGGCAAATCCAAGTCATGCACTTACCTCGTGGTTAAAAACTAACATCGCTTCTATTCCAGCCGACCAAGGACGTGAGCTGACTAACAGTTTTGTTGAACACTTAAGTCATGTAACCGATCGAAGAGAGAAGCAATGCAGTGCGCAGGCTTACGGATCGGCATTGGCGGCGTTGGCACCATTTGCTGCGAAGGATGACGTTACACGGTTAATTGGATCACCCGGATATCAGTCCCACGAAGGGCGCTTTGCTATAGGACAAACGGTTCTTCACCATTACGACGCGGGTTCCGCGTCAATGAAAGAGAAAGTCATCGATACTTTAATTGATACGTGCTGGAGTGAAGTCCTGCAGAATGATGTGGCGGTTCGGGTTGCAGATCAGATCATAAATAGCAACTCGTCGCTCGATCGCCTCGATAAAATGTTTGCGTCCGTTCGCAATATTGATCTGCCGCTACCGGTTGCCGTGCAATTAAAGCGGTTGGGTGTACACCCGGAATATTCGGATGAACAGCTAATCAAGCTCGCCGACGACATGGTGGCCAAACATGGTTTCGAATCAGTTAATTTAACCGTGGCCAGCGCCCTTGCGTACAATTCCGCTTCACCAAGAGTGCAAGGATTGTTGCGCTCGGAAGGTGCGCTGAGGCTCGGAATCGACGGGCATGTGTTATCTTCCTCCCGGCAGACAGGTGGTCAACTGGATATGTCAGCACTTGTTGACGCACTTGCTAGCGCCAGAGAGTCAGAAGATCAAAAGTTGTTACAGCGCTTGCCTGTTCGATTAGCAGAACTGAAAACGTTTTCTACCAGAGAACTAGAGCGCATGACAAATACGTACGCTGACGTCATGCATTTGAGAGAGAAGAAGATCAACCACATCAAATTGGTGCATGGTGGCGAAAAGGGGATTCCTGACGTTCAGACCAAATTGACTGAGCAGTTGCACGTCTATAATACCCGCGCCCAAAATTTAGGGCGTAATATTCAAGGGCTTGCAGAAGATGCTGACTCAATCAATACTTCCTTGCTCGCCCATCGTCATTCTCTTCTGGTGTCGTTCGGACACACGCACAAAGCTCATGATCTGTCCCTTACGGCAATTTCTGACTCAGCGGCACGCTTACCGCAACCATTGGTCGAGCAGTTTCGAAAAAGTGGTACGTGGCGAAGCCAGGCGCTGGAAGGCAATGATTCGGTGGCCCAAATTGGACGGTTGTTGACTTCCGAGCGTAAATATAATGACGCGTTCGGAATACTTCACGACTATCGGCCGGCATTTTGCAAATTCAGTGGAACGAATACAGATTCGGCGCACTCGCCGGATCGCGCAGCACTGATCGAGCGAGCTGTTTTGGGACAGGCCTACAAGTCGATTTTGAATAGTCCATCGCTTCAACGCCTGAGCGAAACTGGCAAGCAATTCGGTCCATACATGCATTTGGGAGATTCTGTTCGCCAGTTGATGAACGGTAGGGCTTCTGACTCAACGGCCAAATATCTGCATGGACAATTGCAGGATATGAAGAAGGTGCTAGATGAAGTAAAACCGGAAGACATCCAAGATGCGCGGCGCGTAATTGCAGATCTGCAAAAGTTGGCGCAAGATAAGTCAGTCGATGACTCAGTGAAAAATTTCGCCAAACAGTTTTCGCTTGAGCTTAGTAAATTAGTCGAAGTACTCGATCCGGGCTCGAAAACAGGCAAAGATTTGCGTGTGCTGTGCAATGTGAAGGAAGAACAGCTTCGTGAGGCGACTTTCTGGGAAAACGTTGGTGCGGCGCTCGTTTACACATTGGTGGCAGTAGCCACTGCTGCCGCAGTCGTATGCACTATGGGTGGTAGTCTGCCCGTGGTGTTGCTTGTTTTGCCTACCACCTGTTTCGTATCGAAGGAGGTTACAGCAGAAGCACTGCATTCTGCCGGATACGGCGAAGGTTCAATCATGGGGGCGTATGCTCGCGGCAAAGTCGTTATAGATAAGAAAACCGGACAATTGACAATGCAAACGTCAGGCGAGTGTATCGAAGCCGTTGCGCTCAGCTATGCTGAAGACCTTGCCTTCAATGGAGTGGCGCTTACGGCCTCCAAACTGGGCGCGTTCACGCGCCGCGTGACAGGGCTAGGTAAAACGGAAACTCTTAAAGCCGGCAGAGATCAAAGCTCTGAAATATTCAAGAGAATTGGTGCGGAACCACTCGGCCCCGCGGCAAAGTATCGCCGCGAATTTTCACGTCAATTGGGACCTGGAATGGCCATGACTGGTTCGGAAGTCACTGCATCGGAAATTGGCACCGGTGAAAAATATGCAGGGCTCGGTGTCGCCTTCCTCCACGCTTTAGGCAGCAAGGGTCGCCTTCCGCAGACGATCAGATTTCATGGTGAACCTGAAGCGGTTTATTCAAAATTAGATTCTCGTGGCATGCTTGAGCGAACACCAGAGGGAAATGTTCTCCGGATAGGCAAGGAGTCGGTAAAGTTAAAGCCAATCCAAGGACTTGAGAAGAGTGCCACCAAACCTGCGCAAGCATTAGTTCCCGACAAGATCCTGATCAATGCAGACGGTCATCACTCGAATGCACAAGCGAGTCAAGCTGATGCTCGCGTTGCTACTGATGTCTATCAACTAAGATTCGAACAGTTAATGCGGCCTCTATGGGAGGCAAACGCGGCTGGAATACCACTGAAGGGCGTTGAGTACCAGACCGTCCTCGCTCGGGTCACGACGGAAGTTTTGGTCCCCTACGCTAAGCAGACCGCGCAAAAACTGGGAATTCCGCAAGAAGTAATCAATGACCAAAATGTGGTTTTGAAGGCCCTTCGAACTATCGACGGTCGATATGGCAGTGAATCCAACATAATAGAAATCGGTACTTCAGCCAAAAATGTGCGGCGAGCAATTGACCATGAGCTAAAGCATATGTCTGACGCCATAAAAGTGACAGCTGCTTACCATGTTGATCCGCAGGCAGTGACCGCACAGGTAAGAGAACAATGTTTACGTGATGTTGGACGAACTGGTGATCGAGTGGATTCCAGTCGGCGTTTTTCTGTTGATGCCCAAACAGGACAGGAAATGAAAACGCTGGTGCGCCGCGCTATGGAGCACTTTCCCCATGAAACGGTGCCGGATCTGAAGACCGTAATTGACTGGCTAACGAAGCAGAATGTTTCGGATAATTTGCTAAAGGTGCATCGGAACCAGGCAGTTTTAGCGACGGAAGTTAGATCTGAGTTTCAGAATTTTTCTAACACCATCCGCGATAACATCATTGCGAAAGATGCAATCGAACGAAATCCAGAACTGAGGAAGTACCTGGAAAAAATTGAATCACGGTACGAACGTTGGCGGCAAGAGCGCGGCTCTCTCGCCAGCAATTACGAGTTCCAAAAGCAGCTTGGTACACTGGCGCGCGACTTGATTGGTCGGCGAGATGGTGAAGTCTATCAAGTTGCGGGTGACGAGATTCGGGCCAGAAGGTTGGATACTGCCCAAGAATATAACAGATACCTTCAGGAAGGAAAAGTACGACTACTCCAACCAGAGGTGCGCGCAAAAACTACTGAGACTAGAAATTTTCTTCAAGAGATTAAATATGGTGTTGTCTCTGAGAAAGTCTTGAAAGACTTTGATGCCGCTGCCACTACCACTGGTGCGCACAGCGAAGCTCATCTCCAGCAAGCCCAGCAGCACGCACGAAAGCTACTGGCGATGTCCTCTCCGGAAAATCTAGCGGACCATCGTGCGATTGCTTTCTTACGCAAAGCAGGGCTATTGACACCTGAGGAATTGAGAGCTGCAAACTTCGTTCCGGAATCTTCAGCCTTTGCTGTAACTCCGCCGGCGTACGATCCCGATGTGGCCTTATCAACATTGAACGCAGTGGCAGATGTCGTTCAGAACGTGAAGGCCGGTACTGTTCAATGTGGCAATCTTGAGCCGGGAGTTACTAACCGAACGACAGGTGAAACAGAATACACACTAAAGACACCAGTTGCAATCGACCCACGCACCGCCGATGAAATCACGGTTCTTTCAATTCATCAGAAGGATGGCAAATACTCTTTGACCGTTCAGGATAGGGAAGGAAAACTCGTCAAACGGAACGAGGATCACTTCGGAATGGTTTTTGAC
>JADYXS010000250.1 GCA_021772155.1 Candidatus Obscuribacter sp.
GCATTTCTTTGCCTGGGAGCGCCGGCGTCCCGCCGGCTTGCATTTCTTTGCCTGGAGCGCCGGCGTCCCGCCGGCTTGTATTTCTTTGCCTGAGAGCGCCGGCGTCCCGCCGGCTTCGTTGTAGTATTAGCATTCAGAACATGGCAGCATAAGATGCTGCCACTACAACTTCAATCAGATGCCGGCGGGACGCTGGCGCTCCCAGGCAACAACATAAAAAGGGGTGGCGCCATGCGCCACCCCTACAATTCAGATGCCGGCGGGACGCCGGCGCCCCAGGCAAGCACGCGACGCTCCCAGGTTAGTCGATGTATTCACGTAAGCGTCGGCTTCTGTTTGGATGCCGCAGTTTACGTAGCGCCTTTGCTTCGATTTGTCGGATCCGCTCGCGGGTTACCCCGAAAAGCTGTCCGACTTCTTCCAACGTGCGCTGACGTCCATCGTCAAGGCCGAATCTCAGTCTCAGCACATCACGTTCTCGCGGTGAAAGACCAGCCATCACTTCGATGATGTCCTCGCGCAAGAGTTCCTGCGTTACGGACGATGCCGGTGTTTCGGCCTCACGGTCTTCGATGAAGTCGCCAAGGCGACTATCTTCTTCTTTACCGATCGGCGTTTCAAGCGAGATAGGCTCCTGTGCGACCTTCACAATCTCGCGCAATTTTGCCACCGTTACTTCCATCGCTTCAGCGATTTCTTCTTCGGTTGGCTTACGTCCTTTATCCTGCGCAAGCTTGCGTGTGATTTTCTTCAATTTATTGATTGTCTCGACCATATGCACAGGAATGCGAATGGTGCGAGCCTGATCGGCGATTGCTCGAGTGATGGCCTGACGAATCCACCAGGTGGCATAAGTACTGAACTTATAGCCCCGCGAGTGATCGAATTTTTCGGCAGCTCGTATCAATCCCAGGTTCCCTTCCTGAATCAGGTCGAGGAACAGCATGCCACGGCCAACATACTTCTTGGCGATTGAAACGACCAAGCGCAAGTTCGCTTGAGTTAGCTTACGCTTGGCTATGGCGCCGTCTGCGCCTCCCATCTCAATTCTGCGAGCCAGCTCAATTTCTTGTTGCGCTGTCAACAGCGGAATGCGCCCGATTTCGCGCAAATACATGCGCACCGGATCATCCGATGAAAGACCTTTGGAAACTTCTTCGACGAATTCCGGCGAATCTCCGTCAAGTTTTTCGTCATCGAGGAATGCCGGCTCTCCACCTTCGACTGCCGCTGCAGCGATTTGCGGAATATCACTTTCCTCTTCGTCGACGAGCAGCTCTTCTAGATCCGTGCGATCACGACGCTTACCCGCCTCTTCAAGACGGTCTAAGTTATCTATGAAGCTGTCTTCTTTATCCCGATTTCTGCTCACCGTATGGTCTCCAGTAGCAAGGAGTCGATTCTGCGCCTAAAGTCGGCTAATTCGTCGTCTGTTTGAGCACAGCGCAGCATTTGTGTCTCAAGTTGCTTCAATTGGATTATTTTACTCTGCAATTGGGCTTGTTCCTCGTCCAGTGAAACCGTTGGCAACAAAGCACGCAGCTTATTTTGCCCTTCCGTGATGATTTCCTTCAAGATACGCGCCCTTGCTTCCTTAAGGATAACCTCCCGAGGGGAATTCTGCCTCGTCAGCTCCTCGACTTTCATGATTACGTCAACCAGAATCTTCGAAGCCTCGGCGTCTGTGGCAAGCCTGTCCATCAGGCGATATTGAAAATCATCAACCGTAGTGAATTTGCCTACTCCATCAATTGCCTCTTTGATTCGTTGATGAATCGGTTGAACGAGTTTTTCATCGTTGAGCGCCTCTTGCACCGCTTGATGGTCGTCTTTGGACATCAAGTAGAGAGCTAGAAGAGTTCGCTCGGCCTCTATATACCCAGCTTTGGGGGCGTTCTTTTGCGCAGCCCTGGAGCGCGCAGGACCATCTTGCGGAGATTGGAAAGCTGCACGACTACTGCGTCGGAATTGCCCAACATCAAACAGAAGGTCTTCCTCTTTCACGGCCAAGCGCATCGACCACTGGCGAATGTATTCACCGCGCCCGACAGCGTTCTTGATATCAGCCAGGATGGGAACGATAAGCCGTGAGGCATCAATGCGCCCGGTGTGCGTCTTGATATCAATGCCCGCCACCGCTTGGTCCAGCCGATACTCAATAAGTAGCTGCGCCGTATTCAGCGCCTGCTCGAATGCGGCAGCCCCACTATTTTCCCCATCTCCGCGCAAACACTCATCTGGATCCTTGCCGCCCGGTACACGAATAACCTTGAGCTCAATACCTATGCCTTCGGCAATCTGGCTGATTGTTTGGGTGCCTCGAGTGACGGCCTTTTCGCCGGCGGCGTCAGCGTCAAAACACATGTAAACACGCTTGCTTTCGGTGTAGCGAACCAGCAGCTTGGCCTGCCTTTCGGTCAGCGCCGTACCAAGGGTTGCCACTGTCTGCGAATAGCCGAACTGGTGTGCGGTAATAGCGTCAAAGTAACCTTCAACGACAATCACGCCGTCCCGTTGCTTGATAGATTCTTTGGCCTGGTGAAAAGCAAACAGGTGATCGCCTTTGATGTAGATGGGGCTTTCCGGCGAATTGATGTACTTGACCTGATCATCACAGAGGGTTCTGCCACCAAATGCGATGACTCTTCCTTGATCGTCATGAATCGGAATCATTAGCCGATGACGAAACAGATCGTAATGACGATTTGTTTCTTGCTTGTGACGGACCAGCCCAGCTTCTGCCAGAGTTTCCGGCGTTACTTTATTGGCGCTCGTCAAATACGTCAGCAGGCCATCCCAGGTGTTCGGTGCATAACCGAGCTGGAACTGCTCGATGATTTCTTCAGTCACGCCACGGCGATTCAGATAATCGCGAGCGACCAGACCTTCTGAGGGATCACGCAGAAGACGACGGAAATACTCACTTGCCTGCTGGTACAGCATCAGAATTAGCGTGCGACGGTCGTAATCACGCCTATCTTCGGTCGTCTCAACCAGCTGGACACCGAAACGGTGCGCAAGGTCGCGCACTACCTCGCCAAACCCAAGCGATTTGGTCTTTTGAACAAAAGCGAAGACGTCGCCCTTCTCGCCACAGCCGAAACAAATAAATATGCCTCGATCCGGATTGACGTGGAACGAGGGCGTTTTTTCGTTGTGAAAAGGACAGAGCCCTTTGTAGGTCTTGCCAGTACGTTTGAGCACAACAACGTCAGAGACAATCTCAACAATGCTTGCTCGGTTCCGGACCTCGGAGATAACCTCGGTAGTGACCGCTTTCAACGCAAAACTTCCTCGTCCGTTCCGAAGCGAAAAGTCCATTCGCGGACCAACGCAATAGTCTTAGCATGTAGCTGGTAACAACACGTTAAATGGCTGGGTTCATCCTCGGAGGACCGCATTAATTCTGGGTTTCACCAGACATCCAATGCATGAACGATAGATATAGCAAAAAAGTTCAAGCAGCTCATACAACCGTCTTCAACCCTCGCCAGTGCTGTCATTTTGCACATCAACTTCCTTTAATGTTCACCGCAAAACATCATGCCTTCCCGAGATTCCGTTACTATTGAAGGTATTTTTGCGGGGAATCTAAGTACCCACCTCAACTTCAGTGCAGGTCTTTGCCATGAAAACACTAATCAAGAACGGTCGAATCGTAACTGCTGTCGATGATTATTACGCGGACATCTTCATCGATGGAGAAACGATAACAACCATCGGTAAAAGTCTCGATTTGCCCGTGGACAAAGTGATCGACGCCAAAGGCAAGCTGGTGATACCAGGCGGCATTGACCCACACACCCACCTGGACATGCCTTTCGGCGGCACCACATCTGCAGACAATTTCCATACAGGC
>JADYXS010000251.1 GCA_021772155.1 Candidatus Obscuribacter sp.
TACATATTTTGATGCGCTGTTGAAGGCAGGGCGTTAGAAAGCGCTTGTCCGCGCCTGCAACTAGGGCATGCTCCCGGTTGCGGGTGGATTGCGTGAGGCGGCGCTCCGTTTGATGGGGCGACACAGTTAGCGGCCGGTTACTATTGCCCATGGACACAACAACAATGATGGCTTTCGGCTTCGAATACACTCGTCGAGCTACGAATCAATAGGGGGTCTAGTAAGACACTGGACTATCGCATGCCTTCCGACGTCTTCGGAGAAGCGCTCTAGAAGCGTGTTGCTGTTCGGAGTTGAACTCGCCTCCCATGAACGCGTACGTTTTCATACTTTGTCCGCCGTTTTCAGGTTCTACAGTGCTCTGGAAGCTGATTTCTACCTCCAGCGCCGTATCAGCGCTGCCTAGTGAGGGGCAATTTCTTCCAGAACTGAAAGAAGTCATGAGGCAGGCGCCTTGGGACGCCGATGTGGTTCTTCCTTGGGCAAGGATCAAACAAGTTTGGACCGACTATTGGGACCAGCAAAAACCGCTGCTGATCGAGAAAAGCCCACCTAATATTATTCGGACAAAGGAAATCCTCCAGCACTTTAACCCGGTCCATTTCATAATTATGGTCAGAAATCCATACGCCCACTGTGAGGGTATTATTCGTCGAAATGGATTCAGTCCTCAAATTGCCGCAGAATTTACAGTTCGTTGTTTGCAGCAGCAGATGGAAAACGCGGAAAAATTAAGCTCCGCACTTTGTTTTACCTATGAAGAGATGGTCAAAAATCCAGAGGCCATTGCCAAAAGAATTCAATCCTTTCTTCCTCAGATAGGCGAGCTGAAGCATGCACAAAGCTTCAAGGTTCATTCTATCGATGGGCTTGTTGAGAGAGGAGTTGTAGATCTAAACGAAAGGAAAATTAACAACTTGTCGCCGAACGAAATACGCCAGATAAACACGGTTCTCAAGGCGAATGCTGCCGTGCTGGACTATTGGGGCTATAAATTTCTCGAACCTTCTGCGCATCATGCATTCAAATTCTACCGCGCAAGAGTGATCGCCCAATTGACCGCCACCGCGTCCAAATTTAGACGTGCCGCGTTTGATGCGATCAAGAAACTAGCTGGGCGGCTAGCCTGACGCTGCCTCGACGCGCCTACCTGTGGCGAGTCACACCTGTCATCCGTCCATTTGGTGAACCATTGAGCACCTTCAACTCAGCGCGAGAGCAAGCGACAATTGCACTTTCAACGACTGTTAGAAATAGGGGATTACCTTGACCGATGGTGAAGCAGCGCTGGGAAAGAACAATTTGGCCAAACTACCGCTTAAGATCCGTTTGCTTCGCTGGCTGCTCCGGCGCGCAGCCACCCGCCATCCGCAGCAGGTAGCGTGGGCGATGTCGACGTTTCTTTCAGACGATGAGCTGTTCGATTCGTTCAAGGCCTACGACCGGTACTGCCTGAGGGCGCACTACAATCTACCTATTCCGGACGAGCTTGATTTGGAATTCGCGCAGCGGGAAAGCGAACTTCCCGGCATTTCAATCGACGACGACGCCTGCCTAGGCTTTCTCACGGATGTGGTCAACAAGTACAAATCGGAATTCAGCGACTTTCCTGTAGAGAAGTCGAACTCACTTGGATACTTTCTCGCCAACGGTACCTTCATGGCCGTTGACGGAAATGTCTACTACGCTGTAATTCGTGAGTTTCGGCCGAGGACTGTCATAGAAATTGGCTCTGGCAACTCAACGCTGTTGGCTGCCAGCGCGATCCGTCGAAATATTTCAGAGGGTGGCGACCCCACGCGACTGCTGTGTGTCGAACCCTTTCCCGTAGCCCATCTGCAGGACGGTTCAGTTCCCGAGGTGTCGCTCATCAAGGAACGGGTGCAGAACGTCCCACTCTCGTTGTTTGAGAGTTTGCAGGCAGGAGACGTGCTGTTTATTGACTCTACTCACGCGCTGAGAGCAGGCGGAGATGTGTGCTGGGAGTTCTGCGAAATTCTCCCTCGGCTGGTCCCGGGAGTCCTTGTCCACATCCACGACATATCGTTGCCCAAGGCCTATCCCGCGAGCTATGCGAAGAATCGCTGGTACTGGAACGAGCAGTACCTGCTGCAGGCATTTCTTGCATTCAACTCCAAGTTTGAAGTGATATGGCCAGGCAACTATCTCTTCTGCAAGCACCGGGCGGCAATGGATACGGCGTTTTCGCCTGAGCTTGGGCAAATGATGGATGCATTCCCGGGCGCTACGCCAACAAGTTTCTGGTTGCGGGTACGCTAGTAGCGCAGACCCGAAATCAAATGTACACGATGAGACAAATTTAAATGCAGGAAAGTACTGGCGCACCAAGAATGCACTATATTGACGCGCTTCGCGGGTACGCGATCGTCGGTGTACTCATGACGCATTGCGGTATGCAGGTTTCCCCAGATTCAGTGCTTTTGCGTACTATTGCCAGCGCGAGCAGAAATGGAGTTCAACTATTCTTTGTTGCGAGTGCGCTTGCTTTGTGTTTTTCAGTAAAAAGTCGGTCGAAAAATGAACATAAATGGGTTGCAGAATTTTACATCAGGAGATTTTTTAGAATTGCACCTGCCTTTTGGTTGGCGGCAATATGTTATAGATTGATAGATGGTTTTGGACCACAATATTGGGCTCCCAACGGAATTGACGCATGGCAATTAATTCTCACTTTTGCTTTTTTGCATGGCTGGCATCCAGAGTCAATAAATGCGGTTGTTCCGGGTGGCTGGTCTATCGCTGCGGAATTTAGCTTTTACTTAATCTTTCCGATTATATTTTCGAAATGTTCCACGCCGAGAAAGACTGCCGCGTTCTTAGCAATAGCCATATGTACAAGCGCTATTTTTCGGATATTTGTCGGAAAATTCATTGGTGCACAGTACAGCGATGAGCAAAGGTATGTTGCCGAAGCATTCGTGGGCTTCTCCTTCGTTTCTCAATTGCAGATATTCCTTTTAGGAATCCTGACATTTCAAATTTTAGACGCTAAATTGTTGCAGCGAGACAACTCGTGGTTGCTACTTTCGTATTCAATAATTGTATTATTCGCTGCATTAATGGTTAGAACTACTGCGGATTTGTTTCCTCAAAGTCTTATTTGTGGCATAGGATTCGTTTTATTTACATTAGCACTGTCCCGCGGGTCGATAAAATTTCTAGTCAATAACATGATCGTTTTTATTGGAAAAATTAGCTTCAGCGTATATCTCGTTCATTTTTACGTCATCAGATTACTGCGGAGTGTGCCGTTGTTGGCTGACTTGCATGGTGATGCTGGTTTCTTAGTATTTCTGACAGCTGTACTTATAGTTTCGGGATTAATCTCATTCGTGACCTATAAAATAATTGAAATTCCTGGAATGTCTGTTGGGAATTGGATAATTAGGAATCTGAGCTTGCGGAACACCCAACTGCGGCGCGATATTTAAGGATTGTCTAATCAACTGTCTGTTTCCAAGCGAAGGGATATCCTTTGGTTGGGCGAGCTCAGCATCGTTACTTGTTGTTGCGCCGCCGCATGGCGACGCGCTACTCTGCGTTCACGAGTTGAACGCATCGCAGGGGATTGCGTGTACGTCTGGTTTGCCGTTGCTACCAAGCCTCGCTCCGAGGCAATTGCTCATGAGCACTTGATTCGTCAGGGCTACGAATGCCTGTTTCCGCGACTGCGACGCCGCATGCGCTCGTTAGGCGGCTTGAAGACGCGCGTCGAGTGCCTGTTTCCCAACTACCTGTTCCTCTGCGCTGATCCAGACCAGACCTCGCTTGCGCCCGTACGATCCACACGCGGCGCCCTTGGTCTGGTCAAGTTTGGTGGCATTCCGGCAGAAGTGCCCGCGTCGGTGATCGAGCGAATTCGCAGTCGGATCGACGTTGAAGACGGCTTCGTTCGTCTTGATGCGCCCGACCTTGTGCCGGGACAGCGCGTTCGCCTGACTGATGGCCCGTTTTCCGGACTTGATGGCGTGTTCGTGTTGCAGGAAGGCATGGATCGCGTGCGCCTGCTGCTAGAGTTTCTCGGCACCTCGCGTGAAGTCGTGCTGCCGCGAAGTCAGTTGGCTGTGCGGCTTTAGGCTTCAAAGAAGTGCGCAATCGTTGCCGGTCATTGGCGACGAACAACCCAATGCGCCAAGGGCTCAGCGGATCGTCCAATCGACCGCAGGGCGGTAGCGTGTCAAAA
>JADYXS010000252.1 GCA_021772155.1 Candidatus Obscuribacter sp.
CCGTTAATGGATTAGTCAAAGGACCTCGTTGCTTGGGCTCAAGAGCAGCCTCACCAGCCTCTGCGCGCCACTGCTGTAGGTGCGATGTATAGATTCCCTCTCGACGCAAAAGAGCCGCCACCTGGCCAGCCGGGGCCTTGGCTGCCGCCTTTAAAATTCTTGCCTTGTCGACAGCAGGAAAAGTCCTGCGCTTGGCCTTCTCTACAACTTCTGTGGGTTTCTGCGCCTGAACACCGGCACGACGATTCTTCTGTTTCTTCTTTGCTGGATTGTGCGACAAGTCTTCTTTCCACTCTGGATGCTGATCTCGCAGGCGGCGAAACCAGAGGTAATAATTAGATTTAGAGATCTCATTGGCGACGCAATAAGCTGTCACACCCAAGCGATTATCTCTAGCCTTTGTAATTATCTCACTCCAGTATGCTGTGTGCCCGGCCAGTGAAGTGTCTGCATCCTGTAACATTGATATTCCCTCTCCAACGGCATAGCAAAGCCCGGAAGATCATGGCGGATAAAACCTGCCCACTCTTCTCAGATCGCTACACTAAACTCTCAACCAAATCCGTCTCACTTCATGTTGGCACAGAGGGGCCGGTCATATAAGCGGGCATGGCATCGAGCAATGTTTCCCTTCCCCACAAAACGCCAACACCGGTTGGTCCCAGCATCTTGTGCAGTGAGAATGCCATGAAATCGCAATCCAACTCGCGCACAGACGTTGGCAGGTGTGGTACACCCTGTGCTCCGTCAACGAAAAGGACGGCGCCGACGTGGTGCGCCAACTTCGCCAACTCGTTTAGCGGATTGATTGTGCCAAGCACGTTAGACATTTGGGTGACCGCAACGACGCGTGTCTTTTTATTGATCAATTTCTCTGCCGCGGGCAAGTCAATTTGGCCATCGTCGGTGAGAGGCAAGAACACTAGCTTGGCTTCGCGCTCCTTAGCCAGCTGTTGCCACGGCACGAAGTTGGAATGGTGTTCCATCGGTGTGATCACGATTTCATCGCCAGTGAGAACATTCTGTCGTCCCCATGTTTGCGCGACAAGATTGATTGCTTCAGTGGCATTCTTTGTGAAAATCACTTCGCGGTTTTCAGCAGCGTCAATAAAAAGTCGAATTTTTTCTCTTGTCGTTTCGAACGCTTCGGTCGCTTCCTCACTCAGTGTGTGGATACCGCGATGGATGTTGGCGTTGTAGTTCTCATAATAATTAGTCAGAGCATTGATCACGCTTGTTGGTTTTTGCGAGGTCGCGGCGCTGTCGAGATAGACCAGTTTGCGCCCATTCACCATGCGATCGAGGATTGGAAAATCTTTTCGTATTGTTTTGCTGTCGAACATTATCTTGACCTTTTACTTAGTTGCGCTGGCTGGAACACCGATCCACAAGTCATCTTCACGCACTTCGCATAGGTATGTTGCTATCGGAACGACAGCAGGCATACACACAACAGCTCCGGTTGCTACATCGAAGCGCGCGCCGTGGCGGGGACACTCGATCGTGTTTTCAATCAACTCGCCTTCACCAAGAGGACCACCGTCGTGCGTACAAAGATCGGCTACGGCAAAAAATTTTCCTTCCACGTTGCAAACAGCTATGCGCTTTCCGGCGATGGTGTAGACCTTGACCTGACCCACCGGAACATCGGCTTTGTTTGCTACTTTGCTGAAATCAGCGCTCATTTAAACTCCTAAACTTGATGGATTTTTTCAGCTAACACGTCGTAAACCCATTCTTTCGCGCGACCGATTGTGCAAGCTTCCAAAATTTGTCTAAAGAAACCGGTAACGATCAATTCTTCTGCTTCTGGTGCTGCCAAGCCGCGGCTCATCAAGTAGAAGATTTGTTCGCGATCGACAGGACCAACAGTAGCTCCGTGTGAGCACTTCACGTCGTCAGCAAGAATTTCGAGTTTAGGAATAGAGTCGGCACGCGCCTCCGCTCCCAATAGCAGGTTCTTGTTGCTCTGGAATGCGGCTGTCTTCTGGGCCACTTTCGCAACTTCGATAATTCCTTGATAGATAGACTGAGCATTGCCCTTCAAAGCGACTCTGAAGTTTATATTGGATGTGGTATTAGGGGCATTATGCTTTTGAATCGTGTTGAAACTATAATGTTCGTCCGTGTCACCAAGGACGATGCCTTGCAAATCACTTGATGCTCCGTGAGCGTTGAGCACTGTGACTATATCGCCCTTTAGTTGCGAGCCGCCTATTGCCACTGTCAGCGATTTGATGACAGCATCTTGCTCGACTTGATTGTGAGTTCTCGTGATCGCAAAGACGTTGTCATCGAATTTTTGCAATTCGAGATATTCAAACTTGGCACCGGCTTCAACATGCACTTCAACAAGCGCGTTGGCCAGTGAACGCGAGCTGGATTTGGATTCTTTACCTTGTTCTGAACTCAAGACGTTTACCAGGCTAGCTTTGCTGTGCTTGCCCAATACAGCGATCAGTCTCGGGAATATAGCAACGCCGTTCGGTGCTCCATTCAAGGAAGTGAAGTGCGTCAAGCTGACGAATGGACCTTCGATTTCCACATTGGCCGGCACGTACAAAAACGTTCCGCTGTTGAACAAGGCCTTATTCATCAAAACGAATTTTTGATCGCTTCCGATTTTTGAAAGATACGGACGGATTAATTCAGCGTGATCGTGCAAGGCTTGTTTAATCGAGCAAAAGATAACGCCCTGGCTGACTAGATCAGCTGACAGCTTGGCTGAAATTGATGAGTGTCCGACTTCAGCAACTACGCCTGAATGATTATCGAAAAAGGTCAAAGCCGTCTCGAACCAATCTGGCAATTTCGCTTTCAGATCATTTTTTGTAGAAAGATCGATAGCGTTCAAAGTAGATAAATCGAGACTATCTATTTCTGTCTTGCGCCAACCTTCATCTCTACCGGTTGGCATTGGAGTTTGAAGGTAAGCTTCCCAAGATGAGACGCGCAGCTCCTTCAACCAAGACGGCTCGCCGTTTTGGGAAGCCAAATTATCCACTCGCTCCCGTGCGAAGGTGTTTATCAATTTCGACTCTGACATTTGCCTTTCCTTGATTCCACATTTACTCTAGAGCGCTAATATAGAGCACCAAATCAAAAAACTTGGCGACAGTGGATATAAGAGATCACGATATTTACCCCACCGAACCAGACATTTCAAGCTGAATTAGCCGGTTCAGTTCAACAGCGTATTCCAACGGCAGTTCTTTAGTGAACGGCTCGAAGAATCCATTGATGATCATGGCGGTCGCTTCGTCTTGGGTCAAACCTCGGCTCATTAGATAGAACAATTGTTCTTCGCCGACTTTTGATACGGTAGCTTCGTGTTCAATGGTGACGTCTTTCTCGTCAATTTCCATGGTTGGATATGTATCAGACCTGGATTTTTCGTCCATTAGAAGCGCATCACATTTAACGCTAGATTTGGAACCTGTGGCGTTTGGATAGACTTTCACCAATCCACGATAAGAGGTTCTTCCGCCGTTCTTTGAGATCGACTTGGAGATAATCAGTGATGTCGTATCTGGTGCTGCGTGCACCATCTTTGCGCCAGCGTCTTGATGTTGATCCTCTCCGGCAAAAGCGATAGAGAGCACTTCACCATGAGCTCTTGGTCCGACCAAGTGAATGGATGGATATTTCATGGTCAACTTCGAACCGAGGTTGCCGTCTACCCATTCAACCTTCGAATCAGCATGGGCAACTGCTCGCTTGGTGACCAGATTGTACACATTCTTCGACCAGTTTTGAATCGTTGTATAACGAATGTGGGAGCCTGGCAGCGCGATCAATTCAACCACAGCCGAGTGCAGTGAGTCTGTTGAGTACGTTGGTGCCGTGCAACCTTCGATGTAATGAACGAAGCTGCCTGGTTCGGCGATGATCAATGTTCTTTCGAATTGCCCCATGTTTTCAGCGTTGATTCTGAAATATGCTTGCAACGGAATTTCAATCTTGACGCCTTCTGGCACCCAGACGAAGCTTCCGCCCGACCAAACAGCCGAGTTCAATGCGGAAAATTTATTGTCGGCAGCTGGAATAACTGTGCCAAAATGCTTGCGGATAATGTCTTCGTGTTCGCGCAATCCTGAGTCCATATCCAAGAAGATCACGCCTTGCGCCAATAGGTCCTCTCTAATGGAGTGATAGACGACTTCCGACTCGTATTGAGCTGTGACGCCAGCCAGGAATTTGCGTTCAGCTTCAGGTATGCCAAGCCGATCGAATGTTTGTTTGATGCCTTCCGGAACGTCATCCCAATTTTTTGCACTTTTTTCTGAAGAACGAACGAAATAGAAGATGTTCTCGAAATCGATACTGTCGAGAAGGTTGCAGTTACCCCATCTAGGCATCGGTTTCTTGAGGAAAATATCTAGGGCGCGGAGACGATACTTGAGCATCCACTCAGGTTCGTTTTTCATTTCAGAGATCTTGGTGACGATCTCTTTGGTTAAACCTCTGCCTGACTTGAAGATGTAATCTTCCTTGTCCTGGAAACCATACTGAGAGTAATCGTTTCCAATATTGCCGATTGTTTGATCTTGAATTAGTTCCGCAGACATGATCCCCTCCATCGTCTTGATTGTTATGAAACAGCCGAAGACGTAAGTTCCTGTAATACCCAGTCATAGCCACGTGCTTCCAGTTCTTTGGATAACTCGCCACCGCCAGATTTGACGATACGACCATCCTGAAAAACATGGACGAACTGTGGTTCCACATAGTTAAGAATACGCTGATAGTGCGTAATTAAGAGAATTGCTGTTTCGGGATTTGACAGATTGTTGATCCCTTCCGAAACAATCTTTAATGCATCAATATCCAATCCTGAGTCGGTTTCATCCAACACAGCCAATGCCGGTTTCAAAAGTGCCAATTGAAGAATTTCGATTCTTTTCTTTTCGCCGCCGGAAAAACCATCATTGATATAGCGTCCAAGAAATTCGTCGGCGACGCCGAGTTTCTTCATCTGCGCTTTCAATTCTTGTCTGAATTCTTTCACCGGCACATCTTTGCCGCGGATTGCTTTAACGGAAGCGCGAAGGAAATTGGAAACCGATACACCAGGAATGGCCACAGGATATTGGAATGCTAGCGCCATGCCGTTCCGCGCCCGCTGGTCTGGTGTCATCTCAACGATGTCGACACCTTTGAAAAGAATTTTTCCTTCGGTGACTACATAACGAGGATGTCCAATCAGCGTGTATGACAGTGTCGATTTGCCGGAGCCGTTGCGTCCCATGATCGCGTGTACTTCACCGGCATAGATGTTCAAATCGACGCCCTTGAGGATTTCTTTGTCCTCAACTTTGACGTGTAGATTCTGAACGGATAGGAGCGGCTGTTTAGCTGTCATGAAAATTGCCTTTGAAAGTAGTCATGCCCTGACACGTGCTCAGGCCATTGGTGCAAGCTCTCTTTATCCCTGGGTTTGAGTTCATCCGTTGCAAATAACACCCTGGTTTGTCTGTCCTCTCTAGCCTCAAAATCTCGATACGGTTCGTCTTACAATATGTACTACGCCACCTGCCTGTGAATCTGAACAATTGGCTCGACCGTGACTTCACGCCACGCCCTACAGATGAATTCGTGTAAGCTTTCAAGACAGCGAGTGGAAAGTGAGACACCCCAACAAGGATGGAATTTACCGTCGTTGAAATACTGCAAAGTCCTTCCTTGACCAGACATGGTCAACACTCGTACTGCAGCCACCGCTGGAAACTCTAGCTGCGACAACGTGTCCTCTATGACCTGCACCGACAGCGGCAACCGCTCTTCGGCAATTACCATCTGCAGTGACTCAAGAAGTTCCTTGTAATTTGTCACACCAGGTGAATAGACAAGCTCTACTCGCATCATTACCACCTCCGTTGCAAAGAATCCAATCGAACCTAAGTTCATTTTAGATCACGCATTAGGAGCACTTATTTGCTCCTGCTTTGATTATTGCACACATAAATCTTTTTGAGATTAAATTGTCTAAAAAAGCCTTTACAGCTTACTTACGGCAGTCATAAATGTGTCAAAAGAACTATAATAAAAAAGTCAGCAACTAAAAGTCAGCAACTAAAAGCTAACCCTTAATAGGAGGTAGCAGCTATGTCCTACAC
>JADYXS010000253.1 GCA_021772155.1 Candidatus Obscuribacter sp.
CTCTTCTGTTCCAACTGAATCACTTAAAGATCCTTTGATGGCCACACCGAAGCCGCTGGAACCGCAAAATGATTCAGCTGCCGCGCCCGTAATCCATCGTATCAAGGCTTTGACGATGCCTTTAGGGTCTACGCCGGAGCGTTTCGCAGTACCCTCACCGACTGCGGCCCAAGCTAAAGCCACACCAGCGGCCTTAGCACCAGGCGACACAAATCCAGTTACCGGAAATCCTGCCGCGGCTCCTGCAAGGGCCGGGAATCAATCGACATCCGAATTACCGAACACTCGCTTTTAGCTCTCAATTGTTTTTACGTTTAAGTGTGTTAAATGTTCGAACTCTTCAAAGTTTGGTTCTGAAATGTCGCGCATCGTTTCATCGATTTCTTCGGCAGCGAGCTCGCCGCATAAAACTATGTCTGCTGTTGATACGATCCCTTCAATTCGATTTTCCTTTCCGACTACCGGGATTCTTCTTACTTGATTCTCTTGCATCAAGTGCATAACTGTCTCAACATCATCATCAGGAGCGCAGGTCACAACTGCGGTGGTCATACAGTCCTCAAGATGCATGGCCTTCGGATCTTTGCCATCTGCCACCACTTTCATACATAAATCACGGTCGGTCACCACGCCAAGAAGTTTGCCCCCTTCCTCGGAATCGACAACCGGAATTATCCCCACGTTCAGCTCCCGCATTATTACGGCGGCCTTGTGGGCACTATCGCCCATTGTGCAACAGGCCGGATCCGGGCTCATCAACTCACTAACTTTCAATTTACAACCCTCCAAGTCAGGAACATCTATCTGATGGACGTCGACCGTGATCGGCGGTTCCTAAGGCATAGAGTTCGCCAGTATCAGTCACTGCTTTTTTGCCATGGTTAATTCCCGGAAGCTCCCGACTAATGCTGAAGGAGAAGCCAAAGGGAACACTATAATTAAATGCAAGCTCATGAGTTTAGCAGTCGATAGGAGGAATCTATGGGAAGCTCGGGTTTAACAGCCATGGTGTTAGCCGCCGGTGTCGGCTCGCGTTTAGACCCTCTAACCCGACAGTTTCCCAAGCCAATGGTTCCGTTTGGTAATCGACCGGTGATGGAACACCTCGTCAATCTAGTGAAGAGACACGGTTTTACCCGCACAGTTTCAAATGTCCATTACCTTCCGGATAAGGTAACACGGTACTTTGGTGATGGTGCCGCCCTCGGCATTGAGATGCATTTTGTCCACGAAAGAGAACTAACCGGTGATGCCGGTGGAGTGAGGGCCTGTCGATCATTTTTACAGGATGGCACTTTCATTGTGGTGATGGGAGACCTTATCACCGATCTCGATTTGACTTACGTGGTAAAGCAACACAAAGATAAGGGTGCGTTGGCGACGGTGGCGCTCAAACAGGTTATAGATGTTGAGCGTTTCGGTGTTGCCGTGCTAGATCGCGATGGGCGCATTCAAGGTTTCCAAGAAAAACCCGCTCGGGAAGAAGCTTTGTCAAACCTTGTGTCTGCAGGGGTCTATGTTTTTGAACCAGAGATTTTTCAATATTTGCCAGAGGCAGGTCCGGTCGGCTTTGGACGAAATATCTTCCCAATGTTGGTTCAGAAAGGATTGCCGATTTTCGGAGTCGAAGTCTGGGGATACTGGTCCGATATCGGGACGATTAGTCAATACAGAACTTCTACTGCAGATGCTTTAAATGGAATGATTGATCTTGAAATCTTGGGTGAGCAAATACCCCAGGGTTGGCTCGGAGAAAAGAGCACCATCAGTGAGCAGACACAAATTACTGGTCCGATTTTAGTTGGCCGCAACAGCCGCATATCAGATTCGGTTCGCATCAACGGATATGCAGTTATCGGCGATAACTGCATTATTGAGCCCGGTGCCGAGTTGCAGGATGCAATTATTTGGTCCGGCAGCGTAATTGGGGCCAACTCGATGATTCGTAACTCTGTCATTGGCGCTGACTGTCTGTTGCCGGCAGGTTCCCAAATCTTAGACACTGCAGTAATAGAACCTAGCGATAGCACAAGCGCAGACAGGATTTCGCTGCTGGCTTGATATGGTCCGGGCGCGTGGCGTCCCGACGGCTCTATGGTAGGCACATGCTTGAGCCTTGGACATATGGAACCGAATAGCTCTCTTTGTCGTCCCGGACATGCAAATGAAGTGCAGGAGAGCATTCGGGGGTTTGTATGTTTGCAAGAAACACGTTAAAAGGAGCACTGCTGGCAATTGCCTTGGTCACTATGACGGCAGGGCAAGGGGCGATTGGTCAAAATCCTCAATTGACACCAGAAGGTTCGCAGACTCCGGCTCCCAGCCAAATGCCTCAGCAGCCTACTTTGGAACAAGAGTATGCCAATCCAAGTAACCAAAATCTGCGAGTATCACCACCGAGTGTAGGCGTTGATATGCCTGGTACTCCCGGAGTCGAGCTGCCTGGTCGCAAAGCGAAGACAGGTCCCGGGGGAACGGGCACAGACAACCAAGTGCAAACTCCCCGTACCGGTGGGATAGTTTATCCACAAGGCATTCCATCCAGCGTGCGAATCGGACCGGTGCATCAAACGCCGTTGTGGCAGCGTGGTTTGTTGGCGACCTGGCTAACTTTACAGCTATTGGTATTGCTTGCGGTGGCAATAGCACTACAGATCTTCCAATCGCGTTTTGAAAAAGAGCATGGTGGACACATCATAAATCCTGAAACTACCGAAGCAACGAACCTGCATCGTCACGCACCGCATACGCCCTAATACGGATGGCTTTCGCGGTTTCCCCTAATTTCATCTATGGAACCCCCGCTTGTCGAGGGTTTTCTAGTTTTAACTGGAACCAGCTCCACCATTCGGCGTCAGGAATTTTACAAGCGCGGAACACTTGAAAGGTTTAGCGCTCCGGGGTCGTTTCGACAAAGGTCTCCCGGAGCCACTATCAATTGAAGTTTAGAGCTCCGGGAATGTGCTTCCCGGAGCCATTACGGTTTCAGCTATGGTGTCGCGGGCGGTTCTATGCCGCTGTCGCCTGGTGGCATAGGCGGTAGCTCAGTTGTCTTTATTTCTTGATCCGCACCGGTGCCTTCCGGCAGCGGTCTGAGATTGCTATTTGCCGGACCGTTTATGACCTTGCCGGTTGCCGTGAAGCGTGAGCCGTGAGCAGGACAATCCCAGCTTTTCTCGACACTATTCCAGCGCACAATTCCTCCCAAGTGAGGGCATTTTGCACCGCACTGAATTGTTTTACCGCATTGGTCTTGATAAACGGCAATAATTTCAGCTCCATTCCGTATCACGGCGCCTTCTCCGCAGGGTATGTCGGCGCTAGATTTGATATCTGCCGGTCTCAGGTAGTCGGTATACTGCCAGCCCGTATTTGCATTCTCGGCAATATATTCAAGTGCGGCTGCAACTGGTTTTCGCGATGGATTGTACAATTCAGTCCAAGGATTCTCGTTGCCAACAATCAGATCGCTAATTAGCATTCCGGCAATCGTTCCATGCGTCATACCCATACCGGAATCGCCAGTTGCGACAAACACATTTTTGCCATGGCCTGGATCATGTCCAATGAAAGCCAGACCGTCAATAGTTTCCATAATCTGCCCTGACCAGCGGTATGTGAAGTCGCTGATGACAGGAAACATCTGGCGCGACCATTGCTCAAGAGAGGCAAAACTTTCTTCGGGATGTTCTTTCTGGCCTGTTCGATGGTCTTCTCCGCCTATAACGAGAAGCTCATGTTCGGCATCACCATCAATTAGCGTGGTGCGGATATAGTGATAGGGATCTTCAGTGTCCCAGTACAAACCTTTCGGCACCGTGCCTACTGGCACCAGTGAGGCAACTACATATGTGCGATACGCTGCCGTTAATTACTTGAGCACGTGAAACTGAGCTTGTCTGGGAAAACGAATACACTGGCGTTCTTCGCGAAGTGATCGGAAAGGCACTGCGTCCAGCATCATCGCATCGGTAAATCCAATCTCGTGTGCCGTCTTGAGTCCAATATATCCGCCCATAGATCACCTTGCTTCTTTAACAGGTCAGGAACCGTTCTCATGGTGAAATCGGTCGGATATATATCATCGAGTTGATCCCAGCGAACGGGCACCGAAACCGCTGCGTCTTTAGACACTCTGGGCGAGTAGATAGACGCCAGTGTCTTGCCGCGCGCATTCATGTTGTGATCAAGAAATGTCTTGCCAGTCCGCTTAACTACGGCCCAGTCCATGGTGACATCATTTGGATGTTGATTAAGGACCACTCGTCCGATGGCATCCGATAGTGCCCGTACTTCGTCGAAGTTGAACTGTCTAACGATTGGAATGTATAAATGAAGCCCGGTCTTTCCAGTTGTCTTGAGAAAAGCTTCGATCCCAAGTGTGTCAAGGATTGCCTTCAACCACTTCGCCAGCTCAGCACATTGGCGGAAGCCCTGCATATTCAACTCTGGCTCATCTCCAGCTTTTTCTTTACCGCTGTAAATGTACGGGTCGAGATCAAATAGCAAGTAGTCGGGATAATTAAGCAACGATTGTTCAAGCGCGGCCAGGCTGCTGCCGAAGTCGAGGTCATATTCATGTCCATCCGGGCCGGGACTTATTCGCGATTGCCATGTATGTATTTCCAAATCGGCGATTTGAGCTAACCAGAGAAGCGTGGGTAAGTTGTTGCAAACAATAAACTCTTGCGCCGCGCCGACATGCCCGACGAAAATCTGTGTGCGCTCGACGAAGTCGGGTAGTCCTTTGTCCCAATGCTTTTGATAGAACTTGCCACCATGAATACCATTGGGAAAACGAAGAAATGTCAGTGGGCGGTCTTTCATATGTGGCAAAATCCAAGGCGCCACCTTTGTTAGATACAGTGCGTAGTCTCTCTTTGTAAGGGCCACGTGCTCTGCTGTGGCCGGCCAGAATTCCTTGTTAAAGTTCGTGAAACTTAAATTTGATCCATCGACTTTCACCAACAGCTTATCGTCAGCTGATTCAAGTTGATTCAAAACGTCAATGTCGATTTGAAGGTTATCGAAGCTCGAACGGCTTTTTTCTGCCGAACGTTTCTGACCGAGATCAACTACCTCGGCTCGAATTTCAGAAGGCTTGTTCACGACAGCTTCCTCCGGTTGTTCCTGTATCAACTCGCGAACGATTTCATCACGCGTGCAATCTTCAGCTCTTTTATCGTCTCTTAAGCGTACAAATACTGGGCTGCGTACTTTCGAATCGTAAGTCCACTGGGCAAATTTTACTTCTGCTACAAGGTTTGGTTTAAGCCAAACAATTTTCTTGCCGGGGACCTTTTCAGCAAACGGCGACGTGGACGTTTCGAGAACTTTGATTTGTTTATGCAGCTGCTGCAAGCTTCGTTGGTCAAAACCTGTACCGCACCCGCCTGCATAGACCAGATTGCCTTGACCATCGAAAAAGCCAAGAATTAAGGAACCAAATGTGGTGCCGCGTGATCCGGTACCGGCGGTGTAACCGCAAACTACAAAATCGGCAGTAACAGTTGGTTTAACCTTCAACCATGATTTCGAACGGCGACCTGGTTCGTAGAGAGAATCCAACCGCTTTGCTACAAGCCCTTCTAGGCCGCTTTCGATGCAGGCTTGATAGGCAGTTAGCCCGTCTGATCCAAGTGTTTCAACTAAGCGGACAGTATCGCTTGGTACCAGAGTTTGCTTGAGAATTGTCTTGCGATCAGTCAGTGGGACGGCCTCGAGCTTTCGTCCGTTGAGGTGCATGATGTCAAACACGTAGTAGAAAACAGGTCGAGATTTTTCAGCCAGTGTCACATCTGAGGACCTGGTGAGTCCGGATCGTTGTTGTAGCGCTTGAAACGATGGTCTGCCTCGTTCGTCCAAGGCGATTATCTCGCCATCGATCAGCATGTCTTGTTTATATTGTGACAATTGCTCGAGTATGCCTGGATAAGACGCAGCCAGATTCAGCCCATTGCGCGACGTCAAACTAACTTTTCCGTTCTTGATCATCGCAAGAGCGCGAATGCCATCCAGCTTCGGTTCGTAAATCCACCCGTTTTGTGAAAACGGTCTGTCTATGAGGCTGGCCATCATTGGAGTATAGGTGGATGGAAGGCTGCCGGGTTTAGCATTTTGCAGCTTCCCCACGTCGATGATTGGATGAGAAGCCGGCCTGTTGCTACGCACTTCCTCGATCGTTTTGCCTGAGACGACGGATTGATCTTCCAAGGTGACGTTTCGATCGGTGTCGACGAACGCATCCTTATGCTTCATCATTATCCAGTCTTTCTCAGTTTTGCTTAGGTGAAATATAGTCCAAGATCCTTGAAGTTTCGTGCCTTTAAGATAGATACTGATCTTGCCTTTCTTCATGCCCTCGCGCATGCGCTTTTGAGCTTCCTTACGATCACCCCAGGACGTCTTGCCATCCGCATCAGGTGTGTACGTACCGCGGTCCCAAATGATCATTGGTCCGCCGCCGTACTCTCCTTCGGGGATTAAACCTTCGAATTCGTCGTAGTCAATTGGATGATCTTCGGTATGGACGGCCAATCGCTTGTCGGCAGAGTTGACGGATGGACCTTTGGGCACCGCAAATGATACCAAAACTCCATCGAGCTCCAAACGAACATCGTAATGAAGACGACGAGCCGAATGCTTTTGGATTACAAACTTAAGATCGCCAGACGCGCCCGCTTTGCGCGCAGGCGGCTCGGGCGTCTTGCTGAAGTCCCGTTTTCTCTCATACTCTTTGAGCATTTGTGCCTACTACCTCGCGTTCCTGTCCTCATTGCCAGGATCTATGCGCTGTGATCCCATGTCTATGACATCGCCTTCCGTGGATATGGACTGGTCGGATCCGGACGTTCCTACTGGCGGCACAACATCGCGGGGGACATGAAGACTTCGGCCCATCTGCTGAGCTTCGCGCAGTTGCTGATTCGCGGCGGGAGAGGCGCCGGCACGAGGTCCTTGTCGGCGCTGCAGTATCCGTTCCTTGATGTGGTCCATCTGGATTGCCGCCGCGGTTAGATGCTGGTGCATTTCCCAATCGCCTCCCTCGAGCTGAAGGAAAACATATTGTTCTAGTTCATATATATGGTGCTGAAACAGCCGGCTGAATTCTTTGAGATTCACTTTAAAGCCAGACTCAGATGGATGTATGTTCTTCAGTCGCGCTGCCGCTCTGTCAATATCGCGATTATCCTGTGTCCCGCCGCTCAGCAGATGCAATGAAATATGCCGTTTTGCAAGCGGATAAAAGACATCGCGCTCTACGGCATCGTGAATTTCCAATTCGAGCATCAATTGCATTAGTGCTTGTTTCGTAAACTCAGGATCGTTGCTGCTCCAGCAGCTCCCCAAGAGACCTCTGATTTGGTCGTGTTCTGCTCGCAGCCATCCGAGTGCATTGCCGGTGTCGAGTAGTTCTTCTGGCATAAGCTGATCTCCTACGTATTCAGTTACGTCTATTACTTATCTAAGCTGATTTCTTTTTACGACCGCGCGAACCGGTGGCAGAAGCTGTGCTTTTCTCGGCGGACTTGGTCCGAGCTGCTGTGCTTCTGTTTGCGACCTTTTCCGTGCCGGCGGATGTGGTGGCTGCTTTACGCGCGCGCGGTCGAGCTTCGCTTTCTTGTACTTCCGTTGATTCACGTGCCAATCTTAGATTATCGACACTGGCACGCAAAGCATCCATGAGGTCGACAACCTTGCCCTTCGGCGCCTCATCTGCATAGACAATTTCCTTGCCTTCCAGCTTGGCTTCGATAACTTTTCGCAAGGCCTCGCGATAATGATCCTTGTATTGTTCGGGATCAAAATCCTGTTCCATCAGTTCAACAAGATGAGTTGCCATTTGCAATTCTTTTTCGTTGATTTTGACGTTTGGTAGAGGTTCAACAGCGCTTATTCTAATTTCGTCCGGGTACAGCAGCGTGGTTATAACCAATGTGCCACCCATGGCACGCAGTGAACAAAGCCGTTCTTTGTTGCGCAAAGTGACCGTTCCGATGGCCAACATGTCCATGTCGGTCAGGGCACGCATGAAGAGCACGAAAGGTCGTGTCGCCGCCTCGTCTGGTTCCACGTAATATGATTTTTCAAAGTAAATTGGATCTATTTCGTCCAGTTTTACAAATGCCGACACTTCGATTGTGTGTTTGCTCGGAAGTGGCAATTGTTCGAAGTCCTCGTCATTCAGGATTACGTACTGCCCTTTGGCGAACTCATAGCCTCGCTCGATCTCGTCTTGTTCCACGGTGCCTTCGCAGTGGGGACAGAACTTCTGGTATCTAATTCTTGTCTCGCACTTTTTGTGCACTTGGTTAAACGAAATGTCCTTACTTTCGGTGGCCGAGAACATCTTTACCGGAATGCTCACCATGCCGAAACTAATCATGCCGTTCCATATCGACCTTGCCATGGCGACCTCGTTCACTACCTATGTCCAAGAAGCGACGCAAAACAGCACGGGCTGTTCCCCGCGATTTGTCTAACCAGAAAAGCGCCACCATGTGACGCTCTTTGGTGCTAATCATTTCGTTGCCTAGCCGTTTGCGGCGCTTCCGTTGTCTTTCGGAATGTAAGTCGAGCCGGCGTCGCTCATAGGCGTTGTGCTCGCATCAGGACTTACTTTGTTTCCTGCTGTATAAACCGGACCGGAGTTATTGCCCATGTAGTTGTTGAGTAGATCGGCGCCATCAGTCTCTTTCTTTTTGCCGGCCTTATCTTTAAACTCGTCAGCCTTTTCCTTTAACTCCGCCGCTTTCTCTGATAGTTTCCCTTTCAACGACCCTGCTTGCTCCTTGAAGGTGCTTGTTTGCTCAGCGACTCTTGTGCGCAGAGTAGTGGCCTGTGATACGACGCGCTCTTTGTAGACATCGGCTTTTTCGCTAAGTGGTTGTACGCGGTCGCTCATTTTGTCCTTAATTTCCATCCAGTTATCGTTGGCTTGCTTGTACATATCGTCGGCAGAATCTTGTAGCTCGCGCCGCAATTCAACACCCGGTTTCGGGGCGGTCAAAAGACCGATCGCAAAACCTAGTATGCCGCCGACCAAGACCCCTTCGAAGTAACGGTTGACTGAGTTGGCCATTTCTCTTTCCTCCAATCTGTTGGTTATGGGCGTGGTGCTTCACCGGAAGCGTCATTGTGTAATGTGCCAGGTGAAGTGTTCGGCTCGTCTAGGGGGACACTGTTTGGAGTCTCCGGGCTTAGGGTCTCAGGCTGCGCCGAAGCAGCGCTGCGCCCACTATTGTCACGACCAGGGTTTGCGCTTTGAGAGTTTGGTGAGTTAGTGCCCGTTGATGGAGACTGGGTTGGCACCGGTATTGGAACCGGTACCGGCTGCGGGACCGTTTGAGTGAAGGGCACCGGCATTGGTACTGGCACCGGAACAATGATGGGTTGCTGTGGCTCAGGTGTATTCATTCGCTCCTGCATTTGCATCTGATTCAACAAGCGCTCGCGATCGTTTTCCGTTGATAGCACCAGGAACGCAAACACGCCAAGTACTATGAGCAAAAGTGCTACCAGCAGAGCTGCGGCCCATCTGTCCTCTCGCTGGGCTCTGCTATAGACCACGTCCGGATCACGTTCTCTAATGATTGGCATTTTAAATCCTCAGTTCCGCGCTAGCTGTCAAAGTCGAGCATGCGCTTTTAAAGTTCCTAAAGCCTGGCGCCTGTTTGTTCAATGACGGCAAGGACCCGACGTCCGCTACTATGCGCTTCGGTTATTGCTGAGGACAGAAGCTGGGCGGCCCGGTTCAGCTGAGCTTGCGATGAGCCTGAAAGTTCAATGTCCGGAGCCAGGCCCTTTTCATGAATGTTTGAGCCCAGAGGAAGGAAGTATCTTGCCGTGACCACTTTTACGGCATGCCGATCACTGATTCTGAAAGTGTCCTGCAGAACACCCTTACCATAGGTTTGCTTGCCTATCACCATCGCTCGTCCGTTGTCCCTGAGCGCGCCTGCCAGCATCTCCGAGGCGGAACGAGTATCTTCGTTTACCAGCACCAGTAACGGTTTATTGCCTATCAAATTTGGGCTGCGCCTTTCGGTCGTAACTTGGTTATTCTTCAATACCTTCCAATGGTGACGCTGCAGAATTGCCGTTTGATTGTCCGGCTTTCCTTCAAGGAAACCTTGGAAGGACATGAATTGACCAGAGTCGACCAGCATGGAAAAGATCTCCTGTGCAGCGGCAATGTAGCCGCCATGGTTGTTGCGAAGGTCGAGCACTATGCCGTCCGTTCTGGACAATTTTTGCAAGGACTTTTTCATCTGTGATCCCAGACCCCGGGATGAAAAGTTGTCAAGCTTGAGGTAGCCAATATTGCCGGGCATGATACGTGTATCAACTATGTTTGGCTGTTTCCGTTCTTTCTCAGAACTCCGAATGTCCTTTTCTGTGAGGCAGAAGGTGTAATCATCCGATAGAGAGTGAAGCATGTCGTCCAATGCTGCCTGTAGCTTCCCCTCGCTATCAAGCTTGCCATCGAATTTATGGCGCCAGCCATCCCAAGTATCGAGCTTCGTTCGATCGCAGTAATTTTGTTGGATGGACTCCCAGGCAGCGGCGTAAGCTTTTTGATTGCGAGTGCTCTGAGCGGATTGTGCCTGTTTGGTTATATGCGTTTGTGTGGATGCCGTAGCTGGCACCGAGGTTGTTTGAATGAAAAGCGCCAAGACGCCGCTTGTGATTGCTAACCGAAGTGCCCCAGCACGTTTCAACATTTAGGCCTTCCCAACAGGATTCGCCCGGTGACGCGCTTGAGGTTTTGTTAGTTTCGTTTTGTTAGAGATTACTTTTCAGGAAACCCCCAGTGCATCCAAGGGTTTCTCTATCATTTGCGCATCGGTGTTGTATGCAGCTTTGGTAATTGGTATGTTACTAAACTTGCTTCTCTGGAGAAACTTTGGTGACGGTTAGGCCGTCCGAACTGCTGTAGAGGTGTTTGGCAGAGCGAGATTAGATATGCAAATTGAGCTTCAACAAATAATGAGAGCAATTCTTGCAGACCCGGATGCCGCTCTTGAGGCCGGATGGACACCTCGCCATTGGGAGACCGTCGGGTTTGCAACTTTGGCGCGGCGACGGATCCAAGAGGTTGGTGATCTTCGGGTCGTGCTGGCTTCTCTCGGAGCGACCGAAATTCTGCAAGAAATGCGCTGCTTCAACAACGAAGAAAAAGTCGAGCTACTGGACAATCCATTTGTCAGATATTGACGAATGTCCGAGCGAGCGCTACTTTTGGGAACTGAGAACGGCCTCAATTGCGAAGCAGGGGGTTTTTATATCGACCCGTGGCAGCCAGTCGATCGTGCGGTGATAACTCACGCGCACTCTGATCGCCTGGCGAGGAGCTAATAACGGGGAGATTTCCAGAACTGGCTAGGTCCGCCAACTTCATGCCGAACGGCATTGTTTTAGACGGAGAGATTCTTTCCAGGCGCGACGGAGTATTGAACTTTGGGGAACTGCAGCAACGAATCGGACGTACGGCCGCCGAGGACGATTCTCTCGATGCTATTAAATCGATGTTGAACGCCGTTCCTTGAAATGAATGCCTTGTTGGGCGTTTCCACCCCGGGTTGCCAAGCGTGATTCGATTGGCCGTAGCCCTCCTGTGGGTATGTAGGTGGACAGTGAGAGGACAACAACATGGCTAAAAGCGCCCTGGCGCTATTTGTCTTAATTCTGGCGCTGCTTTGCCCGATGGGAGCACTGGCAGAACCGCAGGCCGTTGGACAGGAGAGCAAAAAAGAGCAACCTTGCGCTGCTCGTCAGGTTCTGGTTGTCCTGTTGTATGACGACTCCTGCAAACACGCCTGTTCGATAGTCCGTCCGATTATGGAGCAGATGACCAAGGAATTTGAGAACAATATTCGCTATGTCGAGCTGAATTCAGCGGCTGCCCATCTGCAAGAATCGATTAAGGTGGCTAAATCCCTGGGAATTCCCTGCTTTTTGTCCGATGGAACGGATCAGGTTCCTCTGGTTGCTGTGTTTGAACCAGGTAAGCGCAGACCAAAGAAAGAGTTACAAGGGGCGAAGAAACCAGAAGTTTATCGACAGGCGATAGAGTCTGTTCTGAATGGTGCGAAGTAGTGACGCAATTCGGTCAGGAACAACCACAATTAGAGTCTGTCTATCGCACAGCGGCTCGCATTTGCTTTGGTGCCGTGTTCATCGTTGGTGCAGTCGTGTGCTGTGGCTGGATGTTTGATATTGAAGCGTTGAAGCAACTGCTGCCTAACCAGGTAAATGTGCCATCCAGTACTGGCCTCGGTCTAGTTCTGATTTCGACGGCTATGCTGCTGCTTTCTTTCTGCCGATCTTTTCGCTGGATGGGTATTGCCAGCAAAGTGCTTGCCGTTTTGGTTTTGATTGCGGGCGCCGCCACCTTTGCCGAAACAATCATGGGTGCTGAATTCGATTTGAAGTTTGAGTTGTGGCGCCCGTCAACTGATTCTCAAGGATTGCGATTTCCCGCCCCGATGGCTCCTACAGTATCGGTGGAACTCATGCTGCTTTCTCTATGCCTGCTTCTGCCAAATATCACTTTAGGTAGACGATTGATCGTCTCGCAAATCTGTGCGCTGGCGGTGTTCATGATTTGCTCAGCGTCGGTCATTATCAACGCCGGCGGTGCGGAGTTTCTGTGCATCAAATATAGTTGTATAAAATTGCCGATTAGCGGCGCTGTTTTGTTTGGTTCGCTATCGCTGGCATATTTGTTTCACGAACCTAATCGCGGTGTGACAGCAATTTTTGTTGCTGATGGTATCGCCGGAAAGCTGGCTCGCAGGCTATCTGGAGGAGCGATTGCCATCCCAATATTTATGTGGCTGCGCTGGCTTGGCGTAAGTGCTGGATATTTTGACCAGGCGTTTGGGTGGGCCCTTTTGGGACTGGCTGCTATTGCCTATATCGCAGTCTCCGTCGCTGGTGGTCTGAAAACGCTTGATTCAGTGGATGCCGCTAAGGCGGAAGCCCAGAGACTTTCTGTCGAAACGACAAAACAGCTTGAGCAACTCTATAGCAGCCATTTACTCAATCAAAGTTCTTCTCCAGGTGGAAATGCTCGGGTTAAGACTGTCTGTTTGAGTTGCGGCAAGCAGTTCAACAATGATGTGACTGTCTGCCCCGATGATGGATATGAGCTAACTCAGTTAGCGGATGATTCCATCGAAGGCACCATCTTCGATCAGAAATACCACATTCTTTCCTTGTTGGGCAAAGGTGGCATGAGCTCGGTGTACAAGGCGAAACAGATCCTTGTTGGCCGAGATGTTGCCTTGAAGGTTTTGCAGGCGCATCTGGCAAGCAGCCCCGAAAGTGTGAAGAGATTCCGCAAAGAAGCGCTGGCACTGGGCAAACTCAGTAATGCAAACCTTGTTTCGATCCTGGACTTTGGTATCTCTTCAGATGGAAAAGCGTATCTGGTCATGGACTTTCTGAAAGGGCAAAGCCTCGATGAGCTGCTCAAGAAAGTGCATAGACTGGATATCGATCGCTTCCTCAACATTTTCATTCCGGTTTGCGACGGGCTGTCCCATGCTCATGGACAAAATGTCGTGCATCGAGATCTTAAGCCGGGCAATATTATGTTGCTCATTGATGAGGAGGGCAACGATGTTCCGAAAATTGTTGATTTTGGCCTGGCGAAGTTTCTCGATGATGAGCCGAATCAAAAATTGACTCAAACAGGCGATGTTTTTGGCAGTCCGCTATATATGAGCCCGGAGCAGTGCATGGCAAACACGTTGGACGCTCGAACGGATGTGTATGGGCTTGGCTGCGTTATGTACGAGTGCCTAACTGGGACGGCGCCGCTGATTGGTTCCAATGTCGTTGCAACAATCAACATGCAAATTCAGAAGGTGCCTGATCCTTTCCCTCGTGACTTGCGTATCCCGGCTCATATTGAAAAAGCTGTGTTGCAAGCTTTGGAGAAGGACCCGGATAAACGTCAACAGTCCGTTCTTGAACTCAAGCAAGCAATAGCTGGTGTCAAAAAATCCTCACATACCGTACTGCCACGCTGAGTGGTGCCACCAATCCCATTTGTCTGTTAAACCCGACTGGTGCTGCAGTTGGGCCGCCTGGTCTGTTCACAGGTAATCCAGGCAAAAGCGATTGATTCGGGTTGATATGCCGATTGAATACAAACGGTACATCAACAGTGAGAATGTCTTTGCCGCGGGCATAAGTCAATCCCGGACCGACCGTTAAGCTATAACCTGGCTGGCGAAAGCCAATGTTCTTGCCGATTAGGTCGCGGCTGTTAAGTCCCTCGCAGCCACCGACTATTCGCAGACGCAGTCCTTTTAAATTGGGCTTGTCCCAGGTCCGTGGCACCCTTAAGGCGATGCCGATCCTTGCGTTGTAGCTGTCGGCAACTGAATTGGTCAGGCGTGTGGCAAAAAATGGGTTCAACGGTACGCCTAGCGATTGCACCATAGATGGTGTGCCATTGGTGTCGCGCGCGTTGATCAAATAATTTCCAGAGGCAAAGATCGTCCC
>JADYXS010000254.1 GCA_021772155.1 Candidatus Obscuribacter sp.
CTCGTAATTCCGCCAGAATGAATCATTTCTTTCTCTCTCTATTTTCTGAAAATTTATGCAAGAAACTATTACCGCAGAGACTGCAGTTATTGTTGTTTTGGTTTGACCGCTATAGTTAGTTCAGCCTACGCCGGGAATATTGGTACATGACTCAATCCTCGAATCTGATCTAATCCAAACATCACGTTCATGTTCTGAACAGCTTGACCGGCAGCCCCTTTCATCAAGTTATCCAGAGCTGCAACCACGATGATTCGGTTGGTTCGCTCGTCGACTGCACAACCGATATCGCAGAAGTTTGATCCTTTCACCCAACGAGTTTCAGGCAACTGGGAAGGATTTTCATCCTGTTTGCACAAGCGCACGAAGGGCTTTTGAGCGTAATGCGTTTTGAACAGCTCTAACGCTTTCGCGGAACTGATATTTTGTTTCAATGTGGCATAGGCTGTGACTAGGATTCCTCTGTTCATTGGTACTAAATGTGGCGTGAACAAGATCTTGACGCCCGGGGCGTATTTGTTCAGTTGCTCTTCGATTTCCGGGGTGTGTCTGTGGGTGGCGATGCCATAAGCTTTGATTGTCTCGTTGCACTCGTTGTAGTGAACCGCTTGAGTGGCAGTCCGTCCAGCTCCTGAAACTCCGGATTTGGCATCAATAATTATCGATGATGGATCAATGATTCCTTCGGAGAGCAGTGGTAGTAATGCCAGAGATGATGCTGTGGCATAACAGCCTGGGTTTGCTATCAGATCAGACGTTGCGATTGCCTGCTCGTTCCATTCAGTCAATCCGTAGCTGGCATCAGCGACCAGCGTCTTGTTGCCGTGTTTTGTCTGGTACCACTTCTCGTAGGTGTTTACGTCTTTCAGTCTGAAATCTGCACCTAGGTCAATCACTCGGGTTTTTTTGAGGATGTCTTTCGTTAGAAGATGAGAGGCCACGCCGTGTGGCAGAGCAACAAAGACAACGTCGCACTCGGCGGCTGTTTCGATGTCGTTCTCAGTACAGGAGATCGACACTGCGCCTTTGAGGTGAGGGAACACGTCGGTGATGTTTTGGCTGCCATAGGATTGCGTGGTTACTGCCTTTAATTGGACATCAGGATGTTGTGCGAGCAATCGCACTAACTCTTGCCCTGCGTAACCTGTTGCTCCTAATACTGCCGAACTGATCATAGTTGCCTCCAAATAGTGAAAAGAAAAAGCCCCGAGTAATCACTCGGGGCTTTTCGAATTAGCTTGCCTTTTCTCTAAGTAAGGCGACGCAATTCTTTCCCCAAGCGTTTGACTGCACGGCGGCGTGAGCGAGCGTTAGAGTTGGAAGAGGCGTTAAACAAGACATTCACCAAGTTGGGCATGAGGGTATCTTAAGACAATATTTCTATTTGTGCACACTTTGCAACGAAATATATTGGCAATCCAATATATACATGTACGTCCGAGCCCGCTCGAGAGATGAATGGATAACGTCCATCTAAGTCTTATGCCTTTAGTTAGTGGACTTGGTCGACTATCCAGTTGGAGCAACTGGTGTTTTGATAAACTTCAGCCGGTTAATCGTGGAGCACTCCAATTATGTTCAGACCTTTTATTTTGCCAGCGACAGCGTTGATGCTTTGTACGACGCCTTGCATGGCTTCCGGCGACAACGTCAAGGATGCTTCCGTTAGCCCGGAAAATGCCTTTAACGCGTTGGATGGAATTTTTCTCAAATGCTACAACGAGCAGGTTGAACGCAATCAGAAGGCGGCGCGGCCGCTCATCGTCGTAACGGGCAATCTTTTCAATTGTTATGCTCCGGATGGCACTGAGTTTGTATTTGACGGTAACTCTCCTTCATTTGCCGATTTAAAGTCTGTGTCGCACCTCGGTCCTTTCCTCTTTGCCGTTGGTACGAAGCACTGGATCAACAACGACGAAGCCTGGAAGAGTGAATTGACTGAATGCCGACTCAAAATACAAGTGGCACAGAAAGCCGCAGAGAAGGTCGATTGGTCGAGTGATGCCTGGCCCGGTGGTGAGTCAAAGGTGAAGAAGTACGTCTTGAGCTCCTTAAAGAAGGTCGACGACTTTGCTAAAGCGCGACTGGACGCAGGAACATTTACTTGCGGCGATTACGAAGCATTTGCATTGGATTACACACCGAATATGGTGGCAACGTTCTATCTGACTAACTTCAGCAGCGTTTATCAAATTGTGCAAAAGTTGAAAAAATGGAAGGACACTGTGGGCGCCGAGGCATGGGAGCGGCTTTATGTGGTGATAGGCGCCGGTCAGGGGCGAACCACGGCCGGATTGACACCGGAAACGAATCCGGCCGCCGTTATCATTGCTAGTGTAATGTCCCCTAAAACACCGAAATCGCACATGGTTATGGACCCTGGATCCAAGGACATCACAGATGCCTTGGTTGGTTTGGGTAGGGCTATAACTGCGGGATCTCTTGCCGACACCAGTTTTACAACAGCGGAAGCGAAGAAGGTCGGCGGGTTCTATGATGCTTTGCACCATTCTGAAATTCCGCTTGCGACCTACGACGTCACTCGGATTGCTAAGGATTTTGCCGATGGAACCGCCAAAGACCCTATGCTCGTTCTCGGATTGCAAAAGTAGTTCCGCGCTTCAAGTGGAACCGTTTAGCGAAGCCAGTCCTTGCCAAGTTTAAGCAGCTTCTGAGCGACCTTCGGTGGCAATCGTTGAAGAATGCTGTTGGACGTCATGTACAAGCGATACTTGGGGTCTGCCGAATTGCGCGCTTTCTCATCAAGTTGGCTGAGGAAAGTGTCTAATGATTCTTTGCGGGAGGCGCCTCGATTCCAGACATCAAATTCGACTTCGCCTTCACCAGTTTGGAGATGCAAGACATAGCCTGCCCGTTTGCAATTCTTGGTGCTTTGCGTAGTGTCCCACTGACCACCGTCCATGGCCTTAATGCCAAGTCTGGCGAGCAACTGCACTTTCTCGGCATTTCCGAAGGCAATGCTTTCGTCAAATAGTTGATCGGCATTTGATTGAAATGCAATAACCGGTTCACCGGCATTTGCCGAATCAAACTCCGCCGTTTTCGCCCGTTCCATCGGCACTCGCGTGATGGGCAGATAGAAGTACTGTGGTGCATCAGCAGCCTTTTCCCGGTCTATGTCCGCAACGGTCTGTTTCCACGCCTCTTCGTTGAAAAAACAATCTCCGTCCAACACCATGACGTACTTTGCAAATTTTGAGCCGTGTCGGAACGCCTCGTTGCGAGCCTTATTTATGTTGATTGCATAGCGGATTCTTTCTTCTCTGGTCAAACAAGTAAGATATTGCCGCAGCGAAAAAGGACTTTCTATGAAAGTTTCGCCCCGTTCAAGGAGCATCTTCTGAATTTTTGCTTTGTATCTTTCGTCAACGATGTGATTCAATACCCAAGTTCGCTTGACGTTGGACGGCAATTTTTCGTTTTCGAGAATGTATTCCAGTACCTTCATGCGCGAGCCTGGCTGGTCGCGCGGAGGTAGCTCATTTCCGATGATTCGCGAAACGACAAATTCATGTTGCTCGAACATTTCCTTTTCGACTGACTCACGCCACTTGTTGTCCCATCGGGGAACTTCAGTTTCGTCATAGCGCGCCACATAAGGTGGTCGAAAGAGTCGTCGTTCCAATTCGTTTCTTGCCGAAGCGGCGTATTTCGCTACGTCATCGTAATTGCGCCATGCCATGAAGCCCGGACTGAACTTGTAATAGAGATTGCGTCTCCTGCGGTCGGTTGGCACCCACTTGCGCGTTCCATGCACAACTGCTTCCATCATGAGGAACATGTCGCCGGGGTTCAAGCACGGCTGGTGAACGAACCAACTGTGTAAGTCTTGATCGATGAGGTTGTAGACGTCGTTGCCTTCGAGCGGCATGCTTTGCTTATGACTGCCTGGAATTAGCACTAAGCCCCCATCACCAGCATAAACTGGTTCCAGGCAATACATTAGTAGCATCATAGTCGGGCGCGGGCGGTGATCATGAAAGGTGTATTGGTATGAACCTTGGTTTGCCATCGGCCCGGCATGCAAGTTTTCACCATGGGACAGGCTGGAGTTGATCTCTCGTTGTATGCCATAGATGTGGTCGACTCGAAATTGCGGCCCCAATAACTCGGAGCAAATTTGCAGGGCATCGGGGTCAATCAATATGTCGGCGAAAATCTCATCCAATTCATAGAACGGAAAAAAACCAATGTTCCGGCCATTTAGCTCTTGATCGAGAATTTTGTTGATGTAGGCAACTTTGTCCAACGATAGTACGTTTTCGAACTTGGTGAAGCCGAAGACGTCGAGTTCATAGATTTTGCGCTGTGTTAGGTTCATGAAGAGTCCAAACGGCTAGGTTGTAGCGATACCTGAACTAGACTATTATCGCTCAATGAGTGCTAATAAAACGCCAAAATCCACGTTACGATTAATCGACTTCGGCTAAAACATGGTGTCGCGATGTTTCGACAGCTGGTTTATCTGCAGAACGCCATAGAGTCAGCCTTTGGCTGGTCAGGGTAGACTCTAGGATTCAGTTTCCAATTGTTGTGTTGGAAAATGGGTACAGATGATAGAAGGGTTAGAAAACGTACTGGCACGGCCTAATTTCTATTGGCAACCAGTATTAACAAGAGAGCGGGGAGAGGTGTCGGGGTGTTTGTTAGACGTACACGTAAGGGGGCCACAATTGCCGAGACGGCAGCGTCCATGGTGTTGTTGATTCCCCTTGTTTTTTTGGTCTTGTTCGTTGCGCTGGAAGCGTCGAAGGCCTACTTTATTAAAGAGTCGCTTGCACAGGGAGCAAGGCAAGCAGCCAGAGACCTGGCTGTGGCATATGGCCAGAATTCCCAAATCGAATACAATCCTTCGATGCAGGATTCGATGGTGTTCGACAACATCAGGCTCGCTGGAGTAATCGCGAGTTCGGAGCAGTTTGACGCACCCGTATTCAACTCGGGCGGGTCGCCACCAACCGTCACTGTGACGGTGCACTACAGGGGTGGGCAATATGGTCTGCCGACCTTCCCTAATCCTGATCCATTGAACTTGGGCAGCAACTTTGCTTTGGACGCAACCTCGACTTACCGCCTCGAATAACGTCGAGCTGGCGACCTTGCCTAAGGGTTTTCGTATTTACGAATAAGCGGTGCCACATCTGCATCGGGCTGTTGGTAGCCGGAGCGAACGTGCATGGCCTTGCGCCGAATTTCATTAAAGTGGTACATCAGTCGAAGCAACAAGCCCAGTTCATCAGTCAATTCGAAGCCGGCAATCAAGAAACCATGGCGAAGTTTTGGAATGATCACCTGGTTATCTGTTGCCCAGTGACGACTGAGAATCATCTGGAAGCCTTGCGCGCGCAGCTCTTCTGTGATGGCGGTGAGAAACTTGGAATATATTCCCTTCCGCTGGTAGTGCGGGAGGATGCCAGTGGTTACCATCCGAAATGTGTCATTGCCTACTTGGACACCATAATGCCAGCCGACCATCTGCTCTGCGTCAAAGAACCCCAGTCTTAACGAGTAGGGCTCGCCCATCTTTTTGCTCAGAGACTGGACGGCTTCTTTCTCGGCGGTCGAAAGTGCGTCTTGGACGTTAATGTCAAAGCGATTGTGGAATATGACCGGCTCATGCGCTTTTCGGAAATCCTGGAAAACATCAATTGAAACTGGTTCAACGTGGAATCCAGTACTCAGGACAGTTTTCATATGCGTCTCCGGCTGTGCATTATTCCTTGACGGCGGTTTGTTGCAAGCTTGCTGCCGGCTGCAATTGAAGCAAGTCGTCAATCACGGTCAGCTTTAGAAGAATAGTTGGAATTTCCGCCAGGCAGTCATCCACATGCAGTTGTCGTGCTTCTGCGTCGATTACGGCATGACCGACTTTCCAGCTTTCGCGATCGGGCCACTGGGCGTAGGCTATCCAGTCGCCCTGATCGCTTTTGTGCAACCGGGCTCCAAGCGATCCATATTGTCCTATCACGTCCTGGGTGACGGTGTGCCAAGCCTCTGTGAATTTCTTTTCGCCATCTGGTTTTACTTTGAATTCGTAGACTACACAGAACATACTTTCTCCGATGCCGGACCGGACGTGACTCAGAAGGCTGTCAAAGCACTTCCTGAACAAAGAGCTGTCCGTTAATATAACCGATAAGAAGCTTATTGCGGGTGCTGGCAATGTTGTATCGTTTGTGGACAGTCGTAATCAGGCGTAATCAATGATAAATACCGATGAGCTTACCCAGACGTGGCGCAGCCTGTACCGATCGAAGGTAACTACAGCCGAGCGAGCGCTGGCTGCGGTTCGATCTGGTGACAGTATCTATATCCAATCTAATGCGGCGGCCCCGGCGACGCTGATTGATGCGCTGGTCAACCGTGCCTCAGAGCTGACTAAGGTGAAAATCTTTCACTTGCTCACTCTTGGTCCGGCGCAATACGTCGATTCCAAGTATGTGGATTCCTTCCGAGTGCACGCGCTTTTCATCGGCAAGAATGTGCGAGAAGCAGTCAATGCTGGAAGAGCTGACTACACGCCAGTGTTCTTGAGTGACATCCCAGAGCTGTTCACGAATAAAACGTTGTCTGTAGACGTTTGCTTGATACATGTTTCAGAGCCGGACGAGCATGGTTACTGCAGTTACGGGGTGAGTGTTGACTGCACCATCGCCGCCAGAAAAAGTGCCAAGATTGTAATTGCTCAAGTCAATAAGCAGATGCCACGCACGATGGGACGGGCATTTGTACATTTTAGCAAATTCGATCATATCGTTGAAGTTGATTCGCCGCTGCCGGAGTTGCCACATGATCATCCTGATGCGGACCAGTCGGCGATAGGCAGGAACGTAGCGGATTTGATTGAGGACGGTGCCACGTTGCAAACGGGAATAGGCGGCATACCGAACGCCGTCCTGAGAAATCTTGGTGGCAAGAAGAATCTCGGCGTCCACACCGAAATGTTTTCCGATGGCTTGATTGATCTTATCGAAAGCGGCGTTGTCACCAATGACATGAAAACTGTGCTGCCAGGTAAGTGTGCAGTTAGCTTTGTAATAGGCTCTGAGCGTCTCTATAAGTTCGTGAACAATAATCCGCTGTTTGAATTTCAGTCAACTGATTTCATCAATGATCCTTACATCATCGGACAGAATTATCGAATGACTGCAATCAACTCCGCAATTGAAGTGGATGTCACTGGGCAGGTCTGTTCGGATTCGATTGGAGACAGCCTGTATAGCGGGTTTGGCGGACAAGTTGATTTCATCAGAGGTGCTGCTAGGGCTAAAGAAGGTAAGGCGATCATCGCTCTTCGCTCCACGGCCATGAATGGCACGCGCTCACGAATTGTCCTGCGAGTTAGCGGTGGCGTTGTAACCTCTCGCGCCGATGTTCATTATGTGGTCACCGAATTCGGCGTGGCACAGCTTTATGGAAAGAACGTCAGGGAAAGAGCCGTCGCTTTGATTGCAATTGCTCACCCGAAGTTCCAAGAGGAGCTGGAAAGAGAGTGTTCGAAGATTCCTTGGCTGGCTTAGGCTAGCCAAGGCCGCCGTGTAGAGGATGGACAGTCGCAGCTGGCTGAAAGATTTCTTCGAGCCGCCGGGCATAACGTTCCCAGCTCAAATGCTCGACTGTTTGCCGAACATCAGTTCTAATCTCGAATGCTGCCTCTACCAGAGAGCAAATTCTCTCTATCGGATCATCAAGTTCAAAAAGGAATCCATTTTTTGAAGATAAAATGATGTCCGGAGCGAAGCCTATCGCGCTGGCGACCGGTACTACATTCGACATCATGGCCTCGATCAACGGGACTGGTCCGCCTTCTAATCGTGAAGGCGATACAAACACATCCATCTTGTCGTAATTGGATGGATAGTCCTCGTATGGTGCTTCTGCGTAGGTGAAATTGGATAGCGCAAGTAACTCGTCAAAATGCTCGTATTTGTTCCACTCGCTTCCAAGCAGCAAGAATTTGCGGTGCGGCATCTGCTGCACTATCTTCAGGATTAGCTCTGGTGATTTCCTTGGGTAATATCTTGAACAAAAGCCGACAAGTCCTTGTCCACGTTCATGGGCTTGGAATGCATGTTGATCGGCCTAAACGTCGTGTCAAAGAACGTCTGCTTGAGGGCACTTTCAATCGACGAGGCGATAAAGCGCTCACCATTGAAGTCGGTAAACAAATGGAAACTCGGGGCACCTAAGAGCTCTTGTTGCAAGCTAGGTGGGCAATTATATCATCGGACTGCAGCCAGGTTTTCGGATGGAAAGATACGTCGCGTTAGAGAATTGATCACTGCCTGTTAGACCAAGCTAATGACAGGCTATGCTTAAGGTGATGTTATCGTGCCACCATACGCTGCGCACTACATGAAACATTTCCTCGACATCTATCGCGAAAAATTCTCCGCCCAAAGCTTGCCGTGGCTTGTACTTGGTAAGGGTCCTACCTTTGCAAGGAAAGACGAGTTTGATTTGCAGGCGTTCAATTCCATAGCGCTGAATCATGTCGTGAATGATGTCGCAGTGACTTTTGCTCACCTTATAGATATTGACGTGGTCGAACATTGCGCAAGCCACCTTGAGTCCAACACGCAGTACGTGATAATGCCGTGGATACCACACGTTCATTGCCACCCGGGTTCAGCAGATCTGGCTGGTTGGGTGGAGCAAATCCCAGTTCTGGGAAGGCTTGCCGCGCAGGATCGCCTCTTATGGTACGACCTCAATACAGCCAAGTGCAGGCAAGGCGCTGAACCTGTGGTAGAGGCCGGATACTTTAGTGCAGAGTCTGTATTACACTTGCTGTCGTTGGCCGGGGCAAAAGTGATCAGGACTCTGGGAGTAGATGGCGTATCGGAATACAGCGATGAGTTCTCAGCTATTGAAGCAACGACAAAATTCGCCAACGGTCAGCAGTCCTTCGACCGGCAATTCGAACGCTTTGCCGAACTAAGACGTGAGTTCAAGTTGGATTTAGCTCCGCTTACGGTGCAATCTCCGATCCGAGTTTACGTTGGATGCTCTCGGTCTGAATGGCTGCCGTTCAAGGTTCTGGAGCATTCTATCAATCGCCATGCTCGAATGCCAGTCGAGTGTTTTCCTCTATACGATGCGCAAATTCCGATTCCCAGTCCACGCGAGAGTTGCAACAGACCGCGCACAAACTTTAGCTTTCAGCGCTTTTTGATACCGGAAATTGCCTGCTTCAAAGGGCGCGCAATATACCTCGATTCCGACATGGTGGTGTTGAAGGATATTGCCGAGCTCTGGACACTGCCTTTCAACTCAGCTCAGATACTTGGTATTGATGCTTTTTCCCCGGCACATGAAGCATCGAAGTTCAGCGTGATGCTACTTGATTGTGATCAACTGGATTGGAAAATCAAAAACATTGTGGCAAGCCTTGATCGGGGCACCATTGACTATAAATCGTTGATGCACGATTTGTCGATGGCAAAAGTAAGATTGAGCATACCGGCGATCTGGAATTCGATCGACATGGTGATACCAGGGCAGACAGCATTGATTCACTACACAGATCTCAACCAACAACCATGGTTGACGCGTTCTGGTACTGGGCACCAACACTGGATTCCGCTTTTGCGTGAGGCCGTCATTTCTGGTCACGTTGATATGGTTGCCATTGCAGACGAAGTTGAGCGAGGTCATGTCCGCCCATCACTTCTGGCCCAATTGGAACTCGGAATCGACGATCCTGTTGACCTTCCGATCGATGCTGTACTGGCAGATGCCGATTTTGTACCGCCGCATCTGCAACGCCCGGGACCTTTGAAGAACCTGATTCAGAACCTATTTGGTAAAGCCAGGCTCTGAGTAATCAACGAATTGTCGCTTGATGTTTAGCAAATCGGTTCAAATTCGCAAGAAAGGTTGGCCCAACTCGGCATACTCCGTCTTCGCATTCCGGCTGACCTCCGGCCACTCGTCTCAAAAGTGTTTCTTCGCCCGGCGAGAGCGGTTGGACAGTTGCTGCAAGGCTTGCACTGCTGAAGTCAACCTGCTGACTCATTTTTGACGCCACACTCAACACTCGCTGGGCAATCAATGGATCTAGCCAGCAGCATCCACTTGCGACCGTTCTTACCGCCAACAACAAGCGGTTGTGATCGAAGGAATGCTTTACCACGTATCCGTCTGCACCGGCTGCAAAAGCGGCAAACATGTCTTCATCACTATCGTGCGCTGTTAGCATAAGTGCTTTTATACTTGGATTTATCGTTTTTATGCGGCGGGTGACTTCGATTCCATTCAAAGAAGGTAGCCCGATGTCGAGCAACACTATATCCGGGTTTGTTTCGAGTATGGATGTGACCGCCGCGGCGCCATCCATCGCTTCCCCGACGACATTTATGTCCGCGACCTTGGCAAAGATTGCTTTGATCCCTAGTCTGGTTAATTCGTTGTCCTCAACCAGGAACACGCCAATATTTTGAGGGTTGGTCATCATTCCGCTCTCCGATTCAGCACTAATCACTCGGCTCGACCATTCTTTGGTGAATTCTCCGAAATGCCCCAATAACTCCGCTATTTCATTTGCGGCATTATCCCATTGGCGTTGTCTTGCAGCTACTTCTATTCGATGTGCGATTTCAGCTAAGTCTTCGCAATGAATGGCGTAACAAGATCCTTTCAGTTCATGTGCTGCCTCTCGTAAACGCTCTTCGTCTTCCTCCGCTGTGGCCCGCCGAATTTGACCGATTAAAGGTGGGGTCTGTTCTATGAATAAGTTCAGAAATTGATTCGCTGCAGCCTCGCCGAAATCGGCCTCAAGTGCAGACCAGCTTTTGCTCGACATCTGCGTCAGCTCAGGTTCCAATGGCGTCGATACCCATTGTGATACCATCTGGTCGTCAGTCTCTAACGCCACCAGGAACCACTGCTCTATGATTTCTTTGAGCTTGTTTGCCGTGACTGGTTTGCCCAGGTAATCGTCCATTCCCGAGTCAAGACAAGCTTCTCTGTCACCTTCCATAGAGTTCGCTGTCATGGCGACAATTGGCGTGCGGTAGCCGTAGGATGTTTCAATCAAGCGGATTTTTTTTGTGGTTTCGAATCCATTAAGCACCGGCATCTGACAATCCATAAGTATCAGTCCGAACCGTCGCTCCTTCAAAAGCTCGATTGCTTTAGCTCCGTTTTCAGCCAGAATAGGCTCAAAACCAATTGCTTTCAGTTGCATCGAAAGCACTTCCTGATTTATTTCGTTGTCTTCTACCACCAGTATCTGCTTGGAGAAGCTGCGCGGCAGGGCACAGCTGAAGCCATCCAAACGCGGGATTGCGTCCTTGACCATCTGCTGTAGGTTCGTTGTAAGCCCCATTATGCAATCGAACAACTCCGACTGTCGCAAGGGCTTGGTCAAGACGGCGCTAAAGCCCTTCAATAAGGCCTCTTCGTACTGTCCGACTTCGTCAAGTTGTGTCAGCATGACAAACTTTGGAGTCGGTTGCAATCGCCGCTCGAGAGCCATGGCGCGGAATGCATGAGCGTCAATACCTTCCATGCTGTGGTCGACCAAGATCAGCTGATATGGTTTGCGGGTAACTGATGCCGTGTCCAAAAAGTACATGGCGGACTGGCTGCCCGGCGCATAGTCGGCTTGGATGCCCCAGGACTGGCAGTAACTTTTGCAAACTTCGAATTCATTTCCGGGGACACCAACGACTAATAGACGGACGCCCAATAGTTCTTCTTTCTTTCCGGAGGCACCGTTGGCTCGTCCTAGAGGCACAAGAACCGTGAACGTCGCTCCTTGCATGTGTATGCTGTCGACAAATATGTCGCCCTCCATCATGCGCACCAGGCGGCGGGAAATTGCCAATCCTAGGCCGGTGCCACCATACTTGCGATTCACGGAGCCATCGCCCTGGCAGAAAGGCTCGAATAGCTTGTTTTTGATTTCTTCTGTGATTCCCATGCCCGTGTCCGATACCGTGAATTTGACGAATAGTTTGTCCTGGTCCTCGGAATGAAGGTCAGCTCTGAGCGAGACGTGTCCATGTTCGGTGAACTTTACGGCATTACCCAGAAGGTTCAGCAGTATCTGCCGCAGCCGTTGCGGGTCCCCAAGAACGATCTGGTTCAGGTCTGGGGCGACGTATGTGGTGAGAGATAACTTCTTGGTGCGAGCTTTTTCCGCAAGGAGTTGTCCGGCACTTTCCGTCAGGTCCACTAAGTTCACTTCGACATTGCCTAATTCAAGCTTACCGGCTTCCAGTTTTGAAAGTATCAAGATGTCGTCGATGACAGCCATCAGGGCATGTCCGGAGGCAATTATCAATTCGACGAATCGTGTTTGTTCGGAAGAGAGTCTTGTTCGCTGCAACATATCTGCGCAGCCAATGACCGCGTTCATTGGGGTGCGTATTTCATGACTCATGTTGGCAAGAAATTCGGACTTTAGCCGAGCGGATTCCAGCGCCGCGTCGCGCGTTTGCACAAGGTCGCTGTAGAGCAGCTCAATTGCTTTGCCCGAACGTTCATGCTGTTCGGTGAGTCTGTTTAATATTGCCGCCTGTCGGATCGCAATGGCGGTGCAACAGACAATCATTAACAGGGCATACAGTGCTGTGCCCATGGAGTCGTCGTATAGTCCTGCGCGCTCGCCAAGAATCCGTAAGTAACCCAGCACAAGCGGTATCACAACGAGTGCCGGCAGCAAACGGCGCAGGATGAAACTTCCCATTCGCTGCCCACATAGTAGCTTCATCAATCCGATTGAACGGTGCGTAGCTATTTGTATGGAACAGAGGCAAATCACAGAAAGTGCTGTCGGTAATGCCATCGGAGTAAAAATGCCGATTCCATATAACAGTGAAGCGTTGTAGGCGTAACCGACGCAGATCGTTGATGCCACTAGCACAGTAAGCCCGATGCATCCGTGCCAAATCATTGCTGTAAGCGATGTTCGGGCCCCGATAACTATGGCAATCGCCAATAAGAAAAAGCATGCAGCCGTGCTTGGTGCCATTCGCCCGGGAGAGAATCCTACCGCCGTGTCGAGCGCCCCGCGCATGATAGCCTGATCCAGATCCGGCATCCAGCGGAATGTGTAGTTCAGCAGGATTGACCCGGAAACCAGTATTTGGGTCCAACCGGCGGCTTTGGAAATGAATGCGGATCGACGGGATTTGCCGGCGACAATTACGATCAGCCCGGCAAGGCAACCAGCCAACAAGCAAATGGCTGTACTTATTGCCACCGGAGGTTGCCCCTGGAATGGATTTCTCAGGGCCTCAATGTTGAACGCCCAGCCCAAGGAGGCAGTCGCTGCAACCCAAAGCGGGACAATTCCAAAACACAACGCTAGGCGCTGTGTGGCTGAAATCGACCTGTCGCCAACCAGTTTTTCTTGAGTGCCCACCATGGCGTTTGCTCAACCCCTAACAGCCCCTCATATATAGATGCCATGGGCAGTGACAACAAATCAATTGGACAACACCCAAAAAAGCATTCCAGTCGGGCTCAAATTGAGCCAAAATTCTAGGTGACTACCTCTATTTTGCTCTACCGGTTCTTCGAACAAGGAACCACTAGCTTGGTTGCGCGTCCGGTCGTACATCCCACCAAGCAGAGAGGTAGTCTCATGCACGCGAAGAAGACAGCTATTGGTGCCGTCGCAATAGCAAGCAGTTTTATGTTTAGTTCGGCAGCGCAAGCTGACCTTCTAAATCTTCATCTATTCCCCCGGAGCTCGACCGGGGAAGCTGTGATTGAAACGCCAGCAGTGATTCAACACGCGCCGATCAATTCTTGTTCCACTACAGTCATTCCAGCTGTTGTCACCCGGCCAGTTCTCGGTCCACCACTGGTCACACACGATATGATCCGTGCTGTGCCATCAACGATCAATGATTGGCAATCTCCATTAAGGCTGGAGACTCTTCCAGCAGTGATCGAGCCTCAGTTCGAAATTATCGCGCCTGTCGTTGATTCGGGTGCAGACTATGCAGCCCCAACGGCTGTAATTGACACGATGCCTGTCCATACCCTCCCAGCTGGAATTTCTTTGATTGATTCTCAACGAGAGTTCCCGGCTGTGATTGACACCACATTAGCTGAGCCGGCTGTCATGCCATCCTTGCCGGCTATAACGGCTCCTTCCCCAGTCCTGTCAACATTGCCGATGGTAACTGATCCTACCGTCATGCCAGCGTTTCCGGCACTCGGTGAGATCGATAATAGACCGACATTTGCGGCTGTGATTGAGCCATCGGTCATGCAGGCCGCTCCGGTCTGCACAATCTGCGAACCGCTCGTTCAGCCGGCCATCATCCAAGCGGCACCACTGTGCAAGCGAGGCCGATGAGCTGGATACAGCACTAACATTGTTCAATCAACTAATCGTCAGCGAACTCCACAACAACGAAGGTTCTATCGCTGGCTCTACCGGACCAATGTAGGAATAACTTGTGACTTAAGGTTTGCGCCGGTCGACAAAAGGAAACGAGCGAGGAGAAGCCTCGCTCGTTTCCTTTTGTCGACCGGCTCTTAATGTCTCGGTTTCTTAAGAGTTCGTCGAAGCTCAGGAACAGTAAGTCAGCTGTCTCGTCTTACAGGGCATCGAGCCAGGATTCAAGACCTGCCCAAACGACATCTGCAGCTCTTAAAAGCGCTAGCGGATTGGAGCATTAATCATGATTACCAAGTACGCGATGAGAAGCGGGATGCTAATTGCAATGGTGGCTATCGCCGCCACCGGAGTTGGAATCTATCAGTACCTGCACTTTGGGCCACAGCCGCAATTCGTCCAAACTCAACTTTGGTTTTTCCTCAACGTCTTCCTTTCGGTGGCGGCCATTGCAGCAGTTTGCTCGGTTGCTGATTCGTAACTAGCGAAAAGCGGGTGCATGCGATGCACCCGCCTTCCTGTGGATTCGCATTTTGTCAGATCAGAACTTTAGAACGATTTTTCCGAAGTGAGACCCACTCTTTAACGTGTCCAGAGCTTCTTGCACCTGATCGACGCTGAATACGCGGTCGATGACCGGTTTGATCTTGTGAAACTCAATTGCGCGATTCATTCTCTGGAACATTTCTCTTGAACCGACAAATATTCCTTGCAGCCGAATCGATTTCATCAGGAGCTTGGTGGCATCAAACTGACCCTGTGCCAACAGGCCGATCGCACTTATGTGACCACCTAGCCGGACGGTGTTCAACGACCGATCAAGTGTACCGGCGCCGCCAACTTCAATTATGTGGTCAACTCCATCTTTGTACTGTTGCAAAATAGTTTTGTCCCAGTCCGGATTATCGCGATAATTAACGCAAAAATCAGCCCCGAGCAGTTTGGCCCGGTCAAGTTTTTCAGCAGAACTGGAAGTGATTATTACTTCTGCTCCGGCGGCTTTAGCAAGTTGCAGTGCGAAAATGGACACGCCGCCTGTTCCCAAAGCCAGCACAGTGTTCCCCGCTTGAACGCAGCCATGCTCGAACATTGCGTTCCATGCTGTCAGCGCAGCGCACGGTAGTGTTGCGGCTTCTTCGAAAGATAGATGGCTGGGGATAGATACCAAACTTTCTGCTGGAAAGACGCCTTCATTCTGGAGCACGCCATCGATACTTCCGCCAAGTGCGCTCTTAGCGGCATCTTTGTTCAAACGGCCGGAGATCCATGCTTGCATAAAAATAGGCATGACCCGGTCGCCTTTTTTGAACCGCGTGACAGAACTTCCAACTTCAACCACTTCGCCGGCCCCGTCCGATAATGGGACTACCGGCAGGGGCAAATTTTTGCTGTACGCTCCGGTTGTTATAAGATAATCCCTGTAGTTCAAGGATGCAGCGTGCATCTTCACGACAACTTCGTTTGCCGCTAATTCCGGGATGTTGCGCTCTCTCTTTTCAATTTTTCCGAATTGAGATAGCTCAAACACGGTCGTTGTTTTTGTCTTTGATGGCATGGCGGTGGGGGACCTCTTGTTAGTCGCTGGACTTTTGGGCGGTGAAACAGCTAGACGCGAATGATAAGGCAGATTCGTATACAAGGTGGGCGGAAAGGTCGTGTGATCACAGGAACTTGTGCTTTTTAACCGACAGCTACTCTAGACTGAGCCACTGATGCGTAGAAGTCGTCGCCGTTGTCGTTAATGATCACAAAAGCCGGGAAGTCTTCGATCTCCACTCGATGGACAGCTTCCATGCCAAGGTCGGCAAAGTCGATGATTTCGACTTTGCGAATTGAATCCTGTGCAAGTCTCGCCGCAGCACCGCCAATGGTGCCTAGATAGAATCCCTTCCATTGCTTGCATGCTTCCCGGACATTGGCTCCGCGATTACCTTTGGCCAATGTTATGAGGCTAGCTCCGCGGGACATCAGCAGATCCGCGTACGAGTCCATGCGCCCGGCTGTGGTTGGACCGAATGACCCGGAGGCAAAGCCCGCGGGAGTCTTTGCCGGACCGGCATAGTAGATTGGATGCTGCCGGGTATACTCGGGCAACTCTTCACCACGGTCGATCATTTCTTTCCATTTGGCATGGGCAATGTCTCTTGAGACGATCAAGGTGCCGCTCAACATCAGTCGCGTTCCGACGGGGCTTCCCGCCAGCTGGGCACGGATCTCTTCCATCGGTCTGTTCAGATCGACTTTGACGGTATGCGTTAGCAACGCATCTTCGTCAATATCTGGCAAAAACCTTGCTGGATCTGTTTCCAGCTGCTCCAACCACAGACCATTGGAATCAATTCGTCCCAATATCTGCCTATCCGCGCTACATGAAACACCGATACCAATGGGCAGACTCGCGCCGTGGCGAGGCAATCTTATAACCCGGACGTCGTGACAGAAGTACTTTCCACCGAACTGAGCGCCAATACCCAGGTTGCGACTGATTTCCAACACTTCTTGTTCAAGTGCGATATCGCGGAATGCTCGCCCGGACTCGTCACCGGTCTGCGGCAATGCATCAAGGTAATGGCAGCTAGCTAATTTCACTGTCTTTAATGTCATCTCGGCAGACAAGCCGCCAATTACGATCGCCAGGTGATAAGGAGGGCAGGCGGACGTTCCCAGGCCGGCAAGCTTGTCGGTTATTAATTTGCGCAGTCCGTCCGGATTTAAAACCGATTTCGTTTCTTGCATCAAGAAAGTCTTATTGGCCGAACCACCGCCCTTGGCAATGAACAAGAAATCATAGCTGTTGCCGGGATCTGCGTGAATCTCGATCTGGGCTGGCAAGTTAGAGCCTGTGTTCACTTCCTTGTACATATTCAGCGGCGCCATTTGACTGTAACGCAGATTGGTTTCGGTGTAAGTTTTCTTGACGCCTTGCTGAATTAAGGCGGCATCGTCTGCACCTGTCCAAACTTGATCACCCTTGTGTGCCACCACAATTGCAGTACCTGTGTCCTGGCACATCGGCAGTGTTCTACCTGCGGCAATGCTGGCGTTCTTGAGAAGCTCCAGAGCAACGAAATGATCGTTTGGCGAGGCTTCCTTGTCATCTAAAATTGCGCGTAATTTTTCTAAGTGCGAGGCGCGCAATAGGTGCGCGATGTCAGCAAACGCAGCTCTTGTTAGCTTGACGATCGCTTCCGGTTCGATCGTGAGGATTTCTTTGTCGCCCCACTTCTGTACGGAAACATGCTCGCTGCCGAGCAATCGATACTTCGTGGTGTCCTTTCCTAACTGAAAAAGACCCTTGGTTGTCGCTGCCATCGCCGGGTTACCTCATCCATTGCGCCTGACGAGCGCCTGCTGTGGCAAAATTGTACACAATATTGCGAAAATTGGTCCGAACATTGACTAACACTGCCGATTCTCAAAGGCGTTGAAGCCTCGATGTGTTCGCGGAAAGCTTAGCTGCCATCAACCTTTCATAACAACTGTTCGTGTTTAAATACTCATGCTCACGGAGAGTATCAATGAACTTGTGGTCAAAAGCTTGTTTGGTTGTTTTGTTGTTGGTTGGATTGGCGGCGCCATCTGTGAACGCGGATACGGCATTCGATAGTTTTTGGGCACGTTTCAAAGCAGCAATTGTCAGAGGAGATAAGCAGGCTGTTGCCTCCCTCACCAGGCTGCCATATGCCTGTGACTATAAACAGCTAAACAAGGCTCAGTTCATTGCCAAATACGCAGAGATTTTTCCAAAAGGCACGGCTAAGTGCTTCGTCAACCAGAAACCAATTGCCGATCAAGGCTCCTATTCCGCCTTTTGTGGCGAGCAGATTTATGTGTTTGCAAAAGTCAAAGATAAGTGGATGTTCACAGAAATAGGTGCGAACGATTAGCCATGCGTTACGCGGCCACCGTTTGCGCCATTTTGATTGTCATGATTGCACTTATGCCAGTCGCTTTGGCAGCTGAGCTTTCCGGCCAGAATCGACTGGACGCCATTGACCGCCGCGTTTTAGACAGAGAACTTGAGTTGCTCGCTATAAATGCAACCATCAAGCAGCATTCGCAGCCGCATTCGATGTGGGAAGCTCGGCGTTGGGTCCTTTATTCGGTCAGCAATAGCTCGCTGACGGCTGCCGGGGCGATGATCAACAGCGTTGAGCGCCTGGAAAACGAGAAGATCGGAAAGACTAACAAAGATACGATTATCAACGCCGCTAAGTTGCGCGTTCTTGCTAATTGTATAAGTACAGTTGGAGCCAGCGCTGAGTTTGCCTTGAACGAGTACAAATATTGGTGGAAGTCCAAACATGGCTTTAATCTGAAAGTGATCCGCCAACGTGTCATTCAATTGCGCAATGAGTTGGATGGTCTATTTGCCGAGCGTGACGCGCTTGCCAGGCAGGTGCCTCTTTCGTCGTATGCGGCAGAAGGAGCGGTGCTGCGCGAAGTCAAAGACGTAGCATTGAGCCAATTTGCCCGTTACTACGGCGAATTCAAAGGACAGCGAGTGCGGCAGCAATTGAACTACGTGCTTACCGCAACCAGCAATGCTTTATCAGGCACGGGTTCGTATGTTGGCATAGTTGCCACAAGAAAGAAAAAAGCAAAATTGGGCGGTACAGGTGGTATCACCGATATCGTATCGGGATCGATGAATATCAGTGTTCCACTTGTTGTCCGGATCGGGGACTGGACCCAGACACGGTTGATTCAAGCGATCTATTGTCGCCGCCTTCAGTGCAGTCGCAAATACTCATTGGAAGCCGTTCGACATCACATAGCAGCGATGCGCGCTGCTGATAAATTGTCGAGCCTGGACGACTGTTTGCTGGAAGATGAAAAGGTCCTTGCGCATCTCGAACAAATCGTCGAGGACCAGGAGCAATTCCGGCTGAAAACAGCCAAAGGTGCTTCTCGTCACCTGGCTGAAAACGAAATTAATGCTCTTGTCGGTGGTGGTGCCAAGGTCGTAAATGGTATCGGAACAGTGGTTGGCACCTATTCCCACCCGCGGTACGAGCGTGACAGATTGAGGGTTACCGGAGCTGCTTCAATGGTGTACTCGACGGGGAACATCATTTCAGGGGTGGAAACTCTTCGTGCCCATATCTCTAACGAAGTCAAGTTCCACAAGCAAGGTAAGGCAGGTCAGCGACCGGCGCAAGTCTGGCAAAGACAGGTTGACCAGATCGCAGGGCTCCGCAAAGAAGTCGAAAATATTCAGGTAGACGTAAAACAAAATGACTAGCGAGATTAACGACGCTGCACCTGGTGGGCCGCAGGCAGCGGAGCAAGAAACGCCAACTCCACAGGACGGGCCGGCCCTAGAGATCCCACCTGCCACCAGTGACCACTGGGCGGCACACACGACGTCCTGGCGCGAGATTCTCGATCAGTCGCCGTTGACGCGCGAGCATTGGAAAATCTGGTTTTTGTGCGCAATGGGAATTTTTATCGACGGGTTTGACTTATTTGTGATTGCGGTGGCTCTGCCACTCATCGCGCAAGATCTGACCTCCGATAAATGGCTGCTCGGTTTAATCGGGGCGGCCGCCCCGCTAGGCGCAATGATCGGTGCTGCTACGCTCGGTGTTGTTACTGACAAAATCGGGCGCAAGGCGATGTACATGATCGACTTGTGCATATTCGTCGTTTTTTCCGCATTTTGTGTCTTTGCGTGGAACGTTTGGTCGCTTATTGCGTTTCGGTTCTTGCTGGGAGTAGGAGTGGGGGCGGATTACCCGATTAGCTCTTCATATATTGCAGAGTTTATGCCTTCGCGGGTGCGCGGAAAGATGCTTGCCGGTGCTTTCAGTTTTCAAGCTTTAGGATCAGTTGGCGGAGCGTTAACAGGTCTTCTCGTTCTCAGCATGGCGCCAGATATTTCTTCGTGGCGCCTGATGCTTGGTGCTGGAATAATTCCTGCTGTTCTTGTCATGTTTCTTCGCCACAACGCGCCGGAAAGCCCTCGCTGGCTGATGTCTCAGGGCCGCATGAAGGAAGCTGGAGACGTTATCTTTGCATTGACCGGTCGGCAAGTCTGCGCGGTGAGACCGGATGATGTCGTAGATAAAGCGTCAGCCAAGCCCCAGCGGAGTTGGCGGTTGCTGCTTTCTCCGCAATACTTGCGTCGCACTTTGCTGGCTCTAGTGCCGTGGTTCTTGCTGGACATCGCATTATACGCTGTTGGAACTTTTACCCCAAGTGTAATTGCCCGCCTATCAAATGAGAAGTCTTTGCATGCCACCACCTTTGCACACAATTTAATTCATCAGGACATAGTTGCAACTGAGGGCGCTATATTCCTTGATCTTTTCCTTGTCATCGGTTTTGTCTGCAGCATTTTTCTTGTGGAGAAGGTGGGCAGAATGCGCCTGCAAATGTTCGGATTCACTGGGATGACCGTTGGATTGTTGATTCTATCCTGGGCTGGAGCACTTCCTCACGGCGATCAAAGCTTTATCTTTGTGTTTCTCGGCTTCGCTATCTTTAACCTGCTGGTGAACATGGGGCCGAACGCGACGACCTATCTTGTTGCTGCTGAATTGTTTCCCACTGATCTTCGTGCAACTGCGCACGGTCTTGCGGCGGCGGCAGGAAAAGTGGGCGCAGTGATCGGCATCTTTTTCTTGCCTGTTTCGATCGCTACTTTCGGACTAAGTTCCACGATGGCGGTGGTTGCCGGTGTTGGATTCCTTGGCTTCCTTGTTACATGGATGTTTGGCATTGAAACGGCCGGGGCCTCTCTGGAACAATTGAGTGCTGAGCCTGCCAATCCGACCGTGAAACTCATCGTCACCTAGAGGCGTGGACATTGATTTCACAAGACGGACGCAAGCATATTGCTTGGATCCCCAAGCTCAGCAAGCACGGTGCGCTCAGCCGTGCTGCCGATGTCAATCCTGGACTATTTCAGTATGCCATCGGTCAATATGCGTTGTTCGGTGAACCTTTCACTTCCGGTAGCCGCTGCGGCGCCACTGCCAGCGGTGCTGGCTGCGGTTGACGGGGTGTATGCTGCACTTGCC
>JADYXS010000255.1 GCA_021772155.1 Candidatus Obscuribacter sp.
CTCAATGTAGCGATGTCGTTTAAAGGAGAGTTGAATGCAAAGATGCCTTCGATCACGACGATTCTATTTTTCGGCGCCGGCACAAGTTGAGTCCCAATGGAGCTGCAGGTTCGCATATCGTAGACGGGAATTATGGCATCTTCCGAATCTGCCAGCTTGAGACAGGCTTCAGCACAGGCATCCAGATCAACTGCCGAGGGATGATCAAAATCGTAGGTCCCGTCCTCTTTTTGCGTCAGTTCGCTCAAATCCCGATAAAAATGGTCGGTGGAAAGGACTGCCGCGCCGACAAATTTTTGAGCGAGGGTGGACTTACCCGAGCCCGAACCACCGCATATCGCGATTATCTGCGATGTCCTATTTCTCATATTGCGCTCATAAAAATTCCGCTGGCCGCTTGCCTAGCCTAATTTACGGGTGGCCGAAGATCAAGGGCGGTAAGCTCTTAGGCTACTGCTGACGCCTTTTCTTTACAACCATGCGATTGCTGCCATGTGTCTTTGCAATAGCGCGACAAGCGATGCTCATTTCGACTAAACTTTGGCCTTCTATAGAGCATTTAGATTCTATAATGCGCATTTCGCCCGCATGAAGAAAATCATACTCATAACAGTGCTTCTGCTGCTGGTGCTTACGCCGGTGGCTTTCTGGTGGTTTTGCCAACGACCAGTCCCGCAGCTCGATGGGCGTGAGCAGATTGCCGGTCTCGGCAAGGCGGTCGTCGTGCGCTTCGACGCCCAAGCGGTTCCATATATCGAAGCCCACAGCGAAACTGATGCCTATGTCGCCCAAGGCTACGTGACAGCCCGCGAACGAATGTTTCAGATGGATGTCTTGCGCCGTTCGGCAAGCGGCCACATGTCAGAGGTCTTCGGCTCAGTAGCGCTGCCAACTGACCGCCTGGTCCGCACCCTTGGGCTGAAGAGACTGGCTGTCGAAGAATTTCATCGCTTAAGTCCGCAAGGCAGGCAAGCAGTCGACGCCTTCACTCGTGGTGTCAACGCCTATCTTTCGGAAAACCCGGGACGGCTCGGGCTCGAGTTCACACTCCTTGGCTATTCACCTGGTCCGTGGCATCCGGAAGACTGCCTGGCGATACTAAAATATGTCGCTTACAAAGCCGATGAATCCTGGAGACTCGATGACTTCCGCCAACGCCTGGCAAACAAACTCGGCGACAGCACCGTTGCAACTCTCTTCAGGGATGACCTCGCCACATATGGTTTACCCAAGATAGAAGCCCCTCCGGCAAAGAAAATGCCAGCCAAAGCAGTTTCCGATGCACTACTTAGGCAGCTGGCACAACTCGGGGACGAGGCGCACCAATTCGATTCACCCAAACCAAACTGGGGAAGCAATGCTCTGGTTGTGCCCAATACCAAAACAAGAACGCGTGGAGCTTTGCTGGCTTGCGATAAGCATGGACCGCTGACTACGCCTTCAGAGTGGTTCATCTGCTCAATCAATGCTCCTGGTTTACACATCGCCGGCGCCACCATACCTGGTGTACCGGGAGTCTGGGTAGGACGCAACCAAGATATTTCATGGGGCTCGGCCGCACTAAAGGCCGACGTTCAGGACATCTTCTTAGAACAATTCGAGTCACAGTTTGCATCCAACTACAGAGTTGGTGACAAGTGGCAAGAGGCGGAAGTCCTAACAGAAATAATTCCGGTTCGCCTGGCTAAAGATGTTGAGCACAAGGTGCTCATTACACGTCACGGTCCGGTGCTGTTCCGGATAAACGATGCCGGCATCAGCCTGTCATGGACAGGGACCGAAACGGACAGACCTGTCTTTGACGCTCTCTATAAGCTGAATCACGCTAGCGGCTGGCAGGACTTCTCCGCTGCATTATCTACTTATAGTGACCCACCACAGCTTTTCGTCTTCGCTGACCGATGGGGAAATTCTGGCTGTCAGGCCGCTGGGATCGTACCCATTCGCACAAAAGCCACCCAGGGCACGATGCTTACTCTAGGCAGCGAACCAAAATCCAAGTGGGATGGATTCATCCCTTTCGACAAATTACCTCAATCATTCGTTCCAGCAGGCACCGAATCTGGTGCTATGCCCGTCATTGCAGCCAACCAGCGTCCATCTACCGGAACTGCTCTGCCCAAGGCTCCTGCTTCATTGATACTCGGGCACCAATGGAATGCGCCGTATCGAGCCAATAGATGGCTTAATTCCTTAGCCAATGCCAAAGCACCAATTGGTTTAGCTGACATAAATGTCCTTCAGGGCGACGAGTACTTGCCTGTTCCTGCAGTGCTTACGAAAGCGCTTCAACAGGCTGCCGTCGCCACCAATTACATTGATCGCAATGGCGTGCGGGCGATCGAGAGCCTACTCAAATGGGATGGACAAATGCGTGCCGGCAGTGCGCAAGGCTCAATTTACGAATCATTTGTCCAAACGTTCGCGCGCAGACTGTTGGAGCCTACTTTGGGCCGCGACATGACAACTGAGTACTTGGAGCGTTGGCCAATGTGGGTGCCGCTGGTGGAAAGCGTGATTCGCAATCAGCCTGCGGCCTGGATGCCGCCGGAAGAGCGAACCTACGAGACTTTTTTCCTGACGACTCTGGCGCAATCAATGAAATCACTGAAAATTGCCTCGAGTGAAAACGAGCCGATGAACTGGCTCTGGGGCAAATTCCACACCGCGACTTTTCGTCACGTCAGCCCGAACGCAACGCCTATCTTCAGGTATTTCGCTCTTGGCCCGGTTCCAGTCGGTGGTACAGCAAACACCCTCAACAGTTGTGATGTGAAAATCGATCCTCGGGCCTTGCATTACTTTACGGAATCAGGTCCAACGCAAAGAATGATCGTCGACATGTCGGACCGGGATAAGTTCTACCAGGCGCTGTCTACCGGACAATCAGGACACAGATTTTCGCCGCATCGCGACGATCAATTGGAAGCGTGGAAGCGTGTGGACCTGGCGCCGATTGCATTTTCATCCGACCAATTAGTGCGTCAAGCAAAGCATCGCTTAGTTCTGGAAAGCATTTATGGACCGTAGCAAAGTTGTTATCGCTAGCAGGCGCCAATCAAAAAAGGAAGGCAAATGTCAAAAGTTCTTACAGCAGACGATATCGCAAAGAAAGGCAGAGCAGTTGCTCGCGTCCTGGTGGCAGATGAGATCAGCAAAGAAGGCGTTGCCATCCTAGAATCGGCTCTGGAAGTTGTCTATGACCCGGACATAACCGCGGCAAATCTGCTTAGCATTATTGGTGAATTTGATGCACTGCTCGTTCGCAGCCGCACAAAAGTAACCAAAGAGGTCTTCAAGGTGGGTAAGCGCCTCAAGCTCGTGGGACGAGCTGGAGTCGGCGTGGACAATATTGACCTTCCTGCTGCCACCGAAGCAGGCGTGCTTGTGATCAATTCCCCTGAGGGAAATACAGCCAGCGCGGCAGAGCATGCCATTGCACTCATGTTCTCACTGGCAAGAATGGTGCCAGCTGCCGATGCTTCGATGAAAGCTGGTAAGTGGGAGCGAAACAAATTTTTGGGAACCGAGCTTTTCAACAAAACTCTTGGCATTGTCGGACTCGGGAAAGTTGGAGGACGCGTAGCGCAGGCCGGTCAGGCCGTCGGAATGAAGGTGATAGCTTACGATCCGCTGATTAGCGCAGAGCGGGCCGAACGCCTCAACATCCAAAGCGTCACATTGGACGAAATATGGAAGCGGTCCGATTTCATCTCGCTGCACACGCCGAAGACGCGCGAGACAGCAAATTTGATCAACGACGAAGTGATCGCCAAACTCAAGCCCGGTGTGCGCATCATCAACGCGGCACGTGGCGGCATTATCGATGAAACAGCACTGGCAAATGCTATCCGCGATGGAAAGATAGCCGGCGCCGCGCTCGATGTTTTCGATCAAGAACCACCTGCGCCAGAGTCACCCCTCATGCAACTTGCTGAGAAAGTAGTGCTCACGCCTCACCTCGGCGCGTCCACCGTGGAAGCGCAGTTCAACGTGGCTATCGATCTGGCCGAGCAGATACGCGACTACATGACCGGAGGCATGGTGCGCAGTCCCGTGAATCTGCCCTTCATGCGTCCGGAAATTATGAAAGAGCTCGGACGTTTCATCTGGTTGGCAGAGGCCATGGGCGCCATGGCCGGCGAGCTTTGCGAAGGTGCAGTTAGAACCGTCGAAATTACGGTTCATGGAAGTCTCGCGCAGAAGGATGTTTCGCCTTTAGCTATTGCAGCATTGCGCGGACTTTTTGCATCCAAGATCGAAACCGTCACGTACGTCAACGCCCAGTTGATCGCCAAGAACCACGGCATTAAGGTAAAAGAGATTCGCACGGAAGACAGCGCGTCTGATTATGACGAAGTCTGTGTCACCGTATCTGGTGACGAATCGACAGCGGCTGTAAGCGGAACGGTCCTGGCTCACAACGAAGCGATCATAACCAAAATTAATGAGTTCCCAATCAACCTGACACCGCAACGATATATGCTGTTCACAAGCCATCGGGACCAGCCTGGAATGGTGGCTCGCGTAGCAGGAATCTTGGGCAAGTTCGACATAAACATCAGCACAATGTCGGTTGCACGCAGAGGGGTTCGACAAGAAGCCGTGATGGTGATGACTCTAGACGATCCGATCAAACCGGAACTTGTCAAAGAATTAACCCAAGATTCAGGCATTCACATGGCACGATTTGTGACTCTGGACAACGTATCGCCGGTGTATGAATAGAATATTTGCAGCTCTAATTGCTCTGTCTTTCGCAATGCCTCCTGCCAAGGCAGGAGGCATCGACCCAGAGACGCCGTACATGCTCCACAGCAGAACGGCTAAACCAGTTCAGTATCAGCGCAGAGCACCGAACCTGGAAGAACTAATCCAACGGTCGGATTTTGCCTATCAGCAGTTGCAGCCGATTCCGCTGAAGGGTGTGAACATACAAGGTCTTGCGCCAAAGACCGTCGAGAATCTCGGATTCCAATATTTCGTGGTCATCGATAACACGAAATACACCAAGATGTCCGATATCTACAAGGAAAGCAGGCTGGCCGGCAAATCGAATTTTGTCACTACGGACAGTATCATCCATCCCTATCTTGCTTTCACGAACAGAGTTCTGTGCAATACCGTTCTCACTCAGATTGTGCCGGACCTATTATTGTTGCTGGAGGCCTTGCAACAAGTTTCTATCGCGGACTACAAAATCAGCGAAGACGCGGAAGTAAGAGAAGACATCAAGCGAAACATCGCCTACATAGGCGTTGCCATCAAGCTGCTCAACCCCAAGTACGAATACCCGAAAGTTGCGGATGTACCGCGAATAGCCGAAGCAGACCTGACTAACATTTTGGTTGGGCAGCACGCCCAGTCACTAGTTTTTGACAGACCTGAAGATTTTTCCCAGTTTAAACCGACTGGGTTCTACACTTCCAGCGAAGGGCTGCAGAGTTACTATCGGTGCCGCGAGTGGCTCTCGCGCGTGCCATATCCGATCATCGATGCTTCCTCCGGAGTGCACAGCGTAAGCAACAGTTTCCGCCGCTCGGTGTTGTTGTTTCGTGCCTTGGATCATGGCACCGTTATGGGCAAGCCAGCGATGGAAGTATGGAACAAGATTGTCAAAGCATCGACGTTGCTCGGAACACAAATAGACAATATGAAAGAGCGAACGCTCTACCCGCACGATTACAAAATCGTTTTCCAAGGACGGTCTTCAGATCTAAAGGTTACCATCAACGCGCTTGCAGAGCCGTTGTTCCGGACGAAGTTGATGCTTGCGATTCGCAAACAAAAGCCGGTAAACCTCACCTCAGCATCCATCTTCGAACTGGAAGACGGTCAAGGTGAGGGCGCAAGTGCAGCAAATTTCCGTTTATTTCCCATCGTTTCTCAGCCGGAGCAGCCGTGGCTGCGAATTGTCGCGCGCAACTTTCCGACGGACAAACAATCCTCCTCTTCCTGGCCAGTCGGGCTGTTAGATATGTATGCGTGGGGTTCGCCAGTTGCCGGAAATGTCCTGTCCGACAATATGTGGTCGATGGATCCCAATATCAGTCTAGTGCTCCCGGATCTGCTGCATTGCGTGATGAGGCGATTGCCGGGCGGTCAAATGCAACCGGTGGATAGCCGCGCGTGGAAACTGCTAACAACTTACTTCAAGCCTCTGCCAGATGCGGTACCTGCAGTACTGCGTAGCGAACTCTGGTTCAACAGGCGCTTGCTCAGTGCCGCCGGCGGCTGGATCGATAGTCAGTGTGCCATTGCGCCGGAAACGGCAGCGATCGCGTCACAAGAAGCTGCCGGATCTGCGCAGGCAAAAACGCCAGCGGAGACGGCAAGTAGCGATACGGTGTCAGGCGGCGCTGCTTCTGCTGCATCTGCCACAGCCCCGGTCGTTCCGCGCAGAATGTCCAAGGCCGTCCCTTATCATTACCTGGAGCCGTCAACAGACCTCTACAGATTGCTTGAGCAAGATGTTCAGAAAATTCAAGTCGATTTGGTCGCTTCCAAATACATGCAAGACAGATACAAGGCAAGGTTTGGAGACTTTACACGCCTTTTCCAACGGCTCCAAAAGATTTCGGAACTCGAATTGCGAGGACAGCAAATCACTGTTGTCGACAAGAAATTGCTTGGTGGCATAGATCAAATTCTAGACAAAGTCGATGTGCCACTGGCGGCGGTGCTACCTGTGGGGGCTCCTCAAGCAGCCGCTCCCGGAAAAGCTCCAGAAGATCAATTGGACAAAGGAATGAACCTGGCAATCGGAAATCCTGGAATGCTTTATGTCATCTACCAGAATCCGCATTCCATGGAATGGACCCTTGGCCGCGGCGCAGTCTACACGTACTATGAAATGCCGACGCCATTGCTCACAGAGTCGATGTGGAAGCACAAAATAGAAGCTGGCTTCGCTCAACCACTTCCATGGGCCGCCAAATTTCAACTAGTGCAGCAAGCGTCGGAGCTGAAGAAGAAGAGCGCGACTGCGGCTCGTTAACACGTACGCGCCAAGCGCAGCGCGACCGGGCGGTCGAGTAGACCGGGGGAGTTTCACCCCCAGCCCCTCACAGAACCGTACGTGAACTTCTCAGTTCATACGGCTCATAGGTGTTCGGACAGCGGGC
>JADYXS010000256.1 GCA_021772155.1 Candidatus Obscuribacter sp.
ACAGAAATCTGTGCATGTTAGTATCGCGCGCAAGTGAGCGATTTGCCAGGACATATGGAATCGCTGTCACAAGTAACGGGCGGCGCATGGCGCCGCCCCTCAAGCGCCCGACGCCCGACGTGTGGCGCGTGGCCGCTAGCCTGGGAGGGGCTTGTCCCCAATACTGTTCACTTAACGCTTGGGTGAAACCCTGGGAGAGCGCCGGCGTCCCGCCGGCACCTGATTGCATTTGTGGTGACAGCAGCTTATGCTGCCACGCCTGAGACGATCAAAAGCCGGCGGGACGCCGGCGCTTGTACGTTGGATCGGCAAGGACTGCCACGCCTGCGACGATCAAAAGCCGGCTGGACGCCGGCGCTCCCAGGATCGGCAAGGACAGCCACGGACAGAGGATTCCATTCGCCTAAGTGAACGGTATTGGGGCCTGTCCCCTCCCGTTGTTCCGTACCCTGTTTGCTCACGAGCAGCCAATACAAGCGCCTGACACGAACATCAGCCCCCAGGTTTTGTGCCTAGGCGCGCCGCGCTTCAGGACCTTATTCATTGAGAACTATTTTGAGTCGGGCGGTTTTGGATCAAGCAGCGTGGCGAGTGCATCCTTCAATGCCACTCCACGTTGGGTCGCCTGAATAAGCTTTACTGCTTGCATGGCATCGATCTTCCCGGCGTTCACCAGGGTCTCGCACTCGCTGGCCACATGAAGTAAGCTATCCGACAGCACTCCGGACCGTCGAAGCAACGTATAACATTTATCGCTCATGGCGTTTTGTTCGATGATTCTGTATTCGGCAGATTGTGGATTCACAATCGGTGTTGGCTCAAGGTCCTCTTTTTTCGGCGGCGATTGATAGCCCTGGGCGGCGAATGTCCATAGCTCTTCCCCAAGCTCGCTTGCAGTTTGATATCTCAGAGCCGGATCCTTTTCCATTGACTTAAATATGATGCGCTCTAGCTCATCAGGGATTCTCAAATCAGCTCGAGCAATCGCCAACGGCACCGGATGCTCGTTCACCTGCATCATGATTGTCCCAATAGCACTTTCCGTTCGGAACGGAATCATGCCGGTTATCGCCTCATACATCACACATCCAAGAGAGTAGATGTCTGATCGCGAATCCAGGGAGACGCCACCACATTGTTCGGGACTCATGTAAGCAGGTGAGCCCAACATGTCACCACCTGTAGTGATATTCACATTGGGATTGTGTTCACGCAGCATTTTCGCGATTCCAAAATCGATGATTTTGACAGTGTCTGTCCCGGTTGGACCCTGCACGAGCATAATATTGCCTGGTTTCAAGTCGCGGTGAACCAGACCCTTGTCGTGCGCATATGCCAGGGCATCACACATCTGGGTGAAGATGTTGATGAAAGTCGGCAGGTCAAGATGGTCGCAATGACTTAACAGCGTTTGCAGTTCAACGCCGTCTAGATAATCCATTATTAGATAAGGCTGTCCGAACCTGGATAGTCCGAACTCACGAACGCGAATGAGGTTGGGATGCCTGAGCGAGCTGGCTGCGGTAGCTTCCTGCTCGAAACGCCGCACACTAACCGGGTCTACAAGTAGGTCGGTTCTCAAGACTTTTAGGGCCACCATGCTTCCGTCGTTGCGGTGTCGCGCCCGGTAGATGATTCCCATGCCGCCGCGACCAATTGTTTCAAGGATCTCGTAGTGTTCGAAAAACAGCGGGTCGTCCGCGCCAGCTACCGTTAGTCCTAGTAGATGCTGTGTATGCTCCACCGCGTGGGGACGCAAGCTTTCGGGAATTACTGCCGCCGGACCCCTGGTATTTACCGCTTCAGTCAAAAGGCTGTAAATGAGCTCAGCATCGGAAGTCGTGTATGTCCACACGATGTTTACGCGATTGAGCCCTTCGTCGACGTGGAGCATCCATGTCGGGTCGTAACTACCTTCGGAGTTGCCTGTGACGGTCAGCAGACAACTACCTCCACCTTCCTTTTTCCAGGTTATGACAAAAGGCTGACGTGCCGTTTTTTGAGCCGTATCCCGTGTGAAGCAGATATCTTCAAGAGACGGGAGGGATGTCAGGACGCGCGTTCTATTGGCTGAGTTGATTTTCTCAACCTGTTTTGATTTTTTCCCGAATGATTCTTGTAGCGGCATCGAACAACTTTTGAGGTCAATAGCTATCTTCCCTTGGATCTCGTCATTTAAGCTGTTGCTGGCGACCAAAATGGCAATATCTATAGGGCATTTCGTTGGTGCGGGCGCTTTGATTGCAGCTTGGTTCAAAAAGGCGCAAGGAGAGGCCCTCATTCTGTCGGGAAATGAATCTGTTTAGCTTGAGAGGTGCTCTAGTGCCTGTCTTTGACTTCGAGGTCCTGAGGTAACAGTGTTATCATGTATCGATGCACCGTGCTCCAAGGTACTTAAAGTCAATCGCAGTCGCCTCAATCATATTGTGCGCAGTACTGTTGCGATTGGGCGTAGTGAACAAGGAATCTCTCTGGGTAGACGAGTTGTTCTCGCTGCAGCTGGCTACCGGGCACAGTTGCGAACAGCAGGATAAAGATACAAGGCCTGAGAAGGGCGATTTCTTCGACCATCCGGGCTTCGTCACTGCCGGCGACATGCAGCAGTATCTGAAGCTTGAGGATCGTCCTGATATTGTGCCTCGAATAGTGCGAGCCAACTTTCTTTCCGATGCTCGCCCGCCTTTGTATTACCTGGTGCTGAATTTATGGCTACACCTATTTGGTGATAGCGATTTGGCAGGTAAATGCTTTTCGATTGTTGCATCATTATTGTGTCTGCCACTGCTGTGGCTCATCGGGAAACAAGTTGGCGGCACCACAATGGCCTTCATTGCGTGCATTCTCTTTTCAGTTTCACCGCTTTCCATTTACTATTCCACTGAATTGAGGGACTTCGCTCTTCTTTGGCTGCTCACTTTGTCCACAATTTGGTGCAGCATAAAGTTGAACCAATCCGGTTTTCACCTTCCTACGTTTCTGTTTTGGATCGTCGCAACCGTATCGGGCATGATGGTTAATCCACTTTTCGCCTTTCCCTTGGGAGCCTGCTGGCTCTGGCTTTTGGTTTATCCCGGACAACTAAAACGCACTTACACGCTAGTGAGTATTTTTTGCGCTGGCTTGTTTGCCGTACCTTGGAATTTGGCTAGCATGGGCTTTGAAAGGTCGACAGGAACCTGGCTTCAGGGATTTCCCGGTCTTCAGCGAAGCCTTACGCTAGCCATTTTAAGACCATGGTATTTCTTTTCCGGGCAATGCGATAACACTTGGACCTACGCTTCCTGGTCCACGTTGCTGGCTTGTGTCGTTTTGCTTGTCATTGTTGCTGTGTTGCTCAAGCGTTTACCGCCGCATTCTTGTTCAACTAACCACAAGTTGCTGTATGTGGTGCTTGTCGCTGTCTGCCTCGGACCGGTTCTGATTGACATACTCAAGGACACGCGAACCGTCGGAGTGGCACGTTACACGCTGGCTGGTATGCCTGTAGCTTTCCTGCTGGCTGCAGCGGCCTTGAGCAAGGTGCAATTCAAGGCACGCTGCACGATATTGCTTTTGCTCATAGTTGCCTGGTTACCTTCAATTGGCCTGATCTTTGCGAGCCAGTGCCGCAGTCAGGAGAATTACCGGTCAATGAGTCGAGCGGTTCAACAGGTAATGCGGCCAGGCGATCTGGTGATTGTCGAAGCAAGCAGCGTTTCTGGACTGCTTGGACTGTGCCGCTATTTGCCGCCTGATACCAAGTTGTTAGCCTGGCATATGGACGACAAGCGAACGCAGGTCTACCCACAACTACCGGCTCTGGTTGAAGGCTATGAGCGTATTGTTCTGGTGACGCTTTGCCGCGTTCAAAAACTGATGACGGCCCCGGAAGACAGTTTCTTTCGTCAATCAGCCAAAGTCGAGTCGGAACAGTTTGTAGGACCGGGCCAGAATAAGATTGTTGTTTTCATCCGGACACCATCACCGCCACTTGGCACCAACAGGTTGCCAAAGCCGTGAATTAGCTCAGCTGATATGCCATTATTGATTTTGCGATTTTTCTTAGGTCCAGCGCAGAGGAAAGATAAGCTAGTGAAACCATTAGAAATGCCCTTGAGCGAACATGACCGAAATTGACAATACCGTTGTGCCTGAGCTTTCGATGATATTGCCGGTGAGAAATGAAGGCATTAACCTTCGTGTGATGCTCAAAATACTTACATCCGGGGTTGCGCTGCCGCACGAGCTTCTTGTGGTTTACGACAAGCCTGATGATGACAGTGTTCCAGTTGTCCAGCAATTGCAGCAAAAGTATCCAAACCTCAGTCTTGTATACAATGAATTGGGACCTGGTGTGCCGAATGCCATCCGGGCCGGCGTGCAGGCATCACGGGCTGACGTGGTTTTGATAATTTGCGCCGATGACGTTGGTCCTGTCATTGCCGTTGATGAAATGTTCGCGCTGATGCGTGAGGGGTGTGACTTCGTCAGTGGAACGCGCTATGCCCACGGCGGAAGGCGGATTGGTGGCTCGCTCATAGGCGGGCTGCTATCACGGTTTGCTTGTCATCTAATTCACAAATTTGGGCCAAGCGCTTTTACAGACGCAACTACCGGAATCAAGATGATGCGCCGCGAAGCGTTTGTGCGCATGACACCGTTCGAATCGCGTCCAGTAGGCTGGGCAGTGTCTTTTGAGATGGCCCTAAAAGCGCAACTGTTGGATTTGAAGTTAGGAGAAGTCCCGATCATTTCAGTTGATCGCCTGTTTGGCGGACAATCTACATTTCAACTTGGCCCATGGTTTTTCGAGTACTTGCATTGGTTTATGTGGGGAGTAATGTGTCTTAGGCGCCATCCGGAGCGCGCTAAGAGGATTGCTGTGAAAACGTTTTCGCCAGTTCGCGAATGACGGCTTTTCGAGGCAGATTATTGTACTAGGTGAAAATCCCTGAGGGCACCATGGCGGAATTCGATTACTCTAAACTTCGCAGTTGCGGCCAGGACGTATACATCAGCGGCAACGTGGAGATTCGCCGCCCCCACCTTGTAACAGTCGGAAGCCATGTGGCAATTGACTCTGGGTTCTACTGCACTGTTGGTGCAGAGTTTGGAGATTATTTACACGTCGGTCCATATATCACGATAATCGGCGGTGAGCACGGCCTTTTTCGAATGGGGCACTTCACGACAATTGGCGCGGGCAGCAGATTGATCTGCGTTTCAGATATGTTTGACGGAGAGGGATTGGTCAGCACGATCATTCCAGACCACGTCAGGGGAGCTCTTGTCGAAGGACCTATCGTGATGGAGAACTTTTCGAATCTGGGAACCAATGTTGTCGTTTATCCGAATATTACTATCGGCGAGGGCAGTGTGGTCGGCAGCTGTTCCTTGCTTACTAAAGACACGGAACCCTGGGTTGTTTATGTCGGCATACCGGCGAAGCCTCTCAAATTGAGAAAAAGGGCTATGAAGGAAAAAGCCAAGCTTCTGGGTTATGAGCTGTAAAAAAGCACAGTAAGTAGCGTCTCGCTCTATGTGAGGCTTCAATCCATCTTTTCAGTTACTTGAGCGGAAAATCTATGCCTTTTGTAGTTGACGCTCGATGCATTGCATCAGAGAGTCGCGCACGCGGGTTTTCGCTCTCCAGTCAAAAGTCTTTTCCATTCTTGATGTGTCGGGAATGCGGCGGCGCACGTCGTCTGGAAAAGCCGGCAAATGCTCATACTGCAACTTGTAATCATCGGGAAGGCAACGCTTCTCCTTGCCGATTTGTACTATCAATTCAACTAGCTGTTTGATTGTCACCGGTTCGTGATTGGCAACGTTGAAAGATTGATTGGCTGCTTTTTCATGTAATGAATATTTGGCTATTACTTCTGCCACGTCAAATATGTTTGTGAAACAGCGGACTTGCTCGCCATCGCCGATTATTCTGAGCGGGTTTTGCTGCTCGATGATGATCTTGCGGATCATGTCTGAGAAGACATGACTTACGCCCTCTTCTTCCGGGCTTTCAAATGGGGTAATGATGTTGAATGGCCGCCAGATAACATACTCGGTGCCGTATTGTTCGTGGAAAGATTTCACCACTCGTTCGCCGATGTATTTGGATAGCCCATAGGAGGTCGACATGACTACTGAAAGGTCGGCATCTTCTTCTTTGTGTGGGACCGTGGTGCAGCGCTCGTACACCATCGAGGAAGACAAGTAAATGAAGCGACCGATGTTTCCAGAAGTGTACTTGAGCAGGTTCATTGTCATGAGATTGTTGTCAACAATGATGTCAGCGGGCTTTTGGTGAAAGCCAACTACGCCATAGACCAACGCTGCTGCATGAAAGATGGCGTCAAAATTGTACTTTTGCGCAAGGTCTTTAACGGACTGCGTGTCGGTGAGATCCGTCCGCATGAACTCGTAATTACGCTCGCGTGTTGTATCGCCATAGCGAGCGAAATTGTCGGCTCCGACAATTTCGTGTCCTGCTTTCTGAAATTCGGGAATGACCATTTGGGCCAGAGATCCTTCGCTTCCAGTAATGAGTATTTTCATGCCTAATCCTGCGCAAGTGCGCTGTTGCTTCTTCCACTTGGAACAAACATCGTACAGTATGACAAAATTGACCTCAGCATTTAAGTGGCTTTGGAAATTAGTTCAACAATAAGTTCTATAGGCATCCGGCATGAAATCGACAGTACAACGCGAACAAGACATTTCGATCTTCAATACGTTCATCCATCCGCAGGCAGCAACGAAGGTTTTGCAAGTGCTGGAGTCTGGAAGATTGAGCGAAGGTGAGGTGGTCAAGCAGTTCGAGCATGAGCTGGAATTGATTGGCCTTAAATCTCCGGTAACTGTTAACAGCGGATCGGCGGCGTTGCAGTTAGCTTTAATGCAGGCAGGTATCGGCGCAGGCGATGAAGTCATTTGCCCAGCTCAGACCTTTGTGGCCACAGGCTTGGCTGTACTGATGCAAGGGGCTCAACCGGTATTTTGTGATATTCAGTTGGACACAGGCAACCTGGATCCGGCCGACCTTGATGCCCGCTTCACTCCGAGAACCAAAGCTGTGATTCCCGTCCACTGGGCTGGTTATCCTTGTGACATCGACGAAATTAACGAAGCGTGTCGGGCCAGAAACGTAATAGTGATTGAAGATGCGGCGCACGCTCTGGGAGCTAGTTATAAAAATCAGATGATAGGCTCGCTATCGGATTTTGCCTGCTTTTCCTTTCAGGCAATAAAGCACGTTACGACAGGCGATGGTGGTGCCGTCACTTGTCAAAGTGCTGAAACGCGCAAGCAGCTCAAGTCTCGGCGCTGGTTTGGCATAGATCGAGATTCAGCGGAACCTTCTGAACTCGGGGAACGTGTTTATAACATAGACCGGCTCGGTTTCAAGTTTCATCTGAACGACTATGCGGCGGCGCTCGGAATAGCCAATTTGATTGGCTTCAGGGAGCGCCTGTTGCAGCGCAGTCGTGTGGCGGCCCTTTATCGGGAAGAGTTGGGCAAGCTTGGTGGAATTCGTTTATTCCGTAGCGACAGCGACAGGCAAAGTGCTCACTGGATATTTGGATTGCACGTAGAGCGCCGGAACGATTTTGTTCGAGCGCTCAAAGAGCGAAAAGTCATAGCTTCCGTTGTTCATCAGCGAATAGATCGCAACTCGATTTTCGGAGGATTGCGCGATCTGCCTAACCAAGTTCAATTCGATCAATCTCAAATACATCTGCCGATTCACGACGCCATTGATTTGGAGGAGGCAGCGTACATTGTCGAATGCATCAAGAGCGGGTGGTAAAGTTCTCTGTGTTAACATGATGAGTTGGTCCTAGAATTGGCGATGGTGCTAAGTTGAGCAAGATTGTAATAATTGGTGGATGCGGACATGTCGGATTGCCTTTCGGCGTAGTTCTGGCCGGGCTTGAAGGGTTCGAAGTTGCATGTCTTGATGTTGATCAGTCTAAAGTTGATCAAGTAAACAGTGGGGTGATGCCCTTCCTAGAAGTAGGCATTGAGCCGCTTTTGAAAGAAGCGCTCTTGAGGAAAAAATTTCGTGCCACTACGGATGTAATCGAAGTCGGAACTGCCGACATTGTCATCACAGTCATTGGCACGCCGGTAGATAGATATCAGGCTCCGCTCCTGCAGGATCTCAACGAGCACGCCGACGCGACCATCAATCGCATGAAGGATGGCGCGATGCTCATTCTTAGAAGCACGCTTTATCCCGGAACTTCTAAGATGGTGTATGACCGCATTCAAAGACTTAATCACAAAGTACATCTGGCAGTTTGTCCTGAGCGCATAGCCGAAGGAAAGGCTCTTGAGGAGCTGACAACGCTACCGCAAATTGTTGGGGCCTTCGATGACGAATCGATGGACAAAGCATCGCAATTTTTTATGCGCATCACCAAGAGTGTCATTCAGGTAACGCCCCTGGAAGCCGAGATCGGAAAGCTGTTGGTAAATGCCTGGCGTTACCTCAACTTTGCCGTGTCCAACCAGATGTACATGATGTGCACCAAGAGTGGTGTCGATTTTTATCGCATGTATGACGCGTTCAAAAAAGACTATCCCCGCATGAGTTCTTTACCGACTGCCGGCTTTGCCGCCGGGCCTTGCTTGCTGAAGGATACTCTGCAGTTGTGTGCATTCAGCAATAACCAATTTTTCTTCGGCAATTCGGCGGTGTTGGTCAATGAATCACTGCCCAACTTCGTTCTTGAGCAGCTCGCCGACATAGATTTAGCCAACAAGCGCGTTGCTATTTTGGGTACCGCTTTTAAGCCTGAAAGTGATGATATTCGAGACAGCCTGGCATATAAAGTCCGAAAGCTAATGTGCATTTACGCTAAGGAAGTGTTTTGTACAGACCCTTATGTAGATGATCCGCGGTTGGTACCTTTAGATACCGCCCTTGCTAATGCTGATGTGATTATTCTTGGTACGCCGCACAAGGTATACAAAGATTTGACCTTCCGCAAAGAGGTCCGGGTTGTTGATGTCTGGGGATTTTGGCAGCTGCAGAATCCTCCGGTCTTTTTAACGGCGCCGGATTCTGAATCTGAGCCTGAGTCCTACGCGTTGTCGCAAGAAAAGATTCGGTGAATTGCGGCGAAACCTGGCGTTTACTAGACGACGAATGAGCTTCCGGGAAGGGAGCAAATTTGCCGCCGACGATATTTATCCGGTTTTAGCCTTCTTTATAGATGTGAACCATCATGTCCGATCGTAACTGCCTTCGGAGTTGTCCGTTACTGCCAGCAGGCAACTGAAACCACCACTTTTCGAGCTATGACACAAAGCCCGACGTTCTTCTCTGCCGACCAACGTCTGAAGGGGGTTATGCGTAAGTGACCGAATGGATGTCAGGATGCGCATTCTGCTGGCTGAGCTTGTTAGGTCAAGCGGTTTTGATTCTTTCCTAATGATTCATGTCGTGGCATCGAAGTCTTGTGGGGTCATTCGCGAAATCCCCTTGCAGCCGCTATTTGAGCCGTTTTTGACGGCGGGGTGGCGATATCCGATCGCTATATAAAAGGATTTTGTTTGGAAAAATCGTGGAAAAAAGTGTGTTGAGGCTATGGCGAAGTTCAGATCGTTCTGTTATATTTGATTCTTACCGGTGCATTTGCGATTCAATCCAAAAGCGCTGGACGGTTTGCTGGTTGAGCTCTAATGTTCGCGGATCCGGTTGGAGAAGCGAACAGGCACAATCGGCGCCTTTGAACCCTGATAACTGAATAGCCATGAACGGCGCCTGTCAAAACTTTTGAGTAGGCAAACAAACCAAACATGGTTCTTTCGAGAACTTTGGCAACGG
>JADYXS010000026.1 GCA_021772155.1 Candidatus Obscuribacter sp.
AAGTCGACTGGGTTTTACCCGGTAGTCCATCGTATGTGAGTGACACTATGGTTGCATAGTGAACATTTAGCATCGAGGTCTATGTCGTGATACCTTCACAGTGCAGATTCAGAAACACCGTCCTGTCGCTGATGGTCGCTGCCGTCAGCACGGTATCTTTATATACTCCGTCCATTGCCCAGCTTCCTGGTGTTGGCCCACGAATGGCTCCACCGAACGCAGTTAGACCCTTGTTTAAAGGTGACGGGTCAGGCCTCTTGGAGGCAGTCACCAAGTCCGGCCAAAAAGTAGCATGCCCGCTCAAGCACACGAGTGTGTCAGTCAGCATTGCCGGGCACGTCTCTCGGGTAACTGTAAAACAATTATTCTCAAACCCGCTAGCGGACAAGATTGAAGCGATCTACACATTCCCCTTGTCAGACACCGGCGCTGTCGATGACATGTTGATGAAGGTCGGCAGCCGCACCATTCATGGCACCATTAAAAAACGCGAAGAAGCTCGCCAAATCTACGAAGCCGCGCGCGCGTCAGGACATGTCGCTGCACTACTGGATCAACAAAGACCGAACATTTTCACCCAGTCGGTGGCGAATATCGAACCGCACAAGGATGTGGAAGTCACTATCTCTTACGTTGATTTGCTGCAATACGAAGCTGGTACGTACACCTTCGCCTTCCCGACAGTGGTTGGGCCACGCTTCAATCCCGGTAGACCAATTGGCAAGGAAGGTCTTGGATTTTCGCCCGATACGGATGCAGTCCCTGATGCATCTAAAATCACACCGCACGTTGCACCGCAAGGACAACGTGCTGGTCACGATATCGCGATCAACGTAACCATCGACTCACCCGTCTCTATCAGCAATATGCGTTCGAAACTTCACGACGTTCATGTTGCAAACAAAGGTGATCGTCATGCAGAAGTGTCCTTAACTAACAAAGAAACAATCCCGAATAAAGACTTCGTTTTGACATGGGCGGTCGCCAGTGATCAGGTTAAAAGCGGCTATCTGACTACTGCCAAGGACGGTCAAGGTTTCTTCAACCTGAGTATCATGCCACCGAAACGCGTTCGTCCAGATCAAGTACAACCAAAGGAAATGGTATTTCTGATTGATTGTTCCGGATCGCAAAGTGGGCTTCCCCTGCAAAAGGCGAAGGAGACGATGTTCTATGCCCTGGATCACATGAACGACGATGATACCTTCCAGGTAATCAGTTTCAGCAGTGGTGCCACCGAGCTGTTTACACATCCGGAAAAAGCAAGTGGAGACTCGCGCAAGAAGGCACACAACTGGATCAATTCTCTCCAAGCAAATGGTGGAACATGGATGGCCCCTGCAGTTGAGAAGGCATGCAAGATTCCCGCTGACTCAAACCGACTCCGTATTGTAACTTTCATGACTGATGGCTATGTAGGCAACGACTTTGAAGTAGTCGGAATGATCAAGAAATTGCGCGGCACTTCCCGCTGGTTTCCATTTGGAACAGGCAATTCAGTCAACCGCTTTCTTATAGACAATATTGCCAGAGAAGGTGGTGGTGAAGCAGACTACGTCTACTTGAACTCCTCTGCAGAAGAAGTCGGCAAGAAGTTCTACGAGAAAATATCTTCGCCCGTTCTTACCGACGTCAAAGTTGATTTCGATGGCGTAGAAGTCAAAGAAGTATTCCCGAAAGTAGTGTCTGACGTGTGGGCAGAGCGACCACTGTACTTTACTGGTCGCTATACCAAGGCTGGGAAGGGAAAAGTAACCATTACCGGATTCAGCGGTGGCAAGAGCTACAAGCAGGAACTAGCAGTGGATTTCCCCCAGAACAATGCTGCAAATAGTGTTCTGGCGCCCGTCTGGGCGCGTGCTAAGGTGGATCGCCTAATGGCGGAAGACTGGCTTGGCGCCCAGTCCGGAAGCGTCAACAAAGAGTTGAAAGACGAAATTATAGCGACTGCGCTTCAGCACCACATCATGACTCAATACACATCATTTGTCGCCGTTGAGGAACAGAAAAAGACAAGAGACGGAAAACTAGTCACAGTCGAAGTGCCTGTGGAAATGCCGGAAGGCGTCTCACGAGAAGGAGTGTTCGGCGAACAGGCTAAAAGTCGGCAAAGCCAACATGGTTCAAAGCGGAAAACATCAGCTAGCTACGCCAATGCCGGTGGATACGGAGCCGGCAGCGGAAGCGCAAGAGGAGCCGTGTCGCCATCACCAACATTCGCCAATCCAAAACCACCTGTTGCATTCCAATCCGTCAACGGACCTAAAACAGTGGTCGACTCCAGGGCCCGCCCTCAGGAGCACAACATGGTTGCTCAAGGTATCAGCAGTGCCGATGAAGAACAGCGGGAGCACGCTCTTCCTCCAAAGACGAAGAGTAATGGTGCAACCAGCAGACAAGACTTCCTTCAGCCTTTGAAAGCGACTGGAAAGGAAGAATTACAAAGACCGGAAGCAAAGCAACAAGACAAGAAAGCCGATGGTGACAACAGCAGTAAGGATTCTCCGGACGCAAAGCTTTCAGCGGCGCTGCGCACTTGGCTCCTTTCATCCGACGGGTCCCCAACGATGCAGGTGAAAATTACATTCAAAGACCATGCCGATGCCGTAAAACACCTGCGTTTAAAAGGTCTCAAAGTCACCAAAAGCGGCTCGAAGACAGGTGAAGTGATCGCAACCGTCACGCGCAGCGCGCTGCGTAACCTGCTCGAACTCGAATCAGTCAATTCGATCTCGCAAAACAAATAGAGCACAAAGCAATAAGCAGAAACAAGAACGGCACCCTGGAGCGGTGCCGTTTCTCGTTTGTTTTCCAACTTGATGCAATTGTTGGATTGAACTTGCTTACCCACTGAGTTGCAATTGCAACTTCGGGAGAAACAATAGATTTCCTTAGCGCCGACGGCGCTCTGCAATCTCGGCTTCTATGATCAATGCACGGCTCATGTTGAGGTCCGGGCGCATTGGCACGTGCCCTGTGAGTTGCCTGTCGCCCGGTACCATCTGTCCATTTGCTCTGAAGTATGTTGCCATTGCCTGCAAAGTCCCGACGCTCAAACGCTGTCGATTCAAAGCCATAAGTTGTTGTTCGTCGTCAGCGATTTGCTCAGGAGTAAGATGGGTTCCCCCCAACCCAAAAAACGACCTCGTACGCCCGAGATTCAACAGGGTCAGAGACGTCCGCGCCTGGTCATTTTCAATGTCGCGCCAGATCAGCTCTACTATTACGTCGGCAGGTAGGTCGGCGAATCGGGCACCGGGCTCCACCGCATCGTTTGCATCTTCTGTGATATGAAGAGGACTATTTCGAGGTACTTCAATTGGAGCGTCTGGTCCGATACCAGCCGGCTCTTCGGGCGGCCCAAACTGCACAGAATTGATCATCAAAGGGGCACTAGAGCTTCCTGCTGGCAATACTTCGGAAACTTGCTGAGCGGCGGCCCTGGGGAGTGCCAGTGTTGCAGATTCAGGGCGGGCCCACATGTTGCCAAATAACGCCAAACTAGCATCCAATATGTTGGGATCGTGTACTGCAGCTGTAAAGTCCTCGAAACTATCTACCATGGCCAACCCCCTTCCTATATGCCTACCTGATGCATTCAATTTAGCTTTCGGGACTGACCAAATCCTGTCCACAACTAGAAAATTCTGTAACCCGTGCGACCCGTGAGCGCACCATAAATAGGGCGCTGAACGCGCGACCCAATCCCCCAAAAGAAGCGGCACCTCTCGTGGGTGCCGCTATTTCACTTTCTAGACTGTTTGGGCCGTTCCCGCGCCATGTCACCTTGTTGGACGTCGACATAACGCATCGTGGGCACGACGCTGGAAGAAGTTTGGTTAGTCTTATGTGACTAGTCCCAACCTTTTCCGAGAATTTTTTCGATCAGACGACGGTAGACAATCAAATTCTCTTGATATGTCGTACCGATGGATACACTCAGTTCCAAGATCTCATTGGAAGCGTTGTGGGGAGCATTCAACCAGGGAGCGATACGGAAAAGGGTATCTTTGTCGATCCAACCACGCAGCAAAAGGACTTCGTCAAAACTCAGACCAGTTATTTCCTGGTCGGCAACTGCAAGATCCGCTTGGGCCTCTGATAAGAGCTTGCCATCAATCAGCAGTTGGGCCAGGCCCGGTCGTCCGCGATTTTCACTCTGGTCAGTCATTACTCAAGGCTACTTCAATGTCCACTCGCTTACCGTAACGTCCGGCAACCGCGCGAACCACTTGGCGAAGCGCTGTGATGGTCCTACCTTCTTTCCCGATCAATCGTCCGGTCACGGATGGGTCGCATTGCACGGTTAGACGCGCACGACCATAACCGCCGGCACTGCGGGTAATTTGTACCGCATCTGGATCTCGAGCAAGAACCGTGATGACATACTCTGCAAGCTCTTCAGCAGCCGTTGACGTGCTGTCACCAGTTGGTGAGGAAGAACGTCCGCGATTGTTTACGAAGCGGCCGCGGCCGCCTTGTCCTGAAGTTCCGCCTTTCTTATAAGGTTGGTCACCGTCTCGCTGGGCTGGGCGCCTTGACTCATCCATTTTGTTACTGCTTCTCTATCCAACTTGAGTTCTTTTGAAATCGGGTTGTAGTAGCCGAGCTCTTGTATAGGTGAGCCATCACGACGCGCGCGGCTGTCGCAAACTACGATTCTGTAATGGGGTGCCTTTTTGGCTCCAACCCTTTTAAGCCTAATTTTAACCACTTAGATTATTCCTCGTCTCTTATCGAGATTATTCAATGTCTGCCTATTTTATCAAAGGAAGCTCAGCGCTTACCCTTCTTTCGAAAGCCTGGACCGCCAGGACGGTTAGTTGGGAAGTTTGGCGGCAAGGGCCGACCCATTCCACCCATCGGAAAATTGGGGGGTAAACCGGTTGAATTACCTACCCCGGGCAAGTCCGCAAAGCCAGCTGGTAAGCCAGTTTTGGAACCTTTAGTATTGCCGGGAGCGCCCATTCCTGGCATGCCAGGCATACCCGGAAAGCTAAAGCCGCCCATCATTTTATGAAATTGAGAAAACATTTGACGCATTTGTTCAAATTCTTTCAACATCTGGCCAACTTGGTTATCTTGAAGGCCCGATCCCTTAGCGATACGCCGTCTGCGACTCATTGTTATCGTTTCCGGGCGACGACGTTCGTCCGGAGTCATCGAGTTAATTGCAGCTTCATAGAGCTTCAGCATATTTTCGCCATGCTCAGCAATCTGAGCCTGTTGATCGGAGTTAATTCCGAGCATGCCGCCAATACCCATCATTTTCATGACGTCGCCCATCGAGCCCATGCTCTTCATCATCTTCTGGGAGTTCAAGAACATTTCCAGAGAGAACTCGCCTTGCATCATCTGCTTGGCTACCTTCTCCGCTTCTTTCTCATCGATACTCGCTTGAGCCTTCTCGACCAGCGTTAGAACGTCTCCCATGCCAAGAATTCGGCTGGCCATACGGTCTGGATAGAACGCTTCGATCTCGTTCATCTTCTCGCCAACGCTCATGTACTTGATCGGCTTGCCTGTAGCCTCGCGAACAGACAGAGCCGCGCCACCGCGGGCATCGCCATCCACCTTAGAAAGCAGGACTCCGGTAACTTCAAGCTGTGTATTGAAGGTCTCTGCAACGTTCACGGCTTCCTGCCCTGTCATCGCGTCCACTACCAACAGCTTCTCGCCTGGCTCGAAAGCTCTGTCTAACAAAAGCAACTCGGCCATCAGCTCGGTGTCTATTTGTAGGCGCCCAGCAGTGTCGAGTATCACGGGGGTCAAACCGAGCTTTTTGGCGTGCTCAATGGCTTCCTGAGCGATCTGAATTACATCAGCGCAGCCTTCAATGGTGAAAACAGGCACATCCACTTGCTTTCCAAGTGTTTGTAGTTGCTTGATGGCAGCCGGCCGTTGCACGTCACAAGCAACTAACAAAGGGCTGTAACCATTCTTCTTCAAATTAAGTCCGAGCTTGGCCGTGGCCGTGGTTTTTCCACAGCCCTGCAATCCAAGCATCATGACGATGGCCGGACCGCCCTTCATATTTAGTGGAACATTCTCTCCGCCGAGAAGCTCAATCAGCTCATCATGCACGACTTTGACAAACTGCTGAGCCGGATTGACTCCATCAAGAACTTCGGACCCAAGCGCCTTCTGCCGGATACGGCTAATGAAGAGCTTGACGACCTTGAGGCTGACATCTGCTTCTAGCAAAGATTTCCGCACATCGCGGATTGCATCTTCAATATTTTCCGGCGTAATCTTGGCATCTCCGCGGAGATTGCGGAGTGCGCCCTGCAAGCGATCGGTCAGTGCATCAAACATTAAATGCGCCCTTCGGTGGTCGGAGCTGAAGATTCTCTCCATAGGCTAACAAAAAGCAGCCCAAACCCGCTTGTTCTATATCTAAAGGTAATAGTTGGGCAACCGGATAGAAACATTACTTTGGCTTGTCAGCGGACCTGTGGCATCGCCTTTGGTGGCACATGCTCGCCTGCCTGCAGTTTGCGCAAACCCTCGACTACCTTTTTTCGCTCTTCAGTTTTGCCGAGCTTCTCCAACGCTTCTGCATATTGAGAAACGCACTGCGTGTAGTCGGGGTGTTGCAAGCCCTGCATGTTACGCCATTCGTGAAACGCTCGCGAATACTGTATCGCTGCTTCTTTAAACTGCCCCATTTCGCTGTAATAGCGCCCCAGAGAATACTGGCGGAAGCCGTTTTCGAACGGTCCATCAGCCGGAAGCTTAATTGCCACGCTCAGCAGCTCGAAAGCACGGTCTTTCTCCCCAACAGCCATCAGCGCGCAGCCGAGGTTATTTGTGATGTTGCCGCCGGCATAATCAGATTCTTTGTTCAATTTCTGGGCAATGCGAAATGCCCGCTCCAATGCTTCTGTCGCTTCCGGAAATTTTTCCGCCTTCAAGTAAGCGTAACCAATATTGTTCAGCGTTTTAGCGACTTCGTAGGAATCGCTACCGCAGAACTTCTCGCGCAGCTGTAGTCCTTTCAATCCGCTTTCGATGGCAAGATCAGCCTTGCCGATGTCCGGCAGCAGACCACACTCGTTAGAGTAAAACTCTGCAAGGGCTTCCATGTGCGCCTGATCCGGTGTTTCCCCGGAAGCATCGCAGACCAAATCCTTTGCTTCAGCTAACTTCTTGAACGCCTCGTCTCGCTCGCCAGTAAAGGCGCAGATTTGCCCCAGCAATGAGACCTTCAGCGCCTGGTCGATCTTTAAGGTGCAACGCTCCGTCAGCAGTTCTTTCGCATCCAAGAAACGCCCTTCAGAGACCGCCAGAACAGCCAAATTGGTAATAGCTATGCCTGTAAGTCCAAGGTCATTTGGAAGTATGAACTTGGTAAGTTCTCGATAGAGTAAATAGTACTGCGAAAAAAACTCCGCAAACCTGTTCTTGCGAGCGACCAGCGCGAATGCACCGAGGATTGCCGAGATCGGAGCGAGCACAATTGCGGCGCCCACGCAGAAAAACAGCAGCCCCTGCGGCAAACCAACTTGACTGGCTCCCATGTAGGACATCAACCCTAGCGCAGTAAGAACTATCAGAGCCGAGAAAAGTCTCGGCGGGTTGACCGAATGGACAAGTTGAATTTCAGGACTTTGACTCATGGTGCTCACCGATCACACCACATTTATTCCCTGTACGGTAGATTCTCGATTAAATCGGGTGCGCATCATCAAATCTCGGGCGCGATCATCTGTGGCGGCCGTAGGGGTCAATACTGCCGTGGCATTTACTGGCTCAATTGCGATCGCCCAGATATGAAGTCCCGAATTTCCTTATCGAAAACCTCAAAGTCCTCACCAATGACGGAATTGTGCCCCGAAGTCTTAAGCAAGACAAGTTTTTTCTTGCCTATGGCATTGGCAAAAATCGCCTCCGAGTCATGATAAGAAACAATGGTGTCCGGTATTCCGTGGATGAGTAAAACCGGACTATTCACGCGCCGGATCGTTTCGACATTCTGCAATTGCGGATTCGGAAAGACAAAGTCTGGATAGGGGCGCAGAAAGGCCAGCGCGTTCCGGCCGACGCGAGGCAGTGAACCCACTGCGGACTGCAAGACCAGCCCTCCATTAGGACCAGCAGCGGCTGCGTGACAGGCTATCCCGGAACCGATCGACTCTCCGTAATGGATGACCTGATTCGGTCGATAGCCCAGTTTATCGATTAGATAATCACTGGCCGCTACGCCGTCTTCCAGCAGCCCGTCCAAAGTTGGCCACCCTGTACTGGCACCATAACCGCGATAGTCATACATAAATACCGAAGCGCCGCAATCGGTCAATTCGTTAGACAACATGAGGCGTGTGGAGATATTGCCAGCGTTCCCATGATGCACCAGGATGATTTTTTCTGCACCCGGCTTCTTGAAGAGCCAACCATGCAATTTATTGTTGTTCGAATTCGGGAAAGAATGCTCCTCCGGCTTGATCTTGCTGCTTTTAATTGCCTCCGAGTAAGAAGCCTCCGAATGGCCGCTGGGAAACAGCACGAAAGAAGTGTAGAGCGGCGACCAGAGAAATACCGGAATGACCAGATAGAACAGCAGCAAGACGTAACCGACAAACAGCATCAAGCTAACGGCTGAGTATTTCCGTTTCTTCGGTTTTTCTGTGGTTACAGAAACTTCTTGATTCATGACGACATCATTCCCGCCAGGAATGGCTTCGTCACAAAGCAGCTCAGGTAAACCTACATTTGCTTTCGCGCACGCTCGGCCAGCTGCGAACTATTGCGTTTGCCCTTGCCAGGTTTCTTTGCCTCAGCTTTGGCGACCTTCTCGTCGCGCCTATCCTCTGCCGCTAACGTGTTCACTTGCTGGTTCATAACACGAATTCTGCCGAGGTCTGAATACACGCCCGAGCGCAAGGTGACTAATTCTTTTGACTTTTGATCAGCCAACTCCTGAGCTTTAGTTGCCCGCTCAGCAAACTCTGTCTTGCGTGCAAGGTTCCTTTGCTTACTGGCTGCGGAACTATACTGCTGAGCTGCCCGCAAAGCGCTGTCACTTTCTGCCAGAATAGAAAGCAGTTTTTTCTTGTTGGCTTCGGTCTGTGCCTTTGTCGCCTGCACGTCTTTTTTCAACAGGCCCAGTTGAGCGGCACGTTTTTCAGCTTTTTGTTGTTCGTCCTCGATCTTGAGTTCAGTCGAAGACTTCGCCACCGGCACAGATTTCTGATTTATTCCCGCACATGCGGCTAGTACCACCAGTGATACCGTTGCCGTGACCAATGCAATCCAGCGAGATCTGCTTCTCATAATCATTTATGAGCATCCTCCACAGAACAGTCCTTCTGTTCAGCCGAGACGCTAGGTTATACGGAAGGTTTCGCTAAACTCATCAGTTAGATTTGTCGAGTAATTCAAGAACGCGTGTGCGCACCTCCGGGGGATAAATCATCCAAGAGGTATCAAAACTGCCTTTGACCAGAGCGTCGACGGTTTGCGACACAGTAGACAGTTCTTTGACTTCACCACGCTCGGTGCGGATCATGATATTCGTCTGTGGGTACGCCTGATCAGGCCGGTAATAATCATAAGGGCGCAGGCCCGTCGTCTCTAAGGAGACGTAGTAATCCGGATCCAGTCCTGCAGCTGCGACAATCGATCGCACGCCTGCCACTAAATGAGTGAGGCGATCCGGATCTTCAGTAGTCAACTTAGTGGTGTTGAACAATTGCCGGTTCAGGAAGCGGCTGGAAAGATCCGCCAAAACCTCGTCAGAATCCAGCGTCCAGCGCTTAATGTGATAAGTCATCTGAACATCATCCAAAAACAAATATTCGTCGACGTTCAATTTCTCGCCGTTCAAGAATTTTTTAGTCTGATCGTCGATGAATCCCAGGTCGCCTTTGAGTGACATCGCACGCTTGATGATCTTGGCCAACAATGCTCGTGCTGAAAGGTTCTTGCGATGATAGTAAACCTGCGAATACATGGAATAACGGGAAAATAAATAATCTTCGACCGCGGCTTGTCCCTTTTCACCTGCCACAATGATGCGATCGCCGGTCTCGTCTATCTCAAGCGAAGAAAGCACTCTCTGAAGAGCAAAGAGTCCATAAGCAGTGCCCGTTTGATGGCTATCGCGCAGAAGGTAATCCATTCGATCGCAGTCCAACTGGCTAGAGACCAGGTGCGTGATGTACTTGGGCGTGAAATTTTTTTTCAGCACCGCTGTGATCTGATTTGGCAATTCCGGATCGTGCGCGCGCAGCACTTCATTAACCTTGGTGCCTTCGGAAATGATGCGACAGGACCAATCTTCATGGTCGTAGCCGAGGATTTTCTCTGTTACGTGACTGTATGGACCATGTCCGATATCGTGCAAAAGGGCACTGGCGAGGATCAACCGGCGATGTTTGTTGACCTGAGGCGTGCGCTCCGACACCATTTTCAACAGTTGGGAGGCAACGTGCATGACACCAACGGAGTGGGTAAAGCGCGAGCCCTCTGCGCCTTGAAATGTGAAGAATGACACGCCTAACTGATGGACACGCCGCAAGCGTTGGAATTCCGGTGTATCGATTAAATCGATGACCAATCGTTCCGCCGGATCTGAGCGATCCAACACGATGTCGTGGTGGATCGGATCCAAGTATGTGCGCCTTTGAGTAGTAAATTGGGACACGGTTTGCATGGATCAGCCTGATGCTTGGGGATAAATCGCTCAGTTATGCGCTTTCTCTATCGGCCGGAACTCCCGGAGTTTTCAAAGCACCAAATATCGGCAAGATAAGTGATGCCAGTGCAAACAAAATTGTTGCGCCAAAGACTCCCCGTGAAACTTCATGCATTTTGCGGAATTCCTGGCGCGCTTCTTCGCTGGTTTTCAGGTTCGGGAGCTGAGCTTCCATTGGGGGTACGATTCCGAGAGCAAAGATCATTGTCGACGCCACGCAAAGTAAGCTGCAGGCATACTGAGCAATAGTCAACTTATTCCACAATCTCCGCTTGGCGTAATCGAGTCCTTCTCCTATCAAAAGAACAATTCCGCAGGCGAAATTCACTTTCGCATAATGAATGAATATAGGGGCGTTGCGTGCAGCTGCTTCGGAAACGGGTACACCGTCCGCCGTTGCCGCTTTTACAAGCACCACTGCCGAAAACACAATCGCAATTGACCCACCAAACAAAATTGCCAGGGCGATCGTGCGCAAAACTCTTCCAATAGTATCCATCTTCTCCGCCTTCAACTAAGCCGGCTGCCTAGAGCCACAACCGGGCTGTAATGTGGAAATGTCATCTTCTTCAGTGAACAAAGGCTCCGGTTCCACACCACAAGCCTCTGCCATTCGTACATTCAATTTTTCAAAATCCGCTCGTGCAAAACCAAAAATCACTTGATCAATTGTGCCACCATTTTTTACCGCGAACGTCGATGGCACTGATACCAGGCCGAAGTTAACAGTTGCCTCAAGCGACTCATCCAAAAGCATAGTGAAAGTGACACCATGCTCGCTGGCAAAATTGGCAGTCGCAACTGCATCATCTTGCGATATTCCCCACATCGGCAGCTTCGGATAAGACCGATGCAGTCGTTGCAAAAACGGAAAGGCATAGTGGCAAACAGGACAGCCAACTTTTAAAAACGCAACCACAGCAAGCGGCGCAAGAGAAAGTGCCTCATGGAGACCGAAGCTTTGCCCCCCGGCATCCATCAGTAAAATAGGGGGCGCCGGCGTACCTAGTGTTTTTGTAGGCATGGCGTAAAACCTGTCTGGATGACGTGATTTTATAATCTTGATAACGTCAAAGATCGGCTTCCTCTGTGTTCGTTATGAATTTACGCAATCCAATGCCGGGCATTTGTGCGAGAATTGTCCCTCGAGCTAAATGGGCTTAGCGTCGTTCTGAAGACGAGCGAGGAATCATGCAACCGATCCGCACCTTTGAAGTCATACCTTTTCTCCCACCGCAGCTCGACTGTCTTAAAGAGCTTGCTTTCAACTTACGTTGGACCTGGGATCACGAAACAATTCATCTGTTCAAGCGGCTTGACCACGATCTTTGGGAGTCGACCGGACATAATCCGGTGCTAATGTTGGGCACTATAAGCCAAGTTCGACTGGATGAAGCTGCCAAGGACGAAGGCTTCCTGGCGCATCTGGATCGTATTTGCCAGCGGCACTACGAGTACCTGAAGAATCAGGGTACCTGGTACAAAAAGCAGCAGCGCCAGGCTTCAAAAGATGTCATTGCCTACTTCTCGGCTGAATTCGGCATCACAGAGTGTATTCCGATCTACTCAGGTGGCCTTGGCATTCTCGCTGGCGACCACGTGAAAGCGGCTTCGGAGCTTGGACTGCCCCTTGTGGGCGTCGGTATTGCCTATCAACAAGGATATTTCCGTCAGTACTTGAATGCCGATGGCTGGCAGCAAGAGCGTTATCCAGTCAACGACTTCTACAATATGCCAATCAAGCTTGTACGAAATGCGGACGGCTCGCCCCTAATTGTTACAGTAGATTTGCCGGGGCGACCGGTGAACATCCAGGTTTGGAAGGCGCAAGTTGGTCGCGTCGAACTTTACTTGATGGATACCAACATTCCACAACGCCGCAAAGAAGATGAAGACATCACCGATGCCCTTTACCATGGCGATCCAGATACTCGCATCCGCCAGGAAATCGTACTGGGTATTGGCGGAATGCGCGTTTTAAAAGCGCTGGGAATCAATCCCACAGTTTGCCATATGAATGAAGGACATTCTGCGTTTCTGTCTCTGGAGCGCACAAAGCAGTTGATGGACGACCGCAAATTGTCGTTCTACGATGCCAAAGAAGTGTGCAGCGCCGGAAGCATTTTCACAACTCACACCGCAGTACCTGCCGGTCTCGATAAATTTTCTCCGGACCTGATG
>JADYXS010000257.1 GCA_021772155.1 Candidatus Obscuribacter sp.
GCTTGTTTACCTGGGAGCGCCGCCGTCCCGGCGGCATGAAAACGGGCAAGTCTACTATCGAGCCAGCGGGACGCTGGCGCTCCCATAGCATTCCACGCTGACCAAATACCGACGCTGGAACTGCGCTTGTACATCAGTTGTGAATACCGTTTTCTGCGATGAGCGTACTGGCGTTATAGGTTTTCCTACCACTGCCCGGATCCGACCATTCGACATGGACATGCACCCGGGCGGTTCCGTCATTGTTGTTGAGAATCGTGGCAGTTACAATGCCACCATCGGCAACATCGGCTCTGAACCTGCCCGTTTTACTGGCGTCACGATACGTCAGGTTCACTTGATCTTGAAGCAATGCGCGCGGAAAAACAGGGTCTAATGTCGCGCCTGCGGAATCGTTGACTACAAGTGTGTGGCTTCCGGCCTCTGCCACAAGTTGGTCGTATGTCTGATTCCTGGCATTGTCCATAACCTGCTGTGCAATGTCGCTAGCTGAAATTTGATTGTGAACTGATGTCGTACTGAATAGCAGTTGCGAAAATCCTTTCATAATCCCGACGCCAACAAAGCCGGCGATCAGTAGCGCAATGAGCAGCTCTACCATCTGCCAGCCAGAGTCGTTGCGATTCGACCTGTAAGTCCTGGACCTAGTGCGTATTCGCTTTAGTTTCTGAGTACCCATGTGAAGTCTCCCCTTGCCACTCCCTCACCCCATGCGCCTTTCAGTAGCGCCAGGAGAAACATCACTCCGCATTGCTTTCACTCTAGAATCGAGGAATGTCAGGCAAATGCCTATGCCACACCATTTCAAGCAAGCATGCCGGAAACACGACGCTGACGTTGTAAAACGATCATTTCATGCGACTTCCAACACGACTATTGGAAAAGTCACGTTCATTTACGTGCAAAACGGAATACTTCACCTGGCTTCCAACATAACCGTTGGACAAAGTCAACTATTAGTCACAACAAGGCACATCGTCCAAAACGCCAGAAGTAGGACTGCGACGCACTTTCGTTCAACTAAGCGTGGACAAGGCATTAGGTCAACGCACTTGTTGATAGGTACAATTCGTTAGGCACAATGCATTAAGCGGTATGAATATACACGCGGCTCTTGCTGACAGTTGTGGGCTCGTTAAGACGTTAGCTTCTCGTTCATCTTATAGCTCCCGCCAGCTAACGACACGTCGATCAGTCATCGTTTTCGTAGTTGTGACCACTGGCGTCGTCGTAGTTGTCGTAATTTCTTGGGCTACCGTGTAATAAGCAGCCAGACTGGTATCACCGAGCGCTTTATCATAATGGAACTTGCCGTTACCACTCAGGGTTATCTTTTGGCCCACAAGAGATCCATAAGATTCAGCATTTCCGCTAACAGTCATGTTTGAATTCGGTGCGTATATCATCCCTTTGAAGTCAGCATTTCCGCTTAATGAAGTGGCGCCGTTTCCGTTATAGAACATCCGCAAGCCAGTGGGCACCCCATTGTTGCTTATTCCGTTGCCGCTTATGCTTATCGGCGTAGCACCTGAGGCGCCCTGCACATAGATATTCACCGGACCGGCGCTGCTGTTGATGATCAATTTACCGTTACCGGAAACTTGAAGCGAACTGACAATTACGTCCTTCGGTCCAACTATAGTCTGTGTGCTGTTCCCACTGATCGAAACAGCACCCATATTGGTGGCACCAGCCGGAGCCGTAGGCGCGGACGGGAAGGTCGGAGCAGCGGCATTCAAGTTAGTATTCAGTGATTCGGATTGTTCTGAAGCGGGAAGTCCGGTACCGGTATTGGAACCTTCGGTGAAACCGCTTGAGCTGCCATTGGTGTTAACATTGCCCTTCACTAAGGCATTACCCGTAGCAGATGCACTTCCCGCGCCGGTTGTGTAGATATTTAAGTCGCCGCCGATTTTGACATTTCCGTTAATCGTGCCCTTGCCCGAGGTGCCCACATCGCCGGCCATCAAGTCTTTGGTTGCAGCATAGGAACCGAGCCTGGAGTCGTACCCATCGGTCTCGACGTTGCCGTTGGCACTGAAATCACCTCTGCTAAACATGGCCCAGCTTGCATACGGCACTTTCAATGGTTCACCGGCCACCACCTGTGTAGTGGTGACATTGGTGGTGGCCGATTGCGTGAGGTATGTGGGTTTAAGGATCACCTGTATTTGCCTGGTTCGGTTTCCAACGGTAGCAGTTCCGGTTACCGAGCGCCAGCCGTTTGAAGTTACCTGGGAGCCGGCGAAGTCCTTGTCCAGAAGCTCATCGTACAGATAGCTTGATGACGGAGCCGTTGTGTCTCTAACAATCACAGATGCAGTAACTACAAAATTTCCATTGTCTCCCAGCACGCTACTAGGGACAGATGTAGTTGCAACGGACGTGGTATCACTCCCGCTGCCGCCGGCGATGTACGGAGTGGTATCATCTGCAACTGCACCGCTCAATCCACTAGCAGTTTTGTTCAATTCTGAAATTGCCCAATCAAGGGAGGCCTCACCAGCCGCCCTCAGTATTTTTTCCTGCTTTCCTTGTGTCACCTTCGAATAGACCGGCGATAGACTGGTCATCATCGCAGCAACCGAAATCAAACCGACAGCGGACAGCAACATTACTGTAATGAGAGCGGTCCCAGCTCTACTTCGAATTCGTGGTTTATCCATGACATTGCCCTCGTCCGTTCAATTTGCTGTTTCAGTGGCTAAAGCGTTATTGCGCAAAAATACCTCAGTCTTGAACCCGACTACGGCATCGTGAATCTGACCTTGCTCATGCTTGCGCAGTTCCAGATTGACGAGAACTCCGGTGTAGTTCGCCACCGTGGCAGGAGTGGCTATCATATTGCGAGCGGCACCCGTGCTATCAGTACGATCGAGATATTGGAAGATTGCTAAGCTTCCGCTACTGTTCAACGGTCCAACTATTCCCTTGACCAAAACTTGCGGATTGCGTTGTGCTGAGGCTGGCACATAGTCAGGTGCGGCGCCGGGATTATCCACCGCCATGCCGGGAATAATGACGTACTCCATCTGAGACTCGCCGGGAAACTGGCTTTGATCGGAGGCTACCACCCGATAGATGTGCGTCTCAACATTTGCTTGGCTGGACTGCGGTCGACCAGCACCATATGCATTCTGAGGAATTCGAGTAGGAAATCCATTAGAATCAAAGATTGGCACTTGCACAATCAAAGTCGTGTTAGATAGCTTCCATCTTCCCGGTCCTGTGACGTCGCCATCAGTTGACCATGATGGCCAGCCATTTGGAGGAGCGCTATCAAGATAAATAGGATTGTTATTCGATGGAAATTGGTCTGTCCCTTCAACCAATAACATTGCCTCGCCATTAACAGTAAACGGTACTTGCGCGCCGAATACATCACCCAATGATCTCGCTTGTCTTACATCCCGACCAATACGTTCAACTGCGATACGCTCTGCATTCAGCGCATCCATCTTGTTCCCAAATTTCTGGGCAACCTTGTTCTGAGCCACCAGTGTCGTCATTGACGCGGCAGCCACCTTGGAAATAAGCACTGTACAAACCAGCATCTCCACCAATGAGCCACCGCTGGAACTTCTCATTGGCCGGCTTGCCATGCGCTTGTCCATCAGTTGTGAATACCCTTTTCTGAGATCAGCGTACTTGCGTCGTGGAATTTTCTGGCGCCGCCTGGATCAGACCAGGCGATGTGCACGTTCACTCGCGAGGTTCCGTTGTTGTTGTTGAGGATGGTGGCAGTAACAATGCCACCATCAGAGGCATCCGCTCTGAACCGATTGATCTTAGTGTCTTCACGGTAAGTCAAATTGACCTGATCCTGAAGCAATGCGCGCGGGAAGATAGGGTCGATAGTTGCCCCGGTCGTATCGTTGACAACGAGCGTGTGACTTCCTGCCTCCGCCACAAGTTGGTCGTAAGTCTGATTCCTTGCATTGTCCATAACCTGCTGTGCAATATCGCAAGCGGCGATTTGGTTATGCACGGATGTCGTACTGCACAGGAGTTGCGAGAACCCTTTCATAATGTGAACGCTCACGAATCCGGCAATGACAAGCGCAATCAGCAACTCTACCAACTGCCATCCGGAGCTGTCGCGACCTGATCTTGGAGTCTTCAATCTAGATTGTCGCAGCATTAGTTTCCGAGTAGGCATGTAGCTTTTCCCTGCATGTGATTTATACAACGACTCTCTCAATGTACCCAAAATCATGCAGGTTATAACAACTCAAAATGATCGAAACGCTGATCTCATGCGGTTTTCCAACAACCGTGTTGGAAAACCAATAATCCGTTTCGATCACACCACAATAAAACGACACTCGCAAATGCTTATGTTATGCGATTCTCCGCAATATCATCGAGCGACACCATGCCACAATTCCGAACTAGCAAAAACCACTGGACGTCCAAAATGAGCCTAATATCGGCGTTTCCAACAGACTTGTTGGAAACGTCCACATTCATTTAGACGGCGTTAAAGTGGATGGAGTTGGAGCAACATGGTTTTCGTAGGAATCTTTTTGGCCGGCAGCGCAGGCGTCCCAGGTTGGCTACAGCCACCTGATACAAAGGGAGGGGCACAAACCCCAATACCGTTCACTTAGACGAATTGAATCCTCTGTCCATGGCTGTCCTTGCCGATCCTGGGAGCGCCGGCGTCCCGCCGGCTTTGATAGAGACCCAAAAGGCATGGCAGCATAAGATGCTGCCACCACAAGTGCAATCAGGTGCCGGCGGGACGCCGGCGCTCCCGGGAGTTCGCCCAAGAGTTAAGTGGTGCCAATGGCACCATAAGTTTATGCTGTGTTCTTGCGATAGTTGATCGCTGAAGACATCCAGTCTCCAAGGTCCTGTTCGTAATGCATCAGCTCTTCAATACTAATGAATCCGCGCTTTAGTGCTTCGTAAATCACTCGAGTACGTGGATTGTAGATTTCCATTCCAGCTGATTTCTGTAGCGCCCAATGTTCCTTTTGCACAAGTTTGTTCAGCAAGGAAGCCAGCCTGTTCTGCACACCGCGAACGCTGATCGAACGGCGGGACGCGATGGCCCGGTCAGTCAGACCCAGCATCACATCGACGAGCGTCTCATACTCAACATCACTCAATGTGTGATCACGTGACTTAATCCGAGTCTTGTCGCCGCGCACTTTTGGATCGATATAAGGATTGTTGTGGACAAACACAGACAACACAGCATGTCTCAATTTATCTGCGCTTTCGCTCTTCAGGGTATAGCCGTGGACGGCCTCTTCAGGCACGATGCGGCTCAGCTCTCGGACGTAGGCTTCCCGATGAAACTGCGACCAGAATAGAATTTTCGCTGAAGGATTTATTTTCCATATCTGCTGAGCAGCCTTGAGACCATTGACCTCAGGCATCACGATGTCCATGATGACCATCGATGGTTTTTCGCTCTCGAACATCTTCAATCCTTCGACTCCATTGCAAGCCTCAAGGATCTCTGGGCGAGAATCCAATGTTTCACGCACCAAACCGGCAACATAGTGCCTAAGTGCCTGTATGTCTTCTACAATTAGCAGTTTTTCCATATCGCTTTCCCAAGGAGTGCGCGGGCTTCTTAATCACAATAATGTGTATAAGGTGCAGTCACAACGCGCGAGCAGGCAGAGTCCACTGTGGAATTATGCAACCAGCGGGCCAGCAAACGCTTTTGCAAGGCGCCGTGGACAGGGGGTTAGGGGGATTGCCACAGGTTCGTATCGGCAGGCCACCAAACCAGGTTGCCAAATCGCTGTGTCATAGACTAGGTATTTCTTGCCGGCCAATCGCAAGATATAATCAACATGAGCAGCCGCGGAGTGACAAAAATGCCTCTTCCCCAAAAGACTGTACCTATGACTGCCGAAGATTACTTGCGTAATGAGGAATCAAGTCCCAGGCGCAATGAGTTTGTAGACGGGCGGATATTTGCGATGAGCGGTGGCACCAGGAGCCACAACATCATAGCCGGCAATATCTATTCACTGCTCCGCTCCCATGTTCGCGGTAGCCATTGTCGCGCGTATATGTCCGACGTAAAGGTTCGGGTCGAAGCCGCAAATTGTTTTTACTATCCCGACGTTATGGTATCTTGCGAGGCGTACGATAAAAATAGCGTCTTTACTGCTTGTCCGGCGCTTATCGTAGAGGTGCTTTCACGCTCCACTGCCGCCATAGATCGTCGTGAAAAAGTAGTTGCATACAGGCAAATAGGGTCGCTCCAAGAGTATCTCATTGTCGCCCAACGGAAGCAATGGGTGGAGCTACACCGCCGGGATCCAAACGGACAGTGGGATGTTACCGAGTTTGGAGGCGGAGCCAGTTTGGTGCTTCAAGCGCTGCCTGGCGGTTCTCTTGAAATTTCCATTGATGCAATTTACGAAGATATTGAGTATGGGCGTGAGACCGACTGGCAGGTGCGTGAAGGCCTTGCCGATGAGTGGACAGAAGATGGTGCCCTGGACTGGTAGGGAATGGCGCATATACGCCAATCCAGACTAGCGCTTTGTCTTAGCAGTCGCGACCATTTGGTTCGCTTGCTCGGAGGCCTGCGCCGAATCAGTCACAGTTTCGTCGGTAATTTTTCGCATCGGCATGTGGCGCTTGCTTAGTTCTAGGAAAAACAGCTCGCTTGGCACGCATTGTTCCGGGGCTTGTACTCCCCTTGCCTTAATCACATTCGACCCGATCATCTGTGCCACTATGCTCGGTGGCACCCCTGTGTCCAAGCCACCGCAACCAACTTTCCATTCCGGGTGAGGATAAATAATCGATTCCATCCGAACAGTGGCTGGACGCCCGTTGCGAGTGCCTCTCACATCGACACGAATAACCTCACAGTCATTCGGATCACCAGTTGGAACCGGGTGCAGCTCGATCATTTTCGCAAGCATTTTACGCGGCGCCACATTCATGTCACCAAGCTTGATGGGCTGGGTGCCACCAAATCCAAGCTCGACCAAAAACTTCGCGCGCTCGTGAAACTCTGCCGGCAAGCCGAGCTTATACGAAACGTTCTTGATGCCCTTGTTTGCGAAGGTAAGCGGTAAAGTGGCAATTTCAGAGTGCAATGTCAAAAATGCTTTTACCTTACCAACAGGTTCGGGCATCTCGACAAAACTTTCGCCACTCATTGGTGGCTTTGACAAAAAGTGCCCATCTTCAAAAACCATCGGCTCCAATGCGTACTCATCGAGAATGGTGTCTAAGGCATATGGTGGCAGGAATGGGTGGGTTGATGGCAAGAAATCGACGCCCGCCACGACCATCTCTATCGATTCAACTGTGTCCAGATCCTGCACCGCGTGGGCGGCCATCACGTTAGTCATTCCTGGTGCAGCGCCCATTCCTAGTACCGCCAGAAGATTGCGCTCCCGGAATTGAGCGTCCAGCTCCAATTGCTTTCTGGTGAAATGAAAAAGCCCGCCCAGATCCAAGTAGTGGCAACCGGCTTCAAGGGCAGCTTCCATCACACTGACGTTGAAGTGATGTGAGGTGGAGTTGATGACGACAGTCATCCCCTTAAGCGCATTCGCCAACGAACTTTTGTCGGTCAGATCTGCCTGTACAGTTTTCACTTTGTCGCTGCCGATCTGGTGCTTTACTTGTTCGGCGCGCTCCAGACTCAGGTCGGCAATTACTACTTCTTTCACCGGCTCGGAAGATGCCAAATCGCGCACGGCAACCTGTCCCATTGCCCCGGCGCCGCCCAACACGACAATCTTCATGACTACCCCCTCCAAGTTCGAGGCAGCCAGTCTATCACCAAGACTTGTACAAGGGGCGTGCGCCACAAACCCTTGGAGCGCCGGCGTCCCAGCGGCTTTGCAGGGCAACAAATTCTTCTCCGTGCCGCCAAGATGTTGGTGTTCCCAGGATCAGGTGCCGGCGGGACGCCAGCGCTCCCAAGAGCGGCACCGAAGGGACGCCGGCGTTCCTAGGATCAGGTGCCGGCGGGACGCCGGCGCTCCCAAGATCGGCAC
>JADYXS010000258.1 GCA_021772155.1 Candidatus Obscuribacter sp.
GCCAAAGGCAAGCTGGTGATACCAGGCGGCATTGACCCACACACCCACCTGGACATGCCTTTCGGCGGCACCACATCTGCAGACAATTTCCATACAGGCACCATCGCAGCGGCGCACGGTGGCACCACGATGCTTATCGACTTTGCAATTCAGCCAAAGGGACAATCCATGCTGAAAGCGCTGGAGACCTGGCACGAAAAGGCAAACGGCAAAGCTTCCATCGACTACAGCTTTCATATGATCGTCACTGATCTTTCTACGCCGGACTCAGTTCCAGAGATGCGCCGCCTGATGACAGAAGAAGGCATTCTTAGCGCAAAACTATTCATGGCTTATCCAGGCGTCCTGCTGGCTGATGATGCCACCATCTTTAGGGCGATGGGCATCGCCGCCGATCACGGCGGACTCATTTGTATGCACGCAGAAAACGGCGTCGTGATAGATGAAATTGTCGCGCGAGCGCTGGCGGAAGGTAAAACTGCCCCGAAATACCACGCCCTGACCCGCCCGACAAAAGCGGAGGCCGAAGGGGTCAACCGAGCTATTGCACTGGCAGAAATGGCCGGCTCACCGGTGTACATCGTTCACCTGAGCTGCTACGACGCGCTTAAGAAAGTGAAAGAGGCTCGCGACCTGGGCGTGCCGGCGTTTGCTGAGACTTGCCCGCAATATCTGTTCCTGGACTACAGCTATTACGAAAAACCCGGCTTCGAAGGCGCCAAGTATGTGATGACTCCCGCCCTCCGCGAAAAGTGGAATCAGGAAGAATTGTGGATCGGCCTAAGAATGAACGACCTGCAGGTTGTCTCTACCGACCATTGCCCCTTCTGCTTCAAAGATCAAAAGCAACTGGGTCTCCATGATTTCAGCAAGATTCCGAACGGCGGTCCCGGCGTCGAGCATCGTATGAGCCTGGTCTACAACGGCGGCGTGGTCGCCGGAAGAATTTCCGTAAACCGCTTCGTCGAGATAACCTCAACTGCAGCAGCGAAGATCTTCGGGCTCTTCCCACGCAAGGGGACGATAGCCGTCGGTTCCGATGCGGACATTGTAATATTTGATCCGAATCGCAAAATGACTATCAGTGCCGAAACCCACCACATGAACGTCGATTACAATTGCTATGAAGGAATTGAAGTTACTGGCGTGACTGAAACCGTCCTCAGCCGTGGAAGATTAGTTATTGAGAACGGCGAATATGTAGGAAAACCAGGACACGGACAATTCCTAAAACGCTCCAGCGTGCAACAAGCACTTCGCCCGGAGCTCGCCCCAGTCCGTTAAGGAAGCCACCGGCAACCCGGCACCCCAAGGAGAACCACAGTGAGCCTGACTAAAGATACGTTCAAGCGGATGTTAACCGAAGAACGCAACCCAAAGACCATGGATCTCGATGTTCTGAACACAGCAGATCTTGTCAAGCGAATCCAGTCAGAAGATGTTGCCGTTGCCACGGCGGTAGCAAATGTCTCCGAACACATCGCCAAAGCTGTGGATTTGGCCACTGAACGCCTGATAAAAGGCGGACGAATGATTTACTTTGGCGCCGGCACAAGCGGCAGACTAGGAGTACTGGACGCCACTGAATGCTCACCGACTTTCGGTGTTGACTCCAATACAATTCAGGCTTACATTGCCGGCGGCAAAGAAGCCATGTTCCAAGCCTTCGAGAACGCTGAAGATTCAGTCGAACTCGGTAAAGCCGATGCTGAAATCGCCGAGATCACCGACAAGGATGTAATCGTCGGCATTACCGCCAGCGGTCGCACTCCTTATGTTTTCGGTGCATTGAGAAAGGCCAGAGAGCGTGGCGCCGCAGTTATCGCCATCGTCAACAATCCGCACTCAGAACTGGAAGCAATTAGCGATGTGTTGATTGTCGCTTTGGTTGGACCGGAAGCGCTTACCGGCTCGACAAGAATGAAAGCTGGCACTGCCCAGAAAATGATCCTCAACCTGTTGTCGACCGCCACCATGATCAGGCTCGGCAAGGTCTACGAGAATCTGATGGTGGACTTGAAACCGACCAATGAAAAATTACGCGAACGCGCCGCTTCAATCATCTGCACGGTGTGCGATGTTGAACGACACGTTGCCGAAGGCGCGCTTGTAGCTAGCGGAAACAAAGTCAAGACAGCCATCTTGATGATCAACCGGAAGCTCGGTCGCGCGCAAGCGGAAGCACTACTTACGCGATCCGCCAACAAATTGCGCGATGCACTTAACGCAGAGCTTAAGTAATAGCAGCAATCACAAATTCACCCGAAAACCGCGCCGTGGCGCGGTTTTCGCATTTAGCGAAGCCAAGCGATCATCGCCTCAACGATTGTGGTTTACTTATGCGCAAACAGCTGCAAGGAGCAAATGATATGACTAACGCAAAATGGAAGCCGGACGGCTATCACACCGTAACGCCCTACCTGACCATCAAGGGCGTAGCCAAGGCAATCGAGTTTTACAAGAAAGCGTTCGGTGCCCAAGAAGTTCATCAAATGCCCGGCCCCGAGGGCAAAATCATGCATGCCGAAATACGGATCGGCGACTCATTGATAATGCTTGCTGATGAATTCCCGGACATGCCGTGCGGCAAGTCGCCACAGACTTTGGGCGGCTCCCCAGTTACAGTCTTTATGTATGTTGAAAACGTCGATACCGTTTTCAATCAAGCCACCGCTGCTGGTGCCACCGTTGTGATGGAACCGAAAGATCAATTCTGGGGCGATCGATTTGGCAATCTGGTAGACCCATTTGGTCACAACTGGGCTCTGGCAACACATATAGAAGATGTCTCACCAGAAGAAATGAAGAAGCGCGAAGAGCAATTCCGCAAACAGATGGCTACTTCCAAAAGGTAGAATCAACTATCGAATTTTGAGGGGCGGCGCTGTGCGCCGCCCCTTTTTTTCTGCCCGCGCTCTTATGGGTTTATCAGGACAGATTAATTGACACAGACCGACCGCTAATCGCCGACACCTGTCCGTAATTCGATCATTGCAGAGCTCTATGCTCGCCGAAAGCTCCCGATCGACTGACATGAGGTCCCATACAAATGTTCAATTACCTAACGCCACGCCGGACCATGCCACTAATAGCGTTGACCGTTTTGCTCCTTAGTAACGCTAGCCAAGCGTATTCATTCCCGGAAACATTTTTCATGTCGTCTCAAATCGAGGCGCCTACCGCCGTAGAAAACATTCAATTCGATGGACTCTTTCCCACAGATCAAAAAGGAGTCGGCGACCCTACTGGTAGTCCTGCTGATCAAAAAGGGCTTGTGCCAGCCGTGAAAACAGGAGTTCCCGCCGTTCAAAAGTCGATCGACTTCTGCATGCCTACCGACCAAAAGAGTCTCAACTTTACTAAAGGCGGGATTACCGACGGAACCCAGGGTCAAGCTGACCCACCCGGTGCAATGGGTCAACGGGGAAGTCTCAACTTTACCAAGGGCGCAATTACCGATGGAACCAAGGGTCAAGCTGACCCACCTGGCGCAAAGGGGGTTGGAGACCCTGTTGGTCTCAACTTCGGCAAGGGAACTGATCAAGGTATCATCGTCGACTGGCAACCTGGCGCACCTGGTGGTGAAGCATCTGGTCCAATATATATGAATCAGGGAGGCGTCGAAAAAGGTGGCGAATCCGGCGTACCGATCTTTATGAACGAAGGCGCACAAGGTGGTGGCAGCACGAAAGGCGCCCCAATCTTCATGAATCAGGCCATGGGACAAAAGGGCGGCGAATCCGGCGTACCGATCTTTATGAACGAAGGCGCACAAGGTGGTGGCAGCACGAAAGGCACCCCAATCTTCATGAATCAGGCCGTGGGACAAAAGGGCGGCGAATCCGGCGTACCAATTTATATGAATGAAGGTGCCCGAGGTGGTGGCAGTACGAAAGGCACGCCAATTTTCATGAATCAGGCCATAGGTGCAGCAATTTCCCCCGGACTCCTGACACCCGGCACCACATCCGGTGCGCCGGTATTCATGAATCAAGGCTCCCTTGCAGGAGGACCGATTTACATGAACCAAGGTGGCGGTGGCGCTTCTGGAGTACCAACGTTGAACCAGATCGGCAATGGCGGAGTACCGATATTCATGAACCAGGGCGGCGGTGCCGCTGCATCCGGACGTTCACAGGCGGTTCAAACCGGTGGCGGCGGTGCTGGACTGGTACCGACGATGAATGCGCCGCTCATAATGTTTGGCAAGTAATCATCAAGGTCTCTGGAAGAGCGGTGCCTGTAGCACCGCTCTTCCAGATTCTTTCGAAAGCCTTTTATCCGTTTCCCCTTTCACTACCGGCATTAAGAAATGAACACATCCAAGATTTGTGTAAGTCTCCTTGCTTTTCTGCAACTCAGCGGCAATCTCGGTGCCGTCGCTCAAGCACCATTCTTTGGAGGACCTCCCCCGGTCATTCCACCGACCCCACCGACTCCGGTCATCATCCAAAATCCAACTGTAAGTACAACTCCCATCGCGCCGACAATAACCAACACGCCTGTGGTGCAAGTGACTCCTCGCGTGAACATTCCATCATTCACGCTTCCGAGCGGCCTTATTTTGCCAACCGATACTCTGTCGAAACAAGCAAATCTTTCCGGCAACAGAGTCACAAGCAAAGGCGGTAAAGTCCCAGAGCGCGTTTTCGAAATCACCGACTTAGAGTCTTTCCTGGGTGAAAATGATTGGCATCACGGAACAGCCCAAGAATGGCTGCCACAGCTTGATTCTGCCGACGCGTTTGTCGAGGAAGCCGGGACTGTAGAAGCAGAAAGCAGTATTTTGCCCATTTCGTACCATGCCTCACCGGACCAACCTGGGGCGGGACCAAGTATTCTTCAGCAAGAACCCAAGCCAATTCTGCTAAAACTTACTTCTGCGTACCGAGATTTGCATGTGTTCACGGGAGCTAATCAGGCATTGGTTGAAGGAGAAACAGTTATGACTGCGGCTGCAGGAACAATTGTTTCCAGCCACAAGGACTTCTTCACGTTGCATATGGGGTCTCTTTCGATAGATACCGGAAATACAGCAGCACGAATTGCCACTAGAATTGGTGGCATCAAAATTGAACCGCAGTCAACATGCGAAATTGACTACCAGCCGGGCAAGCGTTTGGTTATTCGTAGCCTACAAGGACCAAAAATAAGTGTTCGAGCCAAACTTCTTAGCTTGCCAGATCGAATTATTGAAGGGGTACCCGGCGAGCAAATCTCAATCAACCTTGATAATCAAGCTGCGGTAAACGGCGAACGAATTGTTCACGAGATATGCCAGGCAACGCCACTGCAGCAAGACTTGGGCCACAGGTTTTCAGGCGAAGGAGCCAAGCTCATGCATAGAATGAGCGAACATTTGGTCAGTGCAAAACAGATTCCGGCAGCAACTCCAAATCACGAAGCGAAGACCACAACGTGCGCTCCGTTGCATTTGATCGCTTCGGAAGACAGCTATCTGACAACTACAAGCAAGGGACAACTGGGACTGCTCGCCGGACGGTTTTTCATTAGTGCCGAAACTGCTCAAATCATTCAATTGAGAACGGGCGATGTATACATGCAACCGCATTCGGTGGCCGCCATCGAAGCCGGGCAGGGACTGATGAGAGTTCAATGCTGCACCGATGCTAAATCAGTAATCGTCGTGACTAGGAAGTATGGAGTGCCCATGCACTGGGGTATGGAGTCGTTGATTCTCGACCATCAGGCCACATGGGAAGAAGCCATTCCTAAAGATGGAGTCGGACGCAGAGCTTTCGAGATTCACAAGAAAGATGCAAAGGAAATCGTTCTGTCGGATTTTCAGCTGTCTTCGCTACTATCCAAATCAGCGCATCTAGCCGGCGTACGCACACCGGTGCACGCCCGAAATGCCTTGCTTAAAGAAAAGCTGCTGAGAATTGCTGCTTCGTTGCAGGTGGTCACCGCCGGTCACGGCGGGTACCAAGTAAGTCAGCAGCCGAAGCAGCAATGAGCGATCGACCAGGTAGCCACACCCACTCAATAGACGCGGCGTCGACACTCTGAACAAAATACGCGCAAACCATTAGGTTGAAAAAATCGTACTTCCTGCCACTTCCGATTGTAGGCAATGTACATTTTGTCATCGCTCTTGCCGCGATATGCAATATGAACAATTGGTGTGCAGCACGGATTTAAAAGATCTGCGTCAGCCTCAGTCCCATGGGCATCTTCGCCTCCCTGACCGCGGCGACTGCCGAACCAACTTTGCACTTTTTTCCAAATGCTTGGCTCACTATTTTCACTAGACAAAGACACGTTCGCCTCCGCCGCGCACCACGCACAGTATCAATTAGCCACCACTGTAACTTGAGCAGGCAATTTGATGCTGAATCTAGATCCTTGACCAGGAGTCGACTCTACATCAATACTGCCATGATGACGGGCAATGATTTCCCTGGTGATCGCCAGTCCCAGTCCGGTCCCACCGGCAGTACGAGTGCGGGCCTTGTCGCCGCGATAGAACCGGTCAAAGATGTGAGGAAGGTCAGCTGGATCGATGCCGGAGCCGGTATCCGATATGATGATTTCAACGCGTTCCGGTTCCACACTGCTGGCAGAAAGTGTCACTGCTCCACCGGCTGGGGTATGGTTGATGGCATTGGTTAGCAAGTTCACAATTGCCCGCTGCAATTGAATTGCGTTTCCTGACAGAACAACTCCATCAACAGCCGTCCCATTGCTGAGCTCAACTTTCCTCTTGCTGGCCTGCGGGCGAACCTGCTCGACAGCAATCTGACAGATTTCGTGCAACGGCACTTCGTTCTTCCATTCCATTTCCACACCGCCATCAAGCTTGGCAATGTCGAGAAGATCTTTAAGCAGATTCGATTGCCGCTCAACCAGGTTTTCCAGTGAATGCAAGAATTGGTAGCGCAAGTCCGGATCCTCAACGGCGCCGGAAAGCAGTGCTTCCACAACTGATCCGATGGCCATTGTGGGAGTTTTCAACTCATGACTAGCGTTGGCAATGAACTCCTGACGAGCGCGCTCTTCTTCCCGCAAGCGCCCAATCATTTGGTTAAACGATAAGCCCAGGTCACCAATCTCATCATTGCGCTGCACCGGAACAAATACCGAAATATCCCCGGACTTGGCAATCTGACGTGCGGATTGAGTCATGTCGGTAAGTGGTTTAGTCAGTCTGCGCGCCAACCAGAGGCTGATCATTACAGTGATGATCAGTGTGGCGAAAATGATCTCCAAAAAGATGATCAAGTCACGATTCAATCGCTGATTGATTTCGGTCAGTGGCACGCCGACTCGAATTACGCCGGCAGTGTGCCCGACAGATCTTACTGGATAGGCAACGTACATCCAGTTGGTTTGTGTTCGCCGAGAAGGACGAATGTTCATCGCCGCGATGCCTGCAAGCGCGTCGTTAATTTCTTGGTCGCCGCGAATATTGGTTCCTTCGTGCAAGGCCTTGGGCCCGGAGTCGGCAATTACGTGCCCTTCCGTGCTGACAACAGTTATACCGAAATTGAATCTGTTTGCATGGCGATCGGTTGCGGACTGAATTCGCCTGGTGGCAGCTTCGGAATCGAGCCCCAGGTCGTTGTCAATCTCAAGGGCAAGGTGAACAGCAGCCACTTCCATTGAGTTGCGAAGATCATCGATTTTTTCGGACTTCATTGTATACAGTGCCCAGAATGTCACGATGCCGAGGGCAAACGTAATCAAAAGGACATAGGTAAACAGGAGCTGGTTGGCAAGGCTCCTAGATAGCCATCTGTAGAATGGTCTGAATATTCGCATCATTTATCAGCTTATAGTATCCAGGCCCGCCCTGGGTGCGCAGCAGGATACTTGCGCAATCAATTATTATTGTGTTTGCTTAGTATGAGACAATTCAGCTCTGGTATGAGAAACTAATACCACTTTCTAACATGGCTATGCTGGCACTACACGCGTAGGTACAGATGCCACCAAGAAAGTTGATAAGAAAGGGGAGGTCCGTCCAAATGTCCAATGTGGCCAACGTTACCGACGAATCTTTCGAGCTTGAGGTTCTAAAAGCAGAACTTCCAGTGCTCGTAGATTTCTGGGCGCCGTGGTGCGGACCATGCAAAGCAGTTGCTCCGGTCGTAGAAGATCTCTCAAAAGAATACGACGGCCGTCTGAAGGTCGTTAAGCTCAACACTGATGAGAACCCGAAAACCGCCCAAGCGTACACAATCAGAGGCATTCCAAGCCTTTATCTGTTCAAAAAAGGGCAGGTTGTCGAAACTGTAGTTGGTGCCGTACCGAAGTCGACTCTCGCAAACGCAATCAACAAGCACCTTTAAGCTGAAATACCCACGTTGTGGGCATCATCAGTGTCGTCATTCAGGAAACAGCCTCTTAATTGAGGCTTTTCTGTTGCGGGTTTGTAATTAATATTGTAGGGCTTCGGTCGCCATGCGCTGACCCGGCATTGGCAATTTCCGAACGCCACAGGCCTTTCCAGGAAGGCCGGTCGGGATCTAGTGTTTTTCCTGACTTCTTGCCGAGGCTCAGCCGGTTGATGAAAACCTCGCTATACTTTGGAAAGATGGTCAATTTCGATCGTCGTTGCATAGCCAGCGGCTGCACTTTACGGGGCTGAAATGAAAGAAGCAATCATCGTTTTTCTTTTTGCGCTGGTCGTCGGTGCTTTCATAAACGGTTTTTCAAACGTCGGAGCGCCCGCCACGCCGGAGCCGCAGCCCGGTATCGAGCAGCCAAGCTCGTCGGGCGCAAGTGTCAGCGATACGTCAGATACCGGTTTTGATAACGACGTGCTCACGTCCACTTCGCCAGTGCTTGTCGATTTCTATTCGAACACCTGCGCTCCGTGCCGCCAAATGGCTCCGGTGGTCGATAAACTCGCAACCGAGTATGGCGACAAGGTCAAAGTTGTACGCCTTGACGTAGACACCAACCCGTCGGTCACCGCGCGTTTCAACGTGGCGACCATTCCGACTTTTATCGTGTTCAAGAACGGTGAGCGGGGTGAATCCTTTACCGGATTGGTACCCAAAGAGATACTGTCCAGCGCGATCAATAAGTCACTGCAATAGCCAATTCTTTTCAAAGATTTTGACATCGACGGCGGACAGAAAGCCTGTCATTAGCGTCGTCAAGAGCCGCCAGGCAGCTTTAACAGTGTTTACCCCGGGAATAAATCAATGGAAGCCACATTGGTGCGAATTCTTGCAACAGGTTAAAATGGCTCTTATATTCAGGGAAATGACTTAGACTTTGGACAGGGGCTCATTTTGAACAGTGCGGTCAATGGAATTGGATTAATGGTCTTAGCCATTGTGCTGTCCTGCACTATGAACTCGCTGCTCGTGGCATTCCACGTCACCGCGCAAATGGCACCTATTCTTGCCGGCGTTAACGTCGGCGAGACCAAAGAAAACACAGTCGGCGATACGCCGATTCGCGAGGACATGGCAATTCCCGAATTCAATTTCGTTGATGCAAAGGCAAAGGAACCAAACGGCTTCGCAACCAGCGTCCGCGATTCAAAACAGGCCACGCGTTCAGAATTCCCGCAAAACTGGTAATAAGCAGGAGAGACTCCAAAATGTTGAAGCCCTGGGCCAAATGGACCCTAATCATTCTCTGGACCTTGGTGTTGTTGGGGACAATTTCGTATTGGAACCCATTCACATCCTTGCCGGCACTGCTTAAGTACAGCGTTATATCAATCTTTGCCGCCTCAATCTTCGCCGCGGCCTACGTGATTTTCTGGTTCTGGGTGATGATGACAATCATCTTTCCATTGCCACCGCGCGCCGATGCAAAAGCGCCCAAAGGGATCATTCGTTCTGCCTTCCCCTGGATCTTCAAGCAATCGGCAATCAATATAAAAGCTCCACAGACCCTTGCCGGACTGATTGGCAACGAACAAGCAAAGATGGAGATTCGCGAAGTAATCGACATGATCGCTAGCCCGGCAAAGTACGAGGCTTCGGGCGCCGATCTGCCTAAAGGAATGCTCTTCGTCGGACCGCCTGGCGTCGGTAAGACCCTATTTGCCCGAGCGATCGCCAATGAAGTTGGAATGCCCTTCTACGTAATAGAAGGTGGTTCGATCAGCGGCATGATCATGGGACTAGGCGTCATGAAGATGAAGATTCTCTTCGCCAAACTTCGCAGTCACGGCAAAGCAATTTTGTTTATTGATGAGATCGATTCGATTGGTGCGCGGCGGCAACAAGACCGTGGTATGGGCGGTGTAGCGGACATGAACATGACGCTCAACACCATTTTGACCGAGATGGACGGATTTAAATCGTCCGACATCATTATCATCGGTGCCACCAATAACGATGGCATTCTCGACCCCGCGTTAATGCGTGCTGGTCGAATGGACAGGCGGATTTACTTCCAGGCACCCGATCCAGCCGAAAGAACGGCGCTGTTCACCTACTACCTCGGAAAGGTCGCTTGCGATAAAGAAATCGACTTGGAAGAAATTTCCAAGCTCACCGCGAACTACTCACCGGCCGAAATCGCTAGCGTAGTAAACGAAGCGGCCCTCATCTGCCAGCGCCCGGGAGGTCCAGGCAAAGTTACAACCGACGGTTTACAACAGGCATTGACCAGGCTGTCTGTCGGTCTGGAACGCACGATGGTCCAAACAGGACTCTCGATGGCGACTGTCGATGCAAAAGTAAGACTAGAAGACGTCGTTGGCATAGATGAAGTCAAACAAGACGTGCAAGAGATTGTGGAATTTCTGAAACGTGGTGACGAATTACGCAAAATTGGAGCAGTGATTCCCAAGGGATTACTTCTCATTGGTCCGCCTGGAGTGGGCAAAACAATGCTTGCAAAGGCGATGGCAAACGAGGCCAACGTACCCTTCTATGGAATTGCTGCTTCATATCTAAAGGGCACCTATTCGGGCGAAGCCGTCGGACACATCCGCGCTTTATACTCTCAAGCTCGCAAGAGTCCGGCATCCATCGTATTCATCGATGAGATCGATGCTATCTCAGGAACGATGACGGAAATGGGCAATAACCGCACGGACGCGCTCAATCAGCTGTTAGTCGAACTCGATGGTTTTTCTGCAAGTACCGTGATCACCATTGGTGCCACCAACAACGAAGGCACCTTAGATCCTGCGTTCTCCAGATCCGGGAGATTCGATCGCAAAGCTTACATCGGCTTGCCGGATGCGCCTGGACGGAAAGTGCTTATCGCTAAGTACCTTACGAAAGTAAAAGCTGATGACGACATCGATACAGACAAGCTGGCCCAAACAACGATGAATTTCTCTGGCGCTGACATTGCAGCCACTGTCAATGAAGCGGCAATCATCGCTGTTCGCAAAGGCAAGCAAACAGTACAGTTCGAAGATCTGGAAGAAGCTGTCGACCGCATTGCTATAACCGCCGGTTCTAAGCTAAACACCGACGGCATGAACTTCAGTCGTGTAGCAGATCTGGAAGTCAAACTCGACGACATCAAAGGCATTGACGAAGCAAAAGGAGAGGCAGCGGAAGTCGTTGCGATGCTCCAGAATGCCGATAAGATAACCAATCTGGGACTGAAAGCACCGAAAGGCGTCCTTCTTGTCGGCCCTCCCGGGACAGGGAAGACTATGCTGGCCAAAGCTATAGCCAACGAAGCGGGCGTGCCGTTCTATGCAGTTTCCGGAAGTGATTTCGTGCAAAAATGGGTTGGCTTAGGCGCTCAACGTGTGCGAGCACTTTACGAAAGAGCCCGCCGAAGCGGTAAGCCGTGTATCGTGTTTATCGACGAGATAGATGCCATTGCCTCGCAACGCGTGGCCGACCGCGGCGCTGGTGGGCAGAACGAAAGAAATGTCACCCTCAATCAACTATTGGTCGAGCTCGATGGATTTGGTAAGCACAAAGTACTGACGATCGGAGCCACCAACAATCCAGATACTCTGGATTCCGCCCTGCTTCGTCCGGGTCGCATGGACCGCCGTATCGAAATGCCGATGCCGGACATTGATGGGCGAGAAGGAATCCTTCAACATTATCTGGATAAGCTAAAACTAGCCGTCGGCGTCAACGTGCGAGAAATCGCCCGCATGACAGTTTGGAAAACCGGCGCCGATCTTTCAAACATCGTCAACGAAGCGGGACTGATAGCGATTCGCAACGGAAGAGACGCTATTGCACAGATCGACCTGGTCAAATCTATTCAACGCCAGAGCTTCGGAATGTCCTACAGTCGCCAGGTCGTGCTGGATGAATTGACAGTCACCGCCTACCACGAAGCGGGACACGCGGTGATAGCTTACCTGCGAAACAAGCGCAACCGGATTCAGGTTGTGACAATCGTTCCGAGCGGTTACGCACTGGGTTACGTCTGGTATGTCGGCAAGGAAGATCGCCACAAGAAAAATAGAAACGATCTTGTCGTTGATATCGAAATCTACCTGGGCAGCATAGTTTCCGAACGCATATTCTTTGAGGTAAATGCCTGGGGCGTTTCAGAGGACCTGAAGCAAGCCGGGTTGATAGCTCGAGACATGGTACGGAAATGGGGCATGGGCTCGTTCCCGTTCAACACAGATTCAGCCTTCGGAGCGGAAACCAGAAATGGTGGTGCTTCACCGGAAACTGAGCGTTTGATCGAACTGGAGACTCAGAAGATCCTCGAAGACTGCCGGACGAATGTCGAGCATCTATTGAAAAAACATCGCAAGGAAGTCCAAGCTGTGGCTGAAGCGTTGATTGAAAAGGAAACGCTCTACTACCGCGACCTCGTCACGATACTGGAACCGCATCGCACCGATGCTGACGTCCAGGTGGAATTGGCTGAACTGGCCGAACGAAAGCATGTGGGCAAGTCGCCATCGTTGACGCTGAATGGCATCCTCGGATTGGGCGGCAGTACCAACAACGAAGAAGTAGTCGGCGCAGACGACAGACCAATTTCCGACGAATCATAGAGGCACCATACACATAAAGAAAAGGCTGGGCGATTGCTCAGCCTTTTCTTTTGCGAGCGCCGGCGGGGGGTGTGCCGGGCGGCCAGCCGGCTTCAGTTGTGGGCATGGCAGCAAAAGATGCTGCCACTACAGGCTTTAGGGATTGAAGGCGAACAAGAACGTCGTCAAAAAGTTGAACGTTGCGTGAGCCATGATGGTGGTCGTGGTGTTGGTATATTTGCGCACGATGCCCATGATGCAGGACCAGCCTGCGACCTGAAGGATTAGAATCGGTGCGTGTTGGAACTGTCCATGCAGCACGCCGTGGAGAATGCCAGCAGGGATGATTCCAAAGACAGGCTGCAAGGCCCCCCGCATCAGGACTTCCTCGCCTACTCCGGCACAGACGCCGGTGGCCAGCGCAAGAAATGCCGCCGAAGCCGGATTGGCTGCAGCTGCTCCGGTAGTGAATGTACCGGCGTTGTAGGTGGAAAGCTTGCCCCCGACTCCTGTGCTGCCCGTGAAGTAGGACCAGAGCCAGTCATAGCCAAACGTTAATGGGATCATCAAAAGCGCGACACCGTAGTGCCAGCCTTCGGGTTTAACGAGGCCAAGGCGGACCATGACTTCACGCGGTTTCCGCGCGACAAATATTCCGCACCCAGCAGCTGAAAGAATGATCAGCCCGAGGAAGTTGTAGGAAAACAGCGAATCCATCGGGACAGGAAAGGGAATGCCGATGGACGGCGCTGCGAAATTGTCCATGTTGATGTTCGCAAGCAAACTTCCCAGAACCGTGACGTAAATCCACAAGCCATTCAGATGAGGAATGGAGCTTGGAACAAAAACCCGATCAACCAAAAATGCTTCCTTGACCGGAAGCTTTTTGATCAGCGCATAAAGCACCTGACCGTTGATCAAATTATTGGCGACACTCAGGGCATAGGACAAGCCCTGGCGGAATGGTTGAAAAAGCATGAGCCCGGTGAAGACCGCCATAGTCGCCGTGACTGCCGTGGACCACGGGCTGGCGTCGACATCTGTTTTATTGGGAAAAATGACAAACGCAGTCCATAATTCGGCTACGAACGCGAACGAATAGACTACGCGTAACGTCCACTCCATCCACGGATGCTTACGCGCTCCGTGGGCGGCGAACCCCATAACACATAGGATGATTATGACAATTATGTCGGCCGACAAAGGGAAACCTCGCGTACCGCGGAAATAAAGCTCTGCGCGGAAGATTTAATGTGTTTGCACCGTGGTAATATATTGTCAAGAACTCGTAGGGTAGCTACTGTCTTATCATATAGTTAGAGCAGGCGATTCCGCCTAATGCCCAACCGAATCTTCGAAGAAGTTCCGAAGTCTGGAGGTACCAACCCAATGCGCAATGTCCTGTCCGCGGCACTCCTTACGGCCGCCTTAGGCGTAACCGTCTCCGCCGCATTTGCTAATCCACTAATGCCCGTAGGCCCGGCAGCGCCAGTGTTCTCACTGTCAGCCGCCATTGTTCCAATTCAAACCACTGCAGTTAACAGCTATCGCTCGGTAAGAGCGTTCTGGTTGTCGAAAGCCATCGTAAGGTAAAAAGCCTTTCCGTTTGCTTCGGACTTCAAATCTTCGAGCCGCCTTCACAGGCGGCTCTTTGTACTACTTTCCTATTCGCACGACAATTTCGTCCGTGCCAGCCAGATTCAAGCGCTCACGCGCCAGCCGTTCAATACCGCTGGACGAGCGGTAGTTGGTCAGGCCGTCTCTGAGCTCGCGATTAACTTGCTGCGCCTGAACTTGCCCCGCTTTGAGAGAAGCGGCCTCCTGGTGGAGGAATATCTGCCTTTCTACGCTGCCGGAAATGGATCGCCCCGCATGATAGAGCGCCAATAGCGTGACGCACATAATCAGAATTTCGCGGGTAGACTTCATTTTGTTCAAGACTAGTGCTTCCTCACGGTGCCGCCGTGTTTCGCGCTCAAAGCTTCCATAAGCGGTCCAAGCTGCAACTCAAATTCAGACATCGTCTGATGGAGGCGCTGCTCCGAACCGGCCTCGTAGTATATGCGAAGAAGCGGTTCGGTACCACTTCGACGGACCAGTACCCAGTTTGGGGAGTCAAGGTAGAACTTGAGCCCGTCTGAAACACCGAGCCTTTCAACTCTAGCTTGACCAATCTTTGCGAAAGGCTTGCACTGAAGTTCGTCGATTAGCTCGCTTTGAGCTGCGATCGGCAAGCCCAAATTATTCGTACGCGAACACACCGGAAAGCCGGTTTCTTCCTGCAAATCTTTCCAGATTTGGGAAAGCGGTTTACCCTCGTAGGCCATCATTTCACAAAGCAGAAGATTAGACATAATCCCGTCTTTCTCCGGGATATGACCATTAATGGACATTCCTCCTGACTCTTCGCCGCCGATGAGCACGGTCTTGGACCGCATTACTTCACCGATGTACTTAAAGCCTACCGGCGTTTCAATCACTTCGAAGCCGTAAAGCTCGCCCAGTCGATCCAGAAGATGGGTAGTGGAGACTGTGCGTACTATAGCGCCGCTCATACCGCGGTTCTTCACCAGGTGCCGGGCAACCATCGGCAGGACCTTATTGGCACCGGCAAAATTCCCCAACTCATCAATCGCTCCGAAGCGATCACCGTCGCCATCAGTGGCAATGCCGACGTCAAAGCCTTCCGCAGGCACAAGCTTACTCAACTCTTGCAAAAACTCAAACCGCGGTTCCGGCATACTGCCGCCAAACAATGGGTCACGCCAGTTATGGAGAGCCTTTACAGGCACGCCATTTTCCTCAAGTAACCTGTCCAGGTATCCGCGACTGGTACTGTACATGGTGTCACAGGCTACGCGAATTTTGGACTGACGAATTTTGTCCCAATAAATTCTCTCGTTGATAGCTCTGAAGTATGCAGGCAAAAAATCAAACTTCTTCAGCTCCAACGACGGAGCCTTAAAGCCCTGCGGCAGGTCATTGAGATGGCTGGCAATCTTGGCAGTTATAGCGTTTGTTGCCGGTCCACCGTAATGCGGAATGTACTTGATTCCACAGTATTCCGGTGGATTATGGCTGGCTGTGAACTGCAGCGCACCACCTGTTGCCTCCGCACAAGCCGCGTAAGCAATCACTGGCGTCGGCACGTCGCGATCCGCAAGTCGCACCTGAAACCCCATTGCTATTAGGACTTCGGCTGCGCGTTGCGCAAATCTGTCAGCCAGAAAGCGAGGATCGTATCCCACCAGAACCAGCGGCGCCTGTCGTCCTTCCTGCCAATAGGTCTCGCGAATATAAAGCCCGGTGGCGTAAACAACGCGTTGAACATTCTCCATCGTGAACTGCTCGGCGATAATTGCGCGCCAACCGTCCGTGCCGAAAACTATTCCGTGGGTCATCGAACTCCTGCTGCCTAGCTAACTCGGACTAAATACTCATGCACGGCGTCCCAAGCTGTCTTCGCTTGACGCCGATGGGGCCACGTGCGGCACAATCGGCGAGTGGCTGGAGCTGAAACACGCTCAGGTCTCAAGCGTTGAAGGTCATCTTCGCTAGCGAATTCAATCAGCGTGCCGTCCCGTCCGTAGAAACGGAACCTCGGCGCCTCAGATGCACCATATTCGGTGCCATGCTTGGACGCGCCGAACATGGTAGCCATTCGAAATCCATCATGCGTAAACAGCGACGTCACGAAGCGAAAGCCTCCCCAATCATCGCTTATCTTGCGGCGCTCGGTATGCACGCCGGTAACCAAATCAACGCTAAAAAACTGTCCGTCAAATGTATGCACATAAAAGCAGCCGCGCGGATCCACACTCATACTTTCACCAGCGGCCCGGACGCGCCCTTCAGGATCTCGCACTACAACGCCGTGCTTATCCCATTTTCCGGCACTGTGATTGGAACCGTTTGCACAGATCCGCTCGAAGCATTCGATATTTCCATGCTCACCGTAGCGGAAAAACAGGCAGTCGCCGTAATGAGAGCGAACTTCAATTACGCGACCGATCACGTCCTTCACGATTTTGCTTCCGGCAGCAAAAATCTCCAGACGCCAGCCATCCGGAGATATCTCAACACGAGGCTCAGCCCGTCCCCGCGGAACTTGCGGCGCAGGAAAACAAAGCTCTTCCTCGACATCGGCGTAAACGGCATTCAGATCACCGCCAAAAGAATAGTCATCCCCATCGAGCTCGGCAGCCAAAATACCTTGATCGCCAAACTCGACGTATGGGTCGTAGTCTTCACCCAGCTTCCCTTCAAGCTGCTCAGCGAGCCAGGAAAGGAAAGCATTCCCGCTGGGCACCGACAGCGAAGCTTCTATAGCTGTGAGCACGCTACTGCGGTCTTCCGGTTCAAAATCGAACTGACCGCTGCCGGGCTCTGCAACAAGCGCATCCGGCGGCGGCGGCACCATAATTGCTGACGATGCAGTGGTGAGTGGCGAAGCTGGCGGACGAAATTCTACGGGCGCGGGCGTAACAGCCGGTGATTCGACAGCCACCGGAAAAAACTTCGGTGCTGAATCTCCGCGGAGAAAGCCGCGTCGAGTATGACGAAGACTGTGTATTAGTTCCACAAGATCTTCCCGACGTGAAGGGCCCGCCAAGTGCAGTCGGCTAAAAAGATCTCTTAAATACTATCACTTTAGATGCGTTTCCTATGGAACTCATCTATGGCGTTTCGCACCTCTGTGCTTAGCCAGCCTCGAACTTGAAGCGACTCAGCCATTCTAAGTCCAGAGGTTCGTTCGTCGTAAATCGCCACCTGGAATTGGGCTATGGTGATTTTGCCCGCCTGTAGCAGACTTTCTCCAAGCTTGACTGAAGCCATTTCGTAAGGCGTCAGATAACCGGCGTTCAATATTAGTTTTTCCACAGGTACGTTGGGAGCGAACTCCATTTGCGCCATCAAAGCTTGGACTTCCACAGCCGTAATGAACTGGGCTGCTTCCATCAGCTGAATGAGCATAGGAACTACCTTTGCCGCTGACTGTGGTCTATGAAGCTGACTCTCATCAAAAACGAAAGACGCTTGACTGCCGATTCGGCCGCCTGGTCGCTCTCTTGCCACAACCGGACTGGGGGCATAGGCAGCCGACTGAGCGCGAACCGCCGCTGGGGGGAAGCCCCCGTCAGTTGCCGAAGCGTGAAGGCCGTTACCTGAACCAGATGCACCTGCTGCAGTTGGTGAACTAGCTGCCGCCGGCACGGAAGCCGGCGGAGCAGCATACGGTACAGGACCAGGAACTTCATCCACACGCGCAGGGGGCGCTGGAGCAAAAACGCCAGGCAGTAATTCGACTTCGCCAGTTATTACGCGACCAGCACCAGCACGATCTGGACTGGAGACTTCGACCACGGGCGCATTCTCGACAAGAACAGGGAATGCGGCGTCCGGCGTAGAAGCGCCAGAAGAGCTTGCTCCCGCGGGAAGCCCAACATCGGCAGGGCAAGCTGGCGTTTGATTATCTGGATTCTCCGGAGAGAACTCGGGCTGCTGTTTTTGCCAGTAGTCATTGACGGTCGCCGGAACTGGTGGCACCACCGGGGGCGGTGGCAATACGTGCACCGGCAACGATGGCACTGGTGGAACTTCGGCGCGACTCCGCGGCTCAGCTAAAATTAGCGGCATCTCGCCTGACTCGGTCGTTCCAGCTTGGGCATGGACAGGCAGTGGTGACACCGCTGGTAGTGGTGATACTGCCGGTAGTGGTGATACTGCCGGTAGTGGCGACACCAAATGTGGTGGCGTCACCGCCGGCGATGGCATGTCGACAGGAGGCGGCAATGGTGGTGCAACGTAATTTTGAGATGGCGACAGCGATTCGGAAGCGGACGGAACCGCCAAAACCGGGGCTGGCAGCTGTTCTGCGGCTACAGCGGCGGCCTCTCGGATGGACAACGCCGGCGTTTTAGTAAATCGAACTGCCTCGGCTTGGTCTTGCGTCACTTCCTGGGAAGCAATCTGCGCCATGCGGGATTCTTCATGCAACCATCGCCGCGAGACGACCAGGTCGTGACTCAAACGCAATCTTGGCTTACGCAGAATGAATCCAGCATTCAAAATTCGATTGTATTCAACACGCGAATCCTGTACTTTTCGCGTGCGCAGAAACAATCGCACAGCGCGCAGATAACCGGCAAGAACTCCGTTAGCTGAAGTTTGGGGACGAACGCCTATCTCGCCATAAAAGTTCGCCTTGTTCGACAGAGAAACGTCGTCATCTTTTTCTGGCGGCGGCAAAAGGTCCGGAAAAAGGTGCGAAAGTTCGCGCACGGAAGTAAATGCCCCAATCCGATCCTTCAGATGAAAGCTTTGCCTGAGCGCCGCACATAATACCTGCGATTCCAGCTCGACTCTATTTACAGCTCCAGCGCCCTTGCCCTGCATGATGCAGCACTACCTTTCTTTATCCATGTATCCATTGTGCCCCCACAAGATGAAGGCAAACTCATATTAACCGGAATAGCCTCAACTTGACGATCCAGACTTTTCAAGCAGCTCGAAGGTCATCTCGCTCTCCCCAATCTTTATTTTGTCGCCTGAAGCCAGGACTTCCCGACGGGCAAGCAGCTGACCGTTGAGTAAGGTGCCGTTGGTCGAGCCCAAATCCTCAAGCCAGAAGTGGTCAAGTTCAAAAGTAATCCAGGCGTGATAGCGGGAAACAAATCCATCATCACGCACGATGATGTCGTTATCCTGCTCTCTTCCGATGCGCATCCAACGCGTTGCAATCGGAACCTTGTCGCCCTCACATGTTTGAACTGCGGCAATCACAGGGATCGGTTGAGTCTTGCGCTCAATAGAAAAATCGCAGCAGGGCTCCACGCCGGTCCGACTTGCGCCGCAGGCAGGACATGGTTCAATCTCGCTGGTTTTCTCCGCCATCTTCAATAAATCACCCTACGGAAATTATAGTGGAGCAAATGCTCAACGGCCTGCCCGCGTCTGGCAAAGAAAAGATAACTCCACTTTTTGGCAACGACTTGAACGAAATCAGCTCAGCTTGGATTCTATCGCCGACCTCAACAGTATCGGCGCACGAAATCGCGTGCAAACCGTACTTGCCTGCTTCGCGCCCTGCGCAAAATGGGTATCCGGCTATTAATCGCGCCCAAATCTAGTCCAACTTGCCGTCGCCGCACCGAGAGCCTGAATTTCACGGCTGAGTTCGGCCGCCATCCCTGACGCGACCCCATCACCACCCTAGTTGCAACAGGGCTGAGAACGACTGATACTGAGCACCTCCACCGAAGGAAAAATGCTCAAACGACATTTAAGCCGGGCCGCGAGCGGGCCGGTCTGGTTGATTTAAGTAACGCTATTAAGAACTAACGACGCCGGTTATGAGGTCATCTGCAACGTGCTCTTCATCAGCAGTTGCTTGTTCCGGTTGAGGCTCACGCTTCTTGGTCTGGAAGCAGTAAGCGCAATAAACCGGTCGGTAACCTTTTGGCTGAAATGGAACACGTGTTGGTACGCCACATTCGGCGCAGCTCACTTCAGCAACCCTGTTCACGTCCTCGCCGTTTCGTTGTATGCGCATAAGCAACCGGCAATTTGGACAGCGTTTAGGTTCGTTAACCAGACCCTTAGCGGAGAAAAATTCTTGCTCACCTGCCGAGAACACGAACTGCTTGTTGCAATCCCGACAACTCAACATTTTGTCTTCGAATTCCATCCAGAGATACCTACTTCGAGTAACGCTTGGCAACGCCGTGTAGTCGCGCTATATTGCGTCTTCACGGGGTTGCTGTCGACACTTGTTGTCATGCTATCACGACAGTTCAAGTAGCGTAAGCACCGACCGGATACATTAGGGGCAAACTATTGTAAATCTAACATTTACCCGTAGTGGAAACCCCCTAGTCACCAAAATGCTGTAGACGGGTTCCCTCAGCGCCTAATGCGTTGTCGAGAATATACTCCTTCTGACAACTGTGCGGGTTTTCCGCAGAAGTGAGCCGCTGCGGCCACCATGGCGGCGTTGTCAGTACAGACGCTGAGCGCCGGGCTATAGACAGGAACCGGCGATAACTCGGCGAATTTTCGCCGCAGTGTCTTGTTGGCAGCGACTCCCCCGGCCAGTACGATTCGCGGAGCGTTGAACTCTTTGCAGGCAGCCAGCGTTTTTTTCACAAGCACTTTCGTCACGGCTTCTTGAAAGGACGCTGCTAGATCTTCTTGTGGCAGCGGCGCAGAAAGTTTTTCCACCGTTCTCAGCACTGAGGTTTTCAATCCGCTAAAGCTGAAGTCATAACCAGCTACGGAACCTTCAGGAAAAGCAAAGGCCTTCGGATTGCCCGATTGCGCCAGCTGATCAATTGCCGGCCCGCCCGGATAGCCCAACCCCAGGAGACGAGCAACCTTGTCATAGGCTTCACCGGATGCATCGTCAATCGTCTGACCGATTATCTGGCCCTGGCTGTAGCTGCTGAAATGAATGATCTGGGTGTGCCCTCCACTGACAAGAAGAGCAATGAATGGCGGTTCCAGGTCGGAATCGATATAGTTCGCGCAGACGTGCGCCAATAGATGATCGACTGCGATCAGGGGTAAATCAAAAGCCCACGAATAGGCCTTGGCAGCGGATGCCCCGGTCAACAAGGTGCCGATCAAACCCGGGCCGGCGGTAAACGCGATGCCAGCAAGCTCCTTCGGAGCCAGACCTGATTCATTCAGCGCCTGCTCGATAACGCCATTTACCGTTTCCAAATGCTGCCGAGCTGCCACTTCCGGGACGACGCCACCGAACTGTTGGTGCACCTCGATTTGCGAAAGCACCACATCTGAGAGCACACGTCGACCGTCTGCCACAACGGCAGCTGCCGTCTCGTCGCAACTGGTTTCTACCGCAAGATAGGCATTCATGGGCCTGATACTAACATGCGCCTGGAGGCTGCGTCGCGACGCGCCAGCGAGTCAAGATATGCTAGCTGCCATCACTGCAATCACTATCCGCAACATTCAACGATGGCTGTGCCAATTGAACGAACTGTTCGCTGCTGCGCTAAGCCGTAAGACAAAAACCGCGCCGCTATTACTCAACTTTAATTGCAGCAACTCGATTTTGCGCTTTTCTTTGCGCTCCCCATTGAGTCAATCTGAGTGCCTTCTATTCTCCCCAACTCAATTCAGGCAATCCACGAAAGGAACCATCTTTCACTCATCGCAGCATCCTTCCAGAACTGGCCAAAGGTTAGCTGTTGACGTTCTTGTTGCCACGCAGGCGAAAAGCCTTATCAACTGTCACCTGAATTCTTGCGCGGCTCAATGCAACGCAGTTCTCAGGAGACTCTTTACGCCGACCCAACGGGTCAGTATTTGATCGGAGATTTGAATGCACGATTTACATCTGCTTCAAGACCTGCTGGTCTTGTTCGGACTGGGAATCTTTACGGTGGTCATTTTCCACCGCTTCAACCTGCCACCGGTTCTTGGTTTTCTGCTCACCGGCCTGGTGTGCGGACCATTCGGATTCCGGCTGGTGGATAGTACAAAAGAAGTAGAGACCCTGGCAGAGCTGGGAGTCGTCTTGCTTTTGTTCACAATTGGCATCGAGTTCTCCTTTGCCAAGCTAAAAAAACTAAAGCGATTCCTGCTCATCGGCGGTACCTTTCAAGTACTTCTGACCATAGGAAGCATCGCGTTACTTGCCAATTACTTCCTGCTCCCATGGGGCGTTGCCGTGCTTCTCGGCATGGTGGCATCTTTGAGCAGCACCGCTTTGGTGGTTCGACTCCTCGAGCACAAAGGCGAACTATCACGCTCTCACGGGCTTACATCGCTGAGCATGTTGGTGTTTCAGGATCTGTGCATCGTGCCGATGGTTCTGGTCACACCGCTGCTCGGCAGTAGCGGCTCCAGCGTGTCTGCAATGCTCTGGCTGACGGGAAAGTCTTTGCTTTTCGTAGTCGTTGCCGTCGTCCTTGCAAGATATCTGGTGCCCTGGTTGCTAAACCACGTAACCAAGACCAGGCGCCGCGAAGCATTCGTGCTGAGCGTCATGCTTTTGTGCTTGGGCACGGGCTGGGCAACTTCGCAGGTCGGATTGTCGATGGCTCTGGGAGCCTTTCTGGCCGGGTTGATCATTTCCGAATCGGAATACAGCCATCAGGCCTTGAGCGATGTGCTGCCATTCCGCGAGGTATTCAACTTCCTGGTCTTTGTATCCATCGGCATGCTCTTCGACTTCCGCGTCTTGATTGAACAGCCTGGCGCCGTGGCGTTCTCGCTGTTTGCGCTGCTTGCAATCAAAACCGGCGTCATTTTCTTGGTCACATTCGCTCTTGGACACTCCATTAGGGTGTCACTGCTGTCCGGTTTCTATCTGGCGCAGGCAAGCGAATTCTCCTTTATCCTTGCAAAGCTAGGTTTGGCAGAAGGGGTAATCGATCCTAAGCTCAACCAATTGGTATGCGCGGTGGCAATTCTGTCTATGGCTGTCACGCCGTTGTTGACTACCATCGCGTCTTACCTGGCCAACTGGGCAGACCGAAATCTGCCAGCTTCATGGACATCGCGTCAACGCCCCTTGCCGACCGACGAACCGAAGCTGACGAACCACGTAGTCATTATTGGCTTCGGGTTGGCCGGAAAGATGCTCGCCAAGGCGCTTGAACGCACTCAAATCCAGTACATCGCTATTGACCACGATCCTGCGGTCGTGTCAAATTCCCGCGCATGCGGCACTCCCATCTTCTACGGCGACGCAGCCAGCCAATCCGTGCTGGAACATGCGCACATAGAAGGCGCGCGAATGGTTGTTGTCACCATCCCGGATCAGAGCAACGCCATTCAAACCGTCGCCACAGTGCGGCGGCTGAACGAAGGCATCCACATTGTCGCTCTGACTCGCTCGATCGAACAGATTGCACCACTTTCCAAAGCTGGGGCCAGTCACGTGATCGCCGAGGCAGCGGTTGGCGGCGTGGAGGTCATCCGCGGAGTGCTCAGAACTTCCAAAGTGAACGAAGATGAAATCAGCGATTGCATCAAGTTCGCCTATCACACCGCCGCTCCAGGCAGAGACGATAGCAAGTGAACGCGGTTCGCCGGTGAACGCAGCTAGTCTGGGAGCTAGGGTCCTTACGGACCCTAGCTTTTTTTCACCCATTTCAACTATTACTTTTAGTAGTTAAGCTAGACAGCGTAAGCGTTCGGCCAACCCGCTGCATGCTAGAAGGAAATAATCTGTTGAGGGGTTCCCAAGGATGGCCAATTGATCTGGATAGGATCATGCTGGGGGCA
>JADYXS010000259.1 GCA_021772155.1 Candidatus Obscuribacter sp.
CAAGTTGATTACGGGCTTTGTTGCATCGAAGAAGCTGCCGGACCCAGTACCGCCGGACTTTGTCAGCGCAGTTCAGGAAGCGCTCTCGGGCCTCGAAAAGATCGGAGTTACGAGCGATGACATCAAGAATGCGCTTTTGCTTGGTGGTTCACCAGCCACACCAGACGATCTGCGGAAGCGCTTCGAGACTTTCCTTAATGACCGTTGCAAGGGCAAAGACGCGAGCAAGCTGCGGTTTGTGGTGGAGTGAGTATGAATCGAGATGAACTTCTCGCTCGCTTGAAATCGATCGAATGGAATGACATTGAGTTCAAGCAAGCTACATGGGCCGTTCCAAAGGAAGCACTACCTACCGTGAGTGCCTTTTCAAATACAGCGGGTGGGCACCTGGTTTTCGGTGTCAAGCAAGAAAACGGCGCTTTTTCGATCTCCGGAGTTATTGAAGCAGACAAGATTCAGAATGATTTTCTTGGTCACCTTCGAGACCGCAACAAAATCAGTGTCTTTCTTCCCGTAGAAGGCCAGTTGCATAGCTTCGATGAAGGCACAGTCATCGTCTTTTACGTTCCCGAGGCAAAGCGAAATGAGAAGCCAGTGTTTTTGGACGGCAACCCGAAGAGAGCGTATATCCGTCGAGGCGGGAGGGACGATACCTGCACCGGCGAAGAACTGATCTGTTTCATGCGGGACGCTTCAGAGATCCGCTACGATAGCGAGCTCTTGCCGGATCTTAGTGTCGAACGTTGTTTCGACGAAGCATCCGTTCGCTGGTACCGTCAGCGCCATTCCGAACGCAATCCAGGCCAATACGAGCAGCTTTCGGACACCGAGTTTCTGCAACAGATGGCTTGTGTTGCCGAGAAGAGGAATGAGTTGATTCCGACGCGCGCAGGCATTTTGATCTTCGGTACGGATGCAGCTTTTCGCCAAATATTGAAGCGGCCTATCGTGGATTTTCAGGTCTATCGCGAGTCCAAGGCGAACTACTCTGCCGAGGCTCGTTGGGCGGATCGTATGACTCCGGTGCCGGAGGAAAACCTTCTCAAGACTTGGCAATCGCTAGTCAGTTTCTACACTAAGCATGCCGAACATCCATTTGCCATCGATCCTGGCAGCCTTCGGCGTGCGGATGATCCACCAGACTATATTTCCTTCCGGGAAGCCACAATCAACCTGCTTATTCATCAAGATTTCGGAGTGCAGACGCGCTCGCCGACGATTCTCTTCTTCCGGGATCAATCCGAATTTTTCAATCCCGGTGATGCGTTCGCTTCCCGTGAGCAGTTGATCGACCCTGGTGAAAAGTCTCTGCGAAATCCAAGTATTGTCGCCGCGTTTCGTAGAATTGGATTATCAGATCAAGCTGGTTCGGGCGTCGGCGCAATATTTGCAAGTTGGCGCCAGCTTGGTAACGTGCCGCCTATCATTGAAAACGACAAGGCCCAAAAAACGTTTCGCCTTATCCTGCCCAAAGATAAGCTACTGACCGAAGCTCAATTGCTGGCGCAAGCCAACTTGGGTGTAAACCTTTCGGAGCAAGAGGCTGCCGTTTTCGCGTACCTCACCCGAAAGGGGCAGATTGATCTAGCCGACGTTAAGGGCCTCACCGGTCTAAATGGGCCGGCGGCACAAGGACTTGTTCAGCGGCTGACTGTACAAGCCTTGCTTACCCCGACCGGCGAAGGTGCGCATTGCTTTGCGTTGACCGAGCACCTGCGTACGAGGTTCTTACCGGAAGTAGTGGAAATTATTAAGCATAATCAAATAATTACGACAGCGGTATTTCCTAAGGAGACGACTGAACAAGCCACTGTACAGGTCGCGGTAGGGGCATCTGAACAAGTGCCGCTACTCGTTCGGCTTAGCTCCGTTCAGTGGGCCATTGTTGAACACGCGGATACGCCGCGCACCCTCAACGAGCTCCTAGCCCTAACCGGCTATAAGCAGCGTCCGTTCTTCAGGGCAAACCATTTAGAGCCATTGCTCTCAGGCGGCATTTTGCGAAGGACGGTCCCGGACAAGCCTACCTCATCCAGGCAGCAGTACGTGCTCACAGAAGCGGGCGTTAAGCTGAAAGAAATTCACCGTCAGGCCGAAGCCGCAAAAAAACAGGAACCAAGCCAATGACGAAGTCCGATTCACTATTTGCAAACAAGAAAACGGTATGCGATCAAGTCGAATGCTTAGGTCTGACCTTTGAAAACGATAGATCTCGGAGCGAGTACTTTCTTGGGATCTTGCGGCAAAAATTGAAGGATCCAGAATTTCGCAAGATTGAAGGATTTCCTGCGGGCTCCGATGAGGATATCCTCGCGCTCTCCGATCCGCCGTATTACACCGCCTGCCCCAATCCTTTCATAGAGGAATTCATAAAACATTTAGGCAAGCCCTACGACGCGTCGGTGTCGTATAGCAAAGAACCGCTTGCTTCAGATGTCAGCGAGGGAAAAAACGATCCAATCTACAACGCACATAGCTACCATACCAAGGTGCCGCATAAGGCAATCCTCCATTACATAGACCACTACACCGAGCCCGGCGATGTAATTTTCGATGGGTTCTGTGGCACCGGAATGTCTGGAGTAGCGACGGCGCATTCCGGAAAGGGGCGGAAATGCCTGCTTGTTGACTTGTCGCCAATTGCTACGTTTATCGCTAGAAATCTTACTGGGGCTCTTGACGCTGTCGCGTTCTCGGATGCCGCACGTAAATTGGTCGCAGATGTCCTTGCATTCGACCGTGATCTTTATGTAACCAATCACACCGGGTGGAAAGTTAGGGACCGCAAGAAAGTTCAACACAAGCACTACAATCATTCAAGTTCGGCACAGGGCGAAGTTGAATTTGTGCTGTATTCAGATGTGGTCGCCTGCCCAAACTGTGGGAATCAGCACTCGTTCTATTCGATTGCAGTTGACGAAATGGAGGATGCGCTACGCGCAAAAATTCGCTGCCCTTCGTGTGGTGTAGTGGAGCGCGAGGCAGAATGGGAGGCTTGTTACGAGACGCAAATTGATCCACTGCTTGGAACTCCACATCAGGAAGCAAAGGTAGTTCCTGTTTTGATTAACTACTCCGTCGGCAATAGTCGATTCGAAAAGTTACCCGACGAAAACGATTTGGCAGAGATTTATTCGGCAAGGGAGAAGGTAAAGGCGATTGGTTTTCCCATCATCGAACTAATACCTGGAAAAGAAACTCGGCGAAACGTCACACGAGGAATTACTCACCTGCATCACTTCTTCACGCCTCGTGAGCTGTATTGTGTCGCCCTTCTTTTAAAGCGCATTAACACCGTTGTAGATCCGTCGATACGCCACCCGTTGCTGTTTTCGCTTACGGCATGTCTGCCTTACGCTTCAAGAATGCGAAGGTTCAGGGCTGATCGAAAGGGCGGAGGACCGTTATCTGGAACTTTGTACGTCGGATCATTGATTACGCCACCAAATGTATTGAATTCGTTTGAGAGAAACGCCGAAACTATCGCTTCTAGCCTGTCCTATCAAAGGAACATTCCGCGGCAGACTATTATTTCGACCCAGAGCTCGACAATTCTCTCTAATTTTCCAGGCGAGTGCATTGACTACATATTCGTCGATCCCCCATTCGGCAGCAATTTGGACTATTCAGAACTTAATTTTTTCTGGGAAGCCATGCTCGGAGTGATTACGAACCAAGGTGCGGAAGCCATTGTCAGCACCTCTCAAGACAAAGAACTCAATGACTACCGTTCATTGCTAACCAACGGTTTCAAGGAGTTCTACCGAGTTCTGAAGCCCGGCCGATGGATGACAGTAGAATTTTCAAACACGCAGGCAGCAGTTTGGAACGCCATCCAAACGTCGCTACAGGAAGCAGGCTTCGTAGTCGCGAATGTCGCGGCCCTCGATAAGAAACAGGGTAGTTTCAAGGCGGTCACAACGACCACCGCAGTCAAGCAAGACCTTATTATTTCGGCTTACAAGCCAAATGGGGGCCTCGAAGAGCGCTTCGCTAAATCGGGTGGTAGTGAGGAGTCGGCCTGGGACTTCGTCCGTACCCATTTGAAATATCTACCAACAGTGAAGGTGAAGGGAGGGCAGATAGAGTTCGTCGCAGAGCGTGACCCGCGCATAATCTTTGATCGATTGGTTGCGTGGTTTGTGCGCCACGCTTTTTTAGTGCCGCTTTCGAGTCAGGCATTTCAAGCGGGTTTGAATCAGCGATTCGCCGAGCGGGACGGAATGGTTTTCCTGCCCGAACAGGTGGCTGAATATGACAAAAAGCGTCTTCAAATTGCGCAAGCACCTCAAATCGAGATGTTCATTGCGGACGAGCGTTCTGCCATCGACTGGTTGTCTGATTTCCTGAAGAAAAGGCCTTCGACCTACCAAGAAATTCACCCGGAATTCATCAAGCAATTGGGTGCGGGCTGGAAGAGACACGAAGTCAAACCGGAACTCTCTCAACTGCTAGAGGGCAATTTCCTTCGCTACGCCTCTAAAGATGGCGACGAAGTTCCTTCGCAAATTCATAGCTATCTCTCAACCAATTGGCCGGAATTGCGCAATCTGGAGAAATCCGCTCCGCGTCTTAGGGCCAAGGCCGCCGATCGATGGTATGTACCCGACCCAAGCAAGGCAATCGACCTAGAAAAGTTTCGCGAAAAGGCGTTACTTAAGGAATTCGAGGGCTATTGTTCATTTGCCGGTCGCCGTTTAAAAACGTTCCGCTTGGAAGCAATGCGTGCTGGATTCAGGCACGCGTGGTCACAGAAGAACTACAAGATCATTATTTCGGTTGCGCAGAAGGTGCCTGAAGAGGCGTTGCAGGAGGATGAGAAGTTGCTGCTTTGGTACGACCAGGCCCTAACGCGGTCCGAAGCTGACGTGTGACACAAGCGGCAATCGCGCACAGTGTCGGCGACTGGTGCTGGCATGCTCGCCTTGCTGGGCCATGTCGCATCGTAGAACGGCAGGACATGTGGGGCGAGACCGCCTATCGTGTTTGGCTGCCCACTAAGGACGTCGTTGTCCGCGCCCCGGCGCACGATCTGGCGCCACTGGACAGCGTCAGACCAACGGTCGAGCACATCCTGTACACGGCGGCAGCAGCCAAGCTGCTCGACGCACTGGAGGACAACCTGCTGCTGGCACCGATCCAGTCGAGCGTCGTCCCGCTACCGCATCAGCTCTACGCCCTGAATCGCGCG
>JADYXS010000260.1 GCA_021772155.1 Candidatus Obscuribacter sp.
GCCTGGGGTTGCGATATGGAGCATGATTCCATCCGCAGCAGCAGCAGCTTCAACAAAGTATTAGCAGGAGTTGGGTAATGGCAAAAATAGTCATAAAAATGGGTGCGCAAGTATTTTCGCAGCAGCAAGACAATCTAGCTGACATTGCTCGTGATTTGCATGCGTTGAAGAAAAGCGGTCATGAAATCATCCTCGTTCACGGCGGCGGTGTCGTGATTGATGAATCACTCAAAGCAGCCGGAATCACCCCGCAGAAGAAGGATGGCTTGCGTATCACCGATGCGGCGACGATGAAAGTCGTCCAGCAAGTTCTAGATGCCGTCAACGCCGATCTAAGCAGTAAATTGACCCAGCTCGGGTTAGCTACACACGGATTTGCATCCCACAATACAGTGCTCGCAGCGACTCCAGCATGCGCCATCGGGCTGGATGGAATGGAGTTCGATCTCGGTTTCGTCGGCTCAATAGAGTCAGTTGATACCGATGCGATTCTTTCAGTGTTGAAAGACAACGGCATTCCGCTAATTGCACCGTTAGCATTCGGAGTTGACGGCAAGCTTCTCTTCAACGTGAACGCTGACAACGTCGCTTCTGGAATAGCAGAGCACATCAATGCTGACATGCTAATTTTCATGAGTGATGTGCCAGGTGTCATTGGCGCCAACAACATCGGCGTCAAGACACTGCGTAAAGCGCACTGCGACCATCTCACCGCAGTAGGGACCGTCACCGGCGGAATGCTAGCCAAACTACACAACGCATTTCGCGCTGCCGAAAGCGGGGTTAAGTGCGTGCAAATCATTGACGGAACCAAACCTCACTCCCTGGTGGAATCGGTTGATTCACCAGGATCCAGTGGCACACTCATCGCTTGCTAAATTTGATAAATCAGAGGAGAAGGACAATGAAATCTGCAAAAGTTGCGGTCAAGAATTTCGGCAACAAGCTGGCACCGCTCGTCATAGCATCGCCATATCAACAATTTACCAGCCACCCAGCTTTGCGCGGTCGTGACATAACAACCGTCGAAGCGTTGTCTGCAGAAGAAATCAAATTGATTCTAGCTTGTGCCAAAGTGCTCAAGCTAAAGCCGAAAGATCCAGCACAGAAGCAGATTGCGGAAGGTAAGACTTTGGCTATGCTTTTTGAAAAGCCATCGCTAAGGACACGGATCACATTTGAAGTTGGAATGAATCAGCTCGGTGGAAGTGCACTATTTGTTGAAGGAAAGCTCGGCATCCGAGAAGCTATCTGCGATGTGGCAGGCAATCTCGATCGTTGGGTTGATGTGATCATGGCGCGAACATTCTCGCACCAGACGGTGCTCGAGCTATGCAAGTATGCCAAAGTTCCGGTTATCAACGGGCTCAGTGATCTGGAACACCCGTGCCAAACACTTGCCGATCTGCTCACCATCGAAGAGCACAAAGGTTCACTTAAAGGGCTGAATATTGCTTACGTTGGAGACGCCAATAACGTGGCGAATTCACTGATGATTGGTGCTCTCAAGATGGGCGCCAACTTCACTCTGGCTTGCCCGGCAGCGTTTGCACCCAACGACGACATGGTTGCCGCCGCAGCAAAGGCCGCCAGCGAGTCCGGAGCGAAACTGAAGATTGTGCATGATCCGGTTGTAGCCGTTCAGCACGCAGATGTTGTTTATACGGATACATGGGTGTCGATGGGCCAAGAAGACGAAGCAGAAATTCGGAAACAAGCCTTTGCACCGTTCCAAGTCAACAGCACAATTGTCTCTTACGCAAAACCAGATGCAATAGTGATGCATTGCTTACCGGCCCATCGCGGCGCTGAGATCACCGACGAACAATTGGATGGTCCACAGTCTGTTGTGCTAGACCAGGCTGAAAATCGCTTGCACGCTCAGAAAGGCCTTCTCACGTTAATCCTCTAATAGAGCCAACGACTGCGAAAAGGCCCTTGGAACTGCATCCCAGTCCGAGGATCATCCGAGCAGATGCGGCTCGATAAAGCGGATCCTCCACACTTCACTCACCCCAGGAACAAAGCCATGAAAAAAATTCTTTTAGCCTACAGCGGCGGTCTGGACACTTCTTGCATTCTCACCTGGTTGAAAGAGACCTACGGAGTGCCGATTGTAGCCTACTGCGCCGATGTCGGGCAGAACGAAGATTTCGACAAGGTGCACGCCAAAGCACTGGCAACCGGAGCGGAAGCCTGTGTGATTGACGATCTCAAATCTGCTTTCGTAAAAGAGTACGTCTGGTCCGCACTAAAAGCAAATGCCATATACGAATTTGACTACCTTCTCGGCACTGCTCTGGCCCGGCCTTGTATAGCAGCCGGGATGGTCAAGGCGGCATTGCTTCATGGATGTGACGCCATTGCACATGGTTGTACCGGCAAAGGAAACGACCAGGTTCGCTTCGAACTAGCAGTCAAGTCACTAGCTCCCAGCCTGGAAGTGATTGCTCCTTGGCGAACCTGGAAATTCCAGGGCAGGCAAGATCTATTTGAATACGCCGAAGCGCACAGTATCCCGCTTCCCATTACAAAAGACAAGCCGTATTCGATGGATGCCAATCTCATGCACATAAGCTACGAAGGCGGAATCCTGGAAGATGCTTGGCTTGAGCCGCCTGCTGAAATGTTCTTGTGGACCACTGACCCGTTGCTTGCTCCCAATGAGCCGGAAACAGTGACCATCGAATTCGCTTCAGGCACTCCAGTTGCAGTCAATGGCACCAAATACGATGCCGTTCAAATCCTCCAAATCCTGAACGAGCTTGCAGCCAAACATGGTGTTGGACGAATCGACCTCGTCGAGAACCGCTACATCGGTATCAAATCACGTGGAGTATACGAAACACCGGGATACACATTGCTGATGAAAGCGCACCAAACTATTGAATCTCTCACGTTGGACAAGGAGACCGCGCACCTGAAGCAGGAACTCGGCGCAAAGTTCGCCACCTTGGTATACAACGGCTACTGGTTCTCCCCTGAAATGCAGGTTCTCAAGGCGGGAATTGAGCCTACGCAACTTTGCGTCAGCGGGGAAGTCCGGTTGAAACTCTTCAAGGGCAGTGTCCAAGTCGTCGGCAGAAAGTCGGCCAATTCGCTCTATAGCAGCCACGTTTCCAGCTTCGAGAACATGTCTTCGTTCTCAACAGCGGACTCTGGCGGCTTCATCAACATCAACGGCTTGAGACTATCTACATGGAGCAAGGCAAATGGAAGTATTAAGGAAAGCGTTCTCGCAAAAGCTTGATCCATTAGTGTCCGAATTCGTCAACTGCGTTGAAGACGACGAGTCTTTCATCACCGATGACATCGAAGGAAGCATCGCACACAGCCAAATGCTCGGACAAACAGGACTCCTAACGCCAGAGCAAGCAGAGAATATCCGGCAAGGACTGCAAGAACTAAGTCGCCAGTTCAGCGAGCAACAGATAACTCTCAAGCCGGAATACGAAGACGTTCACATGAACGTCGAAAAGTACCTGGAAGAGTTGATCGGTACTGATGCCTTGCGTGTGCATACAGCCCGCAGCCGGAACGATCAGGTAGCCTTCGATTTGCACTCGTTCACGTGCAGAGCGATAAAGCGCAGTATTTCGTTGCTGCAGTCGTTGCAAAAGCAGTTGCTGTCGATAGCCGAGGCCAACACAGATGTAGTTCTGCCAGGATATACACATCTTCAAAGAGCGCAACCCGTGCTGCTCTCGCACGTGCTGCTGTCCTACATCTCGATGTTCGAAAGAGATAAGTCTCGGTTTTGGGATGCATTCAAGCGCGCGGATTGCTCACCGCTAGGCGCAGGCGCCCTATCCGGTTCGTCTCTTCCGATCGACCCTGCAATTTCCGCGCGGCTCGGAGGCTTCACCACCTATTTCAACAACTCTATCGACGCGGTAAGCGATCGTGACTTCATTGCAGAATTCCTATCGTGCTGCGCAATTACCTCGATCCATATCTCACAACTAAGTGAGACACTGATTCTCTGGGCGACCAGCGAATTTGGTTTCGTCACCTTCGAAGATGATGTCACTACAGCATCCAGCCTGATGCCGAACAAGAAAAATCCGGATCCATTGGAAATCGCGCGAGCCAAGTCTGGCACTATATGTGGTGACTTGCTCAACGTCTTAATGGTGTTAAAATCCCTTCCAACAGGCTACAACAGAGATTTGCAGGAAACAAAGCCGCCTCTAGTAAACAGCGCAGACACACTGCATTTGACACTAAAGGTGCTGGCAAAAGTTCTTTCCTCTATGGAAGTTAAATCCGGAAAAATGCTGGAGGCGGCAAGTGATCCATTCGTGATTGCTACCGATCTTGTGGAGTTCCTGGTCAATAAGGGAGTACCGTTCCGAACAGCGCACGAGCAAATCGGCGAACTATTTGCATTTTGTCGTAGCTCGGGCTTCAATCCGGCAATGATGCCTATAGCGCGGCTCCGCTCTTTCGCTCCTGAGTTAACGCAAGAAGCGATTGCTCTATTCGATGCCAAATTGTCGGCAAATGCCAAAACAAGCGCCGGTGGAACGGCAGCGGTCCGAGTGGAAGAAATGCTCAGCTACTGGCGAACCGCACTTGGTTCCAATTAGCGACCAAAAACGAAAACTTCCTTAGGGTCGGCAAGCAATAGACATGCCTGCAAAATGGTGAGCCGTATGGCGGCTCGCCGTTTCTTAGGCTTAAATTTGGACTTCCCGCCAGTAGTAAAGTGGTAGAACGGGCTTAACAGATTAGGGTCCGGTTTCTCAATCAGCTATTTAGTAAATGAATACAGATTCCCGCGTCCATAATTTAGTCCTTGCCATTTCGCTCAGTTCGTTGGTGGCAAGCAATGCCCTAGCAGTCGGACTTGAAGGGCATATTGAAAATCAGGACGGGAGGGGACAAGCCCCTCGCCTAGGCGCATCGACTCAAGTTCTACAAGGCAACCTTCGCGACACCGCTGCGTTGCAGTCATCTCTTCATGTCACGCCAGGAGCTGCAAATGGCAAGCTGCTAGAAGTGCAGACGACGCAGTATGCCGGCGGGCGTAAAATTGAAGCGGGTCAATCAACGCCCCACCTGCGCGGCATTTCCCCAATGTCAGATTATGGTTCGCCACATTCTATTGCGCCGATTACAACTTATCGACTAACACCACGCAACGGAGTGATGAATTTCGGAGCGGAGCCACAAGTCTCACAACCTGGCCAGAGCAAAGCAGTTATGTACTGGGGAGGTTCATCATCCATAACCCCGGCTCGACAGCACGAAAGCGGATTAGATGTTCCTCCGCCCTACGTCTGTCAGGCAGGGGTGACGACTGCCCCTGGTTACAGCGTTGCAAAATTGACCGGCTATGGCGTCGGTGGTGGCGGTGGGAACATCGAATCAGGGTGGACCTTTAATCCCTTCAACTTCACTGCCACTACTCGCAGTGGCGTTAGTTTCCGCACACCCGGCACTCAAGTTTCAGTAGTCAGCTCAATTCCTGGTAAGTCATCTTATGATCCAGGTTATCGCATAAGCGTGTCCGGCTCGCGCAACGGCGTCGTTACTTACGCTCCGGGCTATGAAGTATCGCTATCAACAGGCACTTTTGAAAAAATGAGTCTCGGGGCACAATGGTCAATTCCCTCGAACAATCCTTCGACAACTACTGACGGCAGTGGCACTTTGCAGGCGAAGAATCTCTCGGGCACCTTGCTGCCTGATGTCAGGCCAATCAGGGCCAAAGCCTTGCTATCACCAGCATTGCTGCCATCGCCTTCCGACAAAACACTCGACTGGCAGCACTGGTATGCGCGTGTCGCGAATGCCATCTACAAACGCTGGCAATACGCAGAAGTTGGGCCCGGCCTAGCGAAAGTTCGTGTTACCGCCAAGCGTGCAAGTGGTCTGTCATTCCAAATAGTTGATTTCGTACCAGCTCCAGGTGTCGAGCGCGAAGCGGCAGCGGAAACGGCGTTTCGAGAAACCGCCTTGAGAGCAGTAAATCAGGTAACGGACTACGAGCTACCAAGTTTTCCGGAGTCTTCGACTTTAGATACTGTCAGCTTCGACGTGGACATGAAGCGCTTGGTAGACGGACCTCAAGGCTTCGATGTAGCTACCGTAAGTGCCACCAAGCCTTAAGTTCGTGGTATCAAAAACGGTTATTCAAAAAAAGAAGAACGCATAATTCCACGCAAGGCGATATCGATTGTGGTATCACCCAGCATAGCCACTATATGCAGCAGGGGGTCTTGCCAAGCTTGGATCTGTGCCCTATCCTTTTGGCTGTTGCTGCGCTTTTAAATTCAGAGATTCAATCTAGAAAGAATCCATTTCTTTATGCCACCACTTACGGTGTTAACACCACAGGCGGTATTAGTAACAGCAGTGGTTGCGTTGACTGCGGCATCTAATCCGGCTCATGGAATTGAGCCAACAGACCTGTTCTGTGGCAGCACTTCCCCGGTGCAATTTCTAGTCGCGAACAGAGCACCGATCAATGGCGGACTGATTCCGACTGACACCACGCCGGTGGCACAGAAGTCTCTTTTTGAATGCAAGCAGAAGCTTGAAGATAATGCCGTGCAATCTCCTCCGCCGTCCACATCCGTCACGAAGACAATGCTGGGTCCCGTGCAGACGCGAGACATCGGCACTGCTACAATCAAGTATTCGAATCCAGCGGTCCGACTTGTTCAAACTGCTCCCGGGATAGTTGAGCTTGGCGGCGGCGAAGTTTTGGTATCAGCTTCTGAAAAC
>JADYXS010000261.1 GCA_021772155.1 Candidatus Obscuribacter sp.
CCGGTAAACTCGCCGCTGGCAAGCCGGCGGAAACCGAGACTGGAACTACTCGAAGACGCCGCAAACCACAGGAGTTGGAGCGCACTAACACCGAGCTCAACGGTAATGGTAGCTTAACTCGCGTCGACGGCGAGGTTGGGTCCGTCACTGAGATCGCCAAGCGTGGCAAACTCTACAAACCTGAAATCCGTGGCATGGAAGCTGCCTTGGCAAAGATGCAAGACGACCAATCAAAAACTCCAACAGCGGAACGCCAAAAACAGATCACCGAAACACAAGAACTTGTTGACCGACTCAACGGAAAAAAAGGTGAGGCCGCACAACTAGAAGCGCATCGCAGCGTAGCCGAAGCATGCCGACGACAGCTTGACATCAAAGCTCGCTTAGGTGGGGCCGCAAGCACAATCCTCTCGATCGGAATCATCGCTGTGGTGGCCATGGAAATGATTCGCAGCAGCGAATCCGAACAACCCTTCCGGCTGCCTGGGTTCGGGGGACGATGAGAAGTTTTCATCGCCGAAGAACTACAGTGCATTAGTTACGTTAGGCAGATGTTACGAAAACCAGAATGCGATTCATAAGAGGAAAGCGACCGTCCCGCGATTTTCGCTTTCTCGAGTACGCAGAGTCCTCTCATCAAACAAACAGCAAGGCTTTGTCTGTCCTGGCGATTAGGCATGACATTTAGGAACATCATGGATAAATAGATGTTTTCGTTGCGGTGTTTAAGGTTAACCACGCTAGTCGCAATCGAACAGTAGCGCTTCAATTATAGTGGACCGCCAAGAGACATAGCACCATGCAAGACCAGGAAGAAACTGAAATCAACGAAAACATGGCCCGCACCAGAAAAGAGCTTGTGTTAATGGCCGAATTGTATTTCGCGCACGACCTAACAGAGAAGGCTCGCGAAGTGATGCTGTTAATTCACGACATCGATAAACATACGCGTTCAGGATTCCCGAAGATGCATGAATGAAGTGTCTTGCTCTTGACACTAATCAGACGTTTTCTAGGATAAATTTCTGACTTGCAGTGTGTTGCGCTTGGGCCACAATAGCTGCTAACCGCAAAGACCGCTTCTGCATTGAGTTCAGCACGGCTAGCGCATCTGCCACCTCAGCAATATCAGAACTATTGACGGCATAATCAGCCAGTAAGACGACAGCTGGAACAAGAAACTCATCTGTTGCATCATCGGAACACTGCGCGCAGATACACACTGCGGTGGCGAAACGAACTCTCGAATTCACATGCGCTGACAAAAGACCCGACAACGGACACCAGCGCGCATCTGGAGTCTCTAATCTAAGTCCTTTCATTTGGCAAAAAATCCATTGAATGGTTTCAGTTTCGGAAAGGTGGCTCGGAATATTCTCCAATCTGTGCGCGCGAGAACCCAGATCAGAAATCTGATCAACTGGCGTCTCCTGCCAAGTTCGCGTAATGGAATACTGAAAAAATTTCTCCGCACTGCGCGCAAGTGCGGCAACCTGCTTACTCGAGTGACAAACAGCAATAGCCTTTAACACAGCGCAGGACGCAGTTCCATCAACCACATACAACGCGTCAATAAGCTGACTCATAAAGTATTCACTGCGATCGGAAGGCAATCGCTGCAATTCCAAGTCAAGGGACCGCAGCACTATATCGACCATCCTCTCAGCAGACACATCAGGTAAAATGAGCAAACGACCAAGCCACAGAATTAACTCTGCCTCCGGCATAGCGTATTTCGAGGTCAACATTCGATCAATTTCTTCGATTGCGTCGATATCCTGTCCGGATACCTGTGGTACCACTTCCAGTTCTTGATCTAGAAACCCATTAGGCATGAAGCCCATTTCGATGAATTCATTCACTTTGTCACCTATGGCTGCTTGATCACTTCAAGACCTTGAGTACCGCGTTGTATGCGCAAATTGCCGCCGGCATTGGATTTGATCACTACTGGTATCGGCACGTTAAATCGAGATAGCTCTTTGAGCGCATCGGCACGATATCGATCGACAGTGCCGTGCACTGCAAGGTTACCCAAAGTTTCCAATGCCTTTGCTTTAAGTCCATGCTGCACAGCGAGCAGCGATTCCATTACGACGCGGGCCGCGGCCATTCGCGTCCGTTCATTTTTGTCGTTCATCGCTTGTTGAAGGAAAGGAAGCCCGGGATCAGTTGAACTTTCGAGTTTGTAGCCTTTGTAAGCTTTGAAAAGTTCGCTGACAGTCACGTCTGCATTGTTCGCTTCGTCCAATGCTATCTTCAGACGATCGGCGCGAGCTGCTGCTGTCGCTGTTTGATCTATTGCGGTTTCATCCCACATAACTGTCACGGAATGACGAAACTCGTCCAGAATGTTCTTGGCCAGAGTTCGGACACCAGGGAACTTACTCTTCTCGCTCATTGCATCAAGTTTCGGAAATATCATCCGATGGCGATACTTTTGCAGATCCGTCAAAAGCATCTGCTGATAAAACTCGTCCTGATCCTCATGCTTGCGCAAGATTTCAGTGTCTAGTGCCTCTGCGGTGATTTTCGCCAGTTGTTCGCGAGTAATTGCATACCCATCATTCGAAGGTTTTTCAAACCTTCGCAGCCCCTCAAGAAGGGTGTCGCTGGTTCTGGCCCGCACGCTACCTTCCTTAAGACCCATGCGGATGCAATACGCAGTGATGTCGCGGGAACCACACCCCACGTCAGCGGCATCTTTCAATGCACGCGCAGCAAGCTCGGCCCAATCGTGGTTGTAAAAATTCTGCTTAAGCTTGTCGCCTTCGATATAGATTTTGAACCCGGACTCGGAGCCCATCGGATTTCCGCTGTGCGTCAGAATATAAAACAACGCAAGCTTGGCTTTGTCTGCATGATCGCCAGATCCTTTGGCAGCCTTGCAAAGATCATTCCATTGCTCTTGGCGCTGCTTCATCACCTCGTAGACCTTCGTCTGCTCCCGTAATTTCTCGGTTGATTCCCAGCTAAAAAATCGATTGACACTGCCCATAACATCTTTTGCTTCTTGATTGCAACGTTCGGTCAATTTCTGAACATCAAGCAGCCCGTAGTTTAGTTTGATCCAGGTAAGAGCGGCATCAGAACCAAAGCCTTCAAGATGCTTATGTTTGGCAAGATCACCAATAACGTCTTTAAGTGCGGCCTGGTAAATTCGCGAATACTCGTCCGTCCCCGGTTCAATTCGTTGCGCGGCAAAGCGTACTTCGCGCAATTGAGCAGCCACACTGGAATCCTTTTCCTTCTCGATCAACTGATTCACAATCTGCCTCAGTCTGGAATCTTTCAGGTGCTCAAGGGCTTGAACGGCAGCCAATCTCACTCCCGCATCCGGCTCGCTGGCGTGCAAATCTTGATCGCCAACCTTCAACTTATCTGTTGCTACGTGGGTGCGAATAATATCGACGCTTCCCTGGTGACCAAGCGATGCAAGCACCTGAATACCAACGGCACGAAGATTAGGGTACGCTCCGGCATAATTTTTGTTTGCAACACTAATCGAAAGGAGATCATGTAATCTGCGAACGAGTTCTGTCTTAATGCCGAGATCGCCGCCTCGGAGAAAAGTCTCAGTCTTGCTAAGAACCTTCACCAGAGCCTCTTCTTGCTCGGGGGATTCGGGCTTTTTAACTAACTCCAATAGGGCCAACCGTGCTTTGTTTGCCAAAGCCGGATCATCTTTCGTTAGTTGTTCCAACCGATCTGGAATGAGAACGGTCATCGCCTGCAAGGCAACATTGGCATCTGTACTACTAACACAGTCGCTCAGAGCCGCGTTGATGGCCTTTTGCTGCGCGACATTCTTGCCATCGGCAAGCAGCGCAAAAGCGTTCGCCGCATTGAGCCTGCTTTGACGCCAACTATCGAGTGACTCATTTGGCCCAGCGGGTTTGGACATGGACTGATTGAGAAATTCTGTGATTGTCGCAGCAAATTCACCAGGCTTTTGTGCGCTCCTCTGCCACTTCACATTGAAGTCTTGCAATAGCGTACTGCGGCGATCAGGGTTAGCTTCGTTCAAGCCGTATACCAGGGCCGCGGACATTGCCCGCACATCTGGATCCTTATCGTCCTTTGCGACTGAACGGAGTTCGCCTAACAAGGCCGTTGATGTAAGTCCGAACCTTTTTCCGAAGTCTCTTTCTCGTGCAACGACACCTTTTCCCTCATCAGGGTGCTGCTCCTCGTATCGCAGCCCATCAACAACAGTGGCCATGCGCGCACCCAACGGATCCGTTAGGGCACGCATGCGATCCAACTGGGTGCTTTCGGGGTTGGTCAAGACTCTCTGGAGAACTCCGCCATAGGTCAGATGTGGAATCCCACCAACACGAAGCAAACAGTCTCCTGTAACTATCTCCCTTGCATCCGGCTTTTCGCGGCGCAAATCTTTCTTCATCTGATCGACAAGACCGGCAGTAGTGAGCTTGTCCCCAATTTTCTCAGGCAAGGCTCCATCCTTATCGCGAGCCAAATAGAGCAAAGCGATTCTTGATGCAGCCAAGACATCCTTATCTTTTTCATTCAGACTCTTCTCAGCCAATTCTCGAACTGGCTTTGGATATGTTCTGCGCTTCTGCGGATCAAAAAGATCACTCAAATTCTTTTCAGAGAGTTTGAACTTGTCATTAGTCTTGTATGAATAGTGAGCCTTTTCCATCGCTGCGATTTCATTTGCGCTGAACGTCAGGTTCCCGAGCAATCGATCAGTCAAAGCTTTCTTCTCGTCAGGCTTCGCATCAGGCGACATCATCAGCTTCGTTTGTTCAAAAATATCGCCAACTTGTTGCTGGGTCTCTGGTTTTCGTCCTGTTTTGAGCGCTTCGCAATAGTTGTTCAACAAAGCCTGAGAGCCACCGAGCGACTCCTTGTTCTTCGAATCAAAAGCACCCGCTTCTGCAACTTGAAGGCCGCGCCCATCTCCAACTGCAAGCAGTGCATCTCGCTTCGGATCACGCCGACCAGGGTGGTTAAGCTCCTCCCAATTACGCGCCAGATCTTTGGACACGAGGTAACCGAATCCCACCTCGGTTGTGCGAAAGGCAATATTTGCGGCCGTGTCGATTTGACGAATCCAAGGCATTCCTTTGACAACCGTGCCGTCAGCCAATTTCGCGCCGTGAATCAACTTGTGCACTTTGTCAGCGCCGGACAACGTCGTCGGTGCGACTGCTTCCACTCCCCTGACGTATCTGCCTGCGCCCGCTACACCGCGGACACCGGCGCGCAGAAGGTTAGCCGAAATGTCTCCGAGAAAATAAGCAGTGCGCGCGTTATTGATGAAGCGCCCGCCCGCCGTATCTCGAGCACCAGCGTTGTTGGCCACGCCAGCTCCAGCAACGACTAACTTAACGCCATTCTTCGTCAGCTCCTTAGCCACCTGCACACCAGTTAGCCTCAATGCAGCAGTTCCGGCGGCAACACCGAGACGAGCCCCCTGCAGGACCACACCAATCCCAACTACGGAAGAAACAAGCAATGCTCCGTCTAAGGCACCAATCAAAGCATTCTCAACAATGTAATTAGTTTTCTGCATCCGCTTGAAAGAAGCACAGTTAGACCCTTTCACAGCCTCGACCTTGTCGCCGTTGCGTACAAAAGTGAACTCGTCCGGACCAATGATCTTCTCATCCACCACCATCGGCTTTCCAACTTTTTCAATACCGAGCGCACGAATGTTCAGATAAGCCCAGACCGGAGCATTTTCAGCTTGAATAGTCTGAGTGATTTTGAATTTTCCTTTGTTTACACCTTCTGTAATCGGCTCGACGTTGAAGTCATAGCCAATTAAATTCACATCCTTTAGTGTTTCTCCAGGCAGTGGCTGATAGCGCTTAGGATCCACGATTCCCAAAAATTCGTCCTTGTCGTTGAATCGTCCTTTCGCGTTGCGGACTTCTTGATCGCCATACATAATCACGGCATCAGGGTTCTTTTCCAGTTGCCGCAACTCACCAAGAGCCTGGTCAATTATCTCCCCGTGCGTGGTCAGCCAAGAACGCATTTCCTGGATCTTCAATCTGTTGACGGGATCTTCCTGGCGCAAATCCTGCGGAAGATCAAGCACAACATCCTTGATTTTTCCTTCCTTTAAAATCGCGCGTGAGTTGGCATCCTTTATATCCTTATCGGTGATGGTATGTGTCTTGCCGAAAGCCTCAACTATAATTTTGCTGTTGGCCGGTAACTCCATCGGAAAGTCGTTGTATCTGGATGCTTTAAAGAGATCTTGCATAGCAGACACATAGTTGCGCGTACGCACAGCAAGGTCTATCATCTCACCGGCGGAGGCACGCCATTCTGCCGGGTTATCGCTCGCCTTCCTTTGCCAAGTCGCTGGCAGCCCAGACTCCGTGATAACTTCTGAAAATGTTCGATCAATATATTCATTGCGATCGACCATAATTGAACGGTTGCATTTTGCCAGCCAATCGAAGGCCGCATCGAGCTTATCGAGCTGGGTTTTGTTCGGTACGTCCTTTGTGTCCCAATTCCAATCCAGGCTCACTTCATCCACGGCAGCCAGAGATCGCAAAAGTTCCGGACTGATTTTCCGTTGATGCTTATCAACGGGCAAATCCTTCGGGCAGCCAGTTGGAAGCGCCTCGGTTGGCTTTAGCGCATCCCATTCACAAATGGTCATCACAACTTTTCGATCGAGAAACTTAAGGTAATCGGCTGATGCTTTCTGCGAAACGGGGCCGAAAATACCGGCCTTCTGTTCAGCCTCCAATGCCTTTCTCAGCTCGGCTGGCTTATCAGAGAACAGATCGGCCATGTCGCTCAAGGTCGTCTGTATACTCTCGGCGTCTTCTTTCCGAATGCCTTCCAGCTTGGCTGTCCGGGGTTTATCGGCAACGACCGCAACATCTGGAAGCACGGCTGCCGTAGTCTTTTCCGGGTCCTGATGAAAGGCGACAAACGAGTCCACCAAATCCAGACCGCGCACCAGTTCTGGTGCAGCATCTTTTAAAATATCTCTATTTGGTACGTCCGCCGAATGTGGGCGCGCAATAGTATCACTCATAGGGCACTCCTCTAAGAAACGCAGCTCAAGCGGCTGCTAGCACGTCAGCGCCATCCCCAATGGCTGATTGTGCGTATTCAATTAGATAACCCTAACATCAGCATATATTCGTCATGCCTCTTTCTTGGACAGAGACAATTGAGCAATAAAAAGTGTGTGAAGTGGAAGAGGTACTGCACATTTCGGCAAATCACTCCAAAGTTTTTTGGGCTGACGAGATTCATTGGTTGCTGTAGGATCAGTGCATGAATCGATTCAACAACCTGAGACTCTTTGCCCGCTTTCTATTTTCGTTGTGCGCGGCCTTTGCCGTAGCAACGACCTCCAGCATGGCTCAAAGCACTCTTTACGCGCAGGCAGTACAGACATTCGACGGCGGTGCGTACCCACAGGCCGCTTCGCTGTTCATCCAAGTGCTGAGGGAAACGCCCGGCAATCAACTTGCTCATTATTATCTCGGGATCTCTCGGCACTGTATGGGTGACTTGCCCGAGGCTCTAGCGGAATACCGATGGGTGAAAGCAAACTCCACGGATCCGGAGCTACTCAAACGTGCCGACAAAGGAATACAGGTTTTAACGCGCGTCCAACAAACGGCTCCTCCTGTCACCGCCCCAACAGCCAATTACGAGGCAGCCCAACCGCCTAGCGGATACCTTCCAGCCGGGCGCCCGGAAGCACAGCCATTCCCAACCAACCCGCCGTCAGCATCTCCCACTGGTTGGCTGAGCCAGGCGGGCGCCCAAAAAGCTCTGCAGGCTAATGCCGGACTAGCAAATGCAGTCTATCCGGGACCTGCAGCGCCGACTGACCCGGACAAGCCGCAAATACTCGATGTTTATACGGCCTGGTGCGGCTGGTGCAAAGTTTTCGAGCCGATATTCGCGCAGGCACAAGCAAAGTATGCTAATCAGTTCAACTTTCAACGGATCAACGCCGAAGTCAAAGCCAACAAGGCCATCGTCAAGAAGTACAAGGTGAAAGGCTACCCAACAATTCTCCTATTGGACAGCCGTGGCGGCTTGATAAGGAAGATTGATGGAGCGCCGCCGACTCTTGCGGCCTTTGAACAGGAAATTTGGATTGCCTTTCCAGCAGTAAAGCCTTTCTAAGACAGCCGCACAAAAGGCCAATATAGATTCAGCCGCACGCCTGTTTATGCTAACTTACGCTGCACAGGCAGTGGAGCATGGACATGACAAGCGGCAGTGCAACCCTCAACACAACAATCTATGGTGAAGCACCACATACGGTGCTTGTCCGCAATGACTGGACGCAGGCGGAAATCGCCTCGATCTATCACACGCCTTTGATGGATCTTATGTATCGTGCTGCCAGTGTGCACAGAGCCTTTCACAATCCTTTAGCAGTGCAGCAATGCACTTTACTGTCAATTAAGACCGGCGGCTGCCCAGAAGACTGTGGCTATTGTCCTCAATCTGCTCACTATGAAACCGGCGTTCAGTCGGAAAAACTGCTGAACACAGACACTGTCGTCACCGCCGCCAGACTAGCAAGAGAAGGCGGAAGCACGCGCTTCTGCATGGGAGCTGCCTGGCGCGACGTAAAAGACAATGCGCAGTTTGATCAAGTTTTGGACATGGTCAAACAAGTTGGCGCGATGGGAATGGAAGTCTGCGTTACATTGGGAATGTTGAATCAGGATCAGGCACATCGCTTAAAGGACGCCGGTTTAACGGCTTACAATCACAATCTCGACACTGGAGAACAGTTTTACGACAAGATCATTTCCACCCGTACTTACAAAGATCGGTTGGAGACACTTAAAAACGTTCGCATTGCTGGGATAAACGTTTGCTGCGGTGGGATCATCGGACTGGGCGAAACGGCCGAAGATCGAGTTGATTTAATTCATACCCTTTGTACTCTTCCGGAGCATCCGGAATCGGTTCCTGTGAACGCATTGGTGGCAGTAAAAGGTACTCCATTAGAAGAACAGCAACCAGTAGAAGTTTGGCAAATGGTGCGCATGATTGCCACGGCTCGCATCGCTATGCCGAAAGCAATGGTCCGGTTGTCTGCCGGACGTGTCAGCATGAGCCTGGCTGAACAAGCACTATGTTTCTTCGCTGGAGCAAATTCGATTTTTACAGGCGAGAAACTGCTCACGACAAGCAATTGTGATTTCGATGAAGACAAGCAAATGTTTGAACTACTAGGCTTGGAGCCTCTGGAACCCCTGCGAACCGTCGTTGTATAAGTTTCTGGGCAACAGATACTAGATATATGAAAAACGAAGACCTTCACGGCAACGTACCGGACCATTCGAAAGTAGCCTTGTTATTGATAGACGTGATCAACGATATGGATTTTCCAGGTTCTGATGGGCTCATGGAAAACGCAATTCCCGCTGCTAAACAAATCGCCGACCTAACAGCGCAGGCAAGAGCGCTGGCCATTCCGGTTATTTACGTAAATGATAATTTCGGGCGCTGGCGATCCGACTTCAAAGCTCAACTTCAGCACTGCCTTCACGATGATGTGAAAGGAAAACCCATTGCAGAGCTTTTGCGTCCGAAGGAAAACGACTATTTTGTTTTGAAGCCGAAGCACTCTGGGTTCTACTGCACAATGCTGGATATTTTGCTTCGCTACCTTCGAGCTGAGACGCTCATATTGACGGGGTACGCCGGCAATATCTGCGTACTATTCACCGCCAATGATGCCTACATGAGGGACTTCGAACTTTTTGTCCCGTCTGACTGTGTCGCTTCCAATACTCAAGAAGAGAACGACTATGCATTGGATCAGATGCATCTCATTCTCAAAGCAGACATCACCCCCTCCCGTGAATTGAATCTAGCAAAGATTGCCGAATCTATGCGGAACCGCAGTGCTTCCCAGCGATCGCATACAGATGATCATGTATTCCAACACTTTCACGACAGTGACAGGCTGGCTTGATAAAATCAGCTTGTGAAGAACATTGTCAAGAAGGGGCTGAATGCACTTGGGGTTATCGCCCCGGCGGTTTGCCTTGTCCATTGCCTTGCCACACCCATAATCCTGACGGCGCTGCCTCTTATATCAGCGAGCGGTCCACACAGGCATGAAGACAACGACGCTACCTTTCACTGGATAATAGTTGCGATATGCGCCCTAGCTATCCTACCGGCGTTCAAGAGCCACGGAAAGGTGCGCGTGCTCGGGCTGTTCGCCGCAGGCGCGGCGTTCGTTCTAGTTCCTGCCTACGTCCACATTGAAGGCTTGTTCCCACATATTGCCGTAGCCATAGCTGGAAGCACCTGCCTTGTGTCGGCAAATCTTCTGAATAGAAAGTACTCCAAAGCGCCAGCCTGTTGCGACGTTCCACACGTTCACCCAAGCTAGAGATGCGGCTAGCCGGCTTTTTTCTTGACGGTCAAACGTTCAATGGGCTTGCCCGAGACGATGGACCAGATGATTTCACGTATGTCAGCCGGAGACACCCAGCCATAAATCAACTTGTCAGGCTTAACTTTAATAGCCGGACCACGACCGCAATGCCCCATACAGTCAGTCTTTTTCACGCAAATATCATTTTCAAGACCAAGATCTTCGATGGTCTCTTCCATAGCGCAGAAAAGCTCCTTGCTGCCGCGTTTGCGACAGGCTTTGCCTTTAGTGCAGATTAGAAGTTTCTGTTTAGCCATCTATTACCAGTTTGCAGCAAATTGACGCTTCCGGATGCTGCTATTGAGAAAGTTTATCAATAAAAATAGCCAAAGTCTTGAAATGACTTTCAGAATTTTACCTTCTCTGGTTTGCAGCAAAAGCTGTCAGCGTGACCTCAGGCAGCATCTGGCGAAGCCATACCCTCAACCCATTCAAAAGACCCCAAAGAAATAGTCGACACATCCTACTCCGCACTTACTGCGAATCGTTCCATTTCCGAATGACCCTCTGTTAGAAATGACAAAAGTGCTCAAACGAAACTTCAGACAGACAAAAGCAATCCCATGCCTGGCATTCACAACCGGAATTAATGGAACCGCTATGTGACCTTCGTAGCCGATTAGCCGAAGGCCGTATAGCACGCCCAGTTCGGATTTAGACCGCGCCCAATTCACGCTCTACACCGTTATCGGTTCACTTGCCTATATTGATTTGCGAGGTGCTCCGTTATCGGTTCGCTTGCCTATATGTATGAATGACGTGGCAAGCCAATTAAGGCGCAATTAAGCGAAAAGCTGATCGTTTTTCAAGTGATTCATTGAACTTTATTTCTATCAACCGCGTTGACACAGTAGCTAGCGGAGAGCTCCAATGACAAGTCATCTCTTTGGCTATAAGCCGCATGATTCCTCGTTTCGCACCGAGGCATCAGATCTCGCCTTTCACTTGGCTGAGTTCACGGCTGAGTTTCAAACCGAAGCGGACTGCCTGGAAGAGTTATGTAGAAGGTCGGACACCGCAGTGGTGCACAAATGTCGTCACTGCGGAACTTTCATCTTGAATAAACAACACGGAGACCGTGTAAGCAAATGCCAAAACTGCAACAGACAAACCTGGCACACAGCCGGAACATTCTTCGAAGGCATTCGCGCCGTCAAAGCCTGGTTAGCTGCCATATGGCTGATGGAACGGGGAATTGCCCTGAGTTCATCGAAATTTGCCGAGTTTTTCGAGATCGCACAATCAACGGCCTTCAATATACTCCACAAAATCCGAACGGTCATTCGAAAGCACATGGAACACGACGCGCCGATCACTTCTTCCGCTTCGTTTCTAACTGTGTTCCGTAAACGCAGTTCCGCGACTCCGGCCCATGCCCACCCACGTGCAGAGCAAGAAGAAGTCGATAGAGCATCGATCGGTTGCTCGAAAGGTTCAAACAGCTATGAGGACGCAGGCGCTACTACATCGCTTGCTGCCAACATCGGTGCAAAATATTTCGGACGCGTTGCCGCTGAGCTGACAGAGACCCCAACGGCAAAAGAGGGAAGCACAGAAAAAGACGAAGCCGGCGAAACAACAGCCGCAGTCGACGCAACCATCTCAACAACCGGTTTTTCCGGACGAGAAAAGGTAATACACGACTTGCTGACAGAAAGGCCTTTATCTGCAGACCGGCTTTGCGAACTCACTGGACTCGAGCCAGCAGAACTGTCCGTAAGCTTATTCATTTTAGAACTGTCGATGCTCGTTAGACGCGAGCCTGGTGATTACTATGTGCATTGCAAGCCCGAGTCAAACCACGATATTGCAAATCTGTCCGCCGGCGGGGACGATGGCCGAGACAAAACAGAAAGATCCATTGCAGAAGCTACCGGCTTCATCATCGATCGCTGCCACGGCATTAGTAGGAAGTACCTTCAGAATTATCTTGCTGCCTATTGGTGCCGCAGTGATAGAAAAACCTGGTGCCAGGGTTCTTTGTTGCAACTGTGCCGTCAATCGCCCCGAATAAAACAGAGCGAGATCCTCGAGTACGTGACACCGCCAATGGTGAAGCTCGTATCTGCACACGAGTATTCATTCTGACTCAATCTGCAATGCGCTCTTCAATAATAGCGCTAAGCTCCGTAGGAACCACAGGGCAGGCAACGAATTAGGTGGAACGACTTGCCACATTCGGTAACCGGCTGCGGGCGTTGGCGTGTTCGCCACCTAATATCAGCGTATTCATGCTTCTCGGCGCTGATATGATTGATATGTATACCTTGCCTGTTTGATGTGTTCAATGAAGCCACCCGTAATTCACCCATTCGCCTTTGTACTGCTCCCTGTTTTGTCTTCGCCAGTGGCGAAAGCATCATTGCCCGAAGCGATACTGATACCGTTAATCGCTTTGGAAGTCACGATGGTGCTTATTTTTCTGCTTCTGAAGCACGCGCTAAAAGACAATCTGATGGCAGGCATAAGTGCCTCCATGCTCGTTCCGTATGTGTTTTGCTTCGCTGCGTTTCGCGCTGGCATCAACTGCACGATACAGTCGCTGTTTGGACAGCCAACGGAAGACCTGATCATTCTGGCCACTTATACGGTGTGCTGGGGAATGACATTTTTTATCATTCGGCGTGGGTCCTTTCAGTTGGGCAAGTCCAAGTTAGAGCTCGACTTCGCCCGCTTTACAGTGGCCCTAAATGTGGTTTCCTTATTTTTGCTTGTTACCAACGGCGTTCAGACTGTGCTTTACCAGGCCAATGCGATGTCACAGCAAAGTTCGATGCTCGCTTATTTTCGAGAGGGCGACGCACAATTTCGGATACCACAAACCGCACCGCAGAGACCGGACATCTACTACCTGATCCTCGATTGCAATGCTGCGCCCTCGACATTAAATCAGGTATGGGATTACGACAACTCAGCGTTCATTCAATCGCTGCAAAGCAAGGGCTTCCACGTGGTTCCAGAGGCATTCAGTAACTATGATCGCACGGTGCTTTCTATCCCTTCGTCTCTAAATATGCAATACATCGATGCCATCCCCGAAAGACTGGGGCGGGACTTCAATGATGAAACGCTCAACTATCGCTTGATTCAAGATAGCCGAATATCGCGGCTGCTCAAGTCTTTGGGTTACAAATACATCAACATATTCTCCGGATTTCCACCAACTGAGTATGTGCCTTACGCGGATGTGAATTTTGTCAAAAGCTTGGGCAGCGCTTACTTGCTTGAGTTTATGCAGCTCACGATTCTATCCGGCACAGAAAAGTACGTCCCGCTAACTTTAGATGTCTTTGCTGAAACGCGACTGGTGCCTTATAAGTATGCTTCGGAAATTGCCGCGCTTCCGGGTCCCAAGTTCGTCTTGGTGCACTCTCTCATTTCTCATCCGCCAAATGTCTTTAACGAAGATGGGCATAAAAATCCGCTTTCTCTCGCGGTGCTAACCGAGAATGCACCGGACCGCTATTTGAAGCAAATCAAGTACACCGAGAAACTCGTTGACCAATTCGTCAAGACCTTGCTTGATCGTCCGGGACCAGAACCAATCATCATAATTCAGTCTGATCACGGACCTAAATATCGAATGCTTGACGATAAGGCCTACTACAACCAGAACATGCGCATTCTTCTTGCCTATCACTTTCCCGGTCAGAAGAACTTGCATCGACGGCTCACGCCAGTCAATGTTTTCCGCCTGATGCTGAATTCGCAATTCGGAGCCAAACTACCGATCCTGCCCGAACGAGCTTATTGCAATATTAATATCGAGTCGTCAGAGAATTACAAATGGAAGGATGTAACAGATCAGCTCGTTTTTCCAACCGCTCAAGATCAGCGGGCAGACATCAAATAGATCCAGCGCTTCGAATCTTGAACCTGCACGCGCTCAGTGATTTCGAAGTACACAGTAAATGCTTTCTCGAACTCATCTTGGGTGTATTGGTCAAAAATATCTTGGCGATAGGTCAGCATACGTTGGACCTGGGAGTCGTCCTTCGGCACGAACTCTATAATAAGCCTTTTGGCAGTCCTGGCGAAAAACCCGGCGCACATGGACAGCGGCACATTATTTGCGATCGCCAGGTGATGAATCAAAGCCAGAGCCAAAGCCAGATCGCATGGACCGCGTTGCAGTAACGACGGGCGCTCTTCATTCGACCAGCCGATTGACGGGCTCGGCGCCGATAGGTCCATCACCAGGGGCAAAATAGAGTAACAATCTGCCGATGCCTTTTCACGTTGATAATTAGTATCGACGCAGAAAGGATCGCCATCCACTGATATCACATAAGCACCGCAGGCTCGGGCAATACGACTAAACTCGCCTGTGTTACTTCCAAGATCCCAAACTATGTTGGGTCTGATTTGGCGAAGGAATTTCTCAACCAGTTCTTTCTTTGCTGAAGAAGCTGTCGCAGAATAGTTGTTATCTTGTTCGTATCCAAGCCAGACATCGGCACTGCGGGGTGGCTTAAGAGATTTGATCGTCCATGCCAAGTTATCGATCAAAGCCGCGAACCCGTCTTGACTCAATTTCAGCTCATGCCTTTTCTTATCGAATGATGCCCCGTCATTTGCATATTTTTGTTGCGCCTGCGTATGCAACTTAAGGTGCATTAGAAGACCAGGATTCAGCCACACGGACGGCGGCATCAGGTTGACAGCCACATTCAATGGTAGGCCATCAATGTACGTTTGCAGAAGGCGAAGCATTTCAGGACCCTTGCTCGACGCAAGAGCAAGTGGCGCTAAGAAATGCTGGCAGAATTGCCGATAAGCTGCCCACGGCTTGCCTTCCTCGTAAAAGCCAAAGGACAAAGAGTCTATCAATACTGGCACTGAGCCACGAAACTGAATGTTGTAAGCGGACGCATCGCGCAATACTAGGCCCTGATCAAATACTGCCTGCTGCACAGCAAGCGTGGTTAACGCTGCGTCTTTAAGTTGAGAAAAGGACCACTCATATGGAAACGATACAAACGGGATAGATTCCGGCTGGATGATCTTGTACGCGCCATCGCGGCTCTCTTGCAAAACTTCCTCATGCTGTATCAACAATCCTGCGTCAATAAGGCGCTGGTATACACCAGAGGAATCCAGATAGTCATACTCCCGCTGATAACGCGCGTTGATCTGTCGCAACAATTGTCCATCCTGCTCATATACAAACCCAGATGGGTCACGAAATGATGATGGCAAATTGTCCTTTGATTTCAGTTCCTGAGATGAAGCTGCTATGCCATCCATAACAGTTCCTCTTAGCGTTCATTTGTTGCAGAACTTGGTTTTCTGCAACGAGCGAAAAACGGAATACGTAGACAAAGACCTTTCAACGATACCCAAATGGCCAAAACCATGCCGAAAAGCACCTGAAGCATAAAGCTGCCAACCCCTAGATCAATGTAGGCATGAGCCGGCTGCGGAAACATAGTCCCGGCGACGACAACAACCAAAAGGGTCTCAATCGCTAAAATGATATTCATTGCTTTCAGCTCCTCAATTCAACTACGCCTCTGAAGCTTGCCCAGATCCCTAACCAAGTAAAAAAATGGAGCTACTATGTTTGCATCACTTTACGTAAGCCTGGCCAGACATGATAAACGGACTTCATTTTCGAACTAGTACTGGAATAAGTTCCGAGTCTAATTGATTTGCGCCAGTCACTTCCTGATAAATTCCCGCCGTGACCGGCCCTGGTCGTTGCATTCGCGCGTACAAGGTAAACCCCAGTCCGGACAGAGCTATCCCGGCACCGACTACACCGAGCCCGTAGAGCAGCTCATTGAGATCGGCAATCTCTCTCACCAGCCGAACCTTTATTGGCTCCGATGGCAGATACTTCACTGGAACCGTGTCAGCGGCTTGGAACGATTCCCAGAGTCCCTTGTTGAAGTGGCGTATCGCTTCGTGCCGGTTCGACCGCAGATCAAAGAACACGAGATCCCAGAAGTACCGTTGTTGATCGCGATCATTGACCTGCCCTTTGTTAACGATAGCTGCGAAGGTTTCAATCCCGTCTTCGGCAATCTGTTTGTCTTCCAGCGAACCGAAATAGCCAAGCACGACAATTGCCAGGCCAACAAGAATCATGCCCAGGCCGAACCAGATAGTAATGACATAACTGCGCCGATCCAGAACCATGTTTCCCCACAGATGAGCAAGCCCGCCTGCTTAGATGACGCGCTTGCTCATTGTAGGTTGCGCCAAAAGCCCGGAACAGAAAACCGCAAGGGCGCCTCGAGGCGCCAGCTATCTCTGGGCGCTACCGCGCGGAAGACACTTCGTCAAAAGTGCAGGTGCCAGAAAAGTCTTGGTCCTTAGAAGATGCTGGTCCTTAACTGTTCCAGCTGAGAAGCTGGGTCTTTACTATTGTTCCTGCCGGCAATTCCCCGGCGTCCAGAGGAAAGTAGATTAGTGCATTGGCACCAGCCAAACCACTCAACATATGCGAGTCCTGGGCGGTTGCCGGCTCCACAACTACGCTGCTTCCATCGCTACTGACACGACCGCGAACAAACTCCAGTCGCCCTGGCTTTTTTCTCACAGTTGCAGTCAGACGTGCCGGCAGCCACATTTCGTCAGCGTAATCGCCAAGTCCACGTAATTTCTTGATCGCCGGTTTTACGAACAAATGATAGGTGACCAGGGCCGAGACCGGGTTGCCTGGCAGGCCAAAAACATACTTCCGGCGACCGCTGGCGATGTCATCGAAGATGCCGAAATACACGGGCTTTCCGGGTTTTATCGAAATCCGCCACAATTGTGTTTTTACGCCCAATTCTTCCAGCGCAATTTTGACAAAATCAAACTCACCTACTGACACGCCTCCGGTGGAGATCACCACATCTGCAAAACGCAGGGCCCGCAAAAGAGCAGATTTGGTGGCTGCCAACTGTTCACGAGCATGCAAGATCAGAACGTCCTCCAGCCCGTCACAGCGAACAGCCGAATCGATTGCGTAGGAGTTGGAATCATAAATCTTTCCGGGCATCAGCACGAGGCCTGGCTTGGTCAATTCATCGCCGGTTGTGACCACGGCAACTTTCGGCTTGCGGTAGACGGAAAAGTCCTTGTATCCGAGACTGGCAATTAAAGCCACCACAGGCGGTGACAGCAACTGGCGTTCTGGCAATACTGCCTTTCCTTGCTCAAACTCCTTTCCACGGCGACGGATATTGGCACCCAATTCAGCGCAGTCACCAACGAGAACCGCACCATCCTTTTCAGTGCAATACTCCCGCATAACAACTGCTTCGACGCTGGGTGCGACCCACGCACCAGTGAGAATTTTCATTGCCGTTCCAGCCGCTAAATTACCTGCAGCCACATCACCGGCACGAACGGTTTCCTTAAGTGCCAGGCTGACTGGACTCTGCTCGCTTGCCTCACTCACGTCATCAAGCCGCACACCGTAGCCATCCACCGCTGAGTTGTCGAATGGAGGTGAATCAATTCTGGCGATCACAGGTTCTGCCGAAACATGGCCAAGCAGTCGTTTCAACGGCATCGACTTGGTTGGCATAGAAACTATTTGTGCAAGAATCTTGGCGCGCGCCTCTTCATAGGAAATCATCTCAGCCGCCGATCTCCACCATCGATCGATTGTCTGACGCTGCCAATTCTTCGATCGGAGGATGCGCTTCTGGTTTGCCCTTCACGGCAATTTGGATCAGATCACGCAAGTCAGCATCAGATCCGCCAGCTCGCATTGCGTCTCGCAGGGAAACCTCCGCGCCGTAGAAGAGACAGCTTTTAATTGAACCCTCGGAAGTGAGACGAAGTCTATTGCAAGTGCCGCAGAAACTATCTGTCATCGACGAGATGAAGCTTACTGTGCCTTGGTGACCGACCAGGCTAAAGTCCTTCGCCACATCGCCGGGCCGAGCGTTCAACGGCTCGAGAGTAAATTGCTGTTCAATCACCCCGCGCATCTGCGCATATGAAACTACTCCTGTGGACTGCCAGTTATTGTCTTTGAATGGCATGTATTCAATAAACCGCACGTTGAGCGGTTTGTCCTTGACGAAATGAACGAAGTCCAAAACCTCATCGTCATTCACACCGGCAATCACCACGCAGTTGAGCTTTACTGTCTCCAATTTCTCGCTCAATGCGGCAGTAATACCGGCCATCACTTTCGCATGATCATCCCTGAGAGTGATTGCCTCGAATCGTTTGGGCTGCAATGAATCCAGACTGATGTTCAGAGCTGTCAAACCGCTCTGATGCAACTGCCGTACTTGGTCTGCCAACAGCACGGCGTTAGTCGTCATTGCCAGAGTTTTGACCCCAGCCAATGCGCCCAGCCGTTTTATCAGCCCGTCCAGTCCCTTTCGAACTAACGGCTCACCGCCGGTTATGCGAATTTTGTCGATTCCCAGACCGACGAAAACCTTGGCTACGCGGTAAATCTCCTCTAGCGTAAGAATCTCCTCGCGCTTCTTGAGTGGCACGCCCTCAGCAGGCATGCAATACACGCAACGAAGATTGCAACGATCGGTCACCGAGATACGCAGATAAGTATGCTCTCTTGCGTAATTGTCGACAAGCAAATTCATGCGATGTACTTCCGACGAACTGCCTCGACTCCACCTGCCAACGAATAGACGTTGTCGAATCCGCGTGATCTAAGCGCTACCACTAGATTGTCACTGCGCACTCCCCGCTGACAAATAAATAGGTATTGCTTCTGGACGCTAAGCTGCGTGCTCTCAACATCGACAGTGCTGAGCGGCATTTGAACAACATCGGTGCGCAGCAAACTCCGAAGAATCTGTCCTGGATCTTCATTTGATTCTCGAATGTCGACAAGTTCATAACCTGCAAGATCGGAAGACGACATCTCCAAAATGTCGAGTTTCCAGTCGTGAAGCGTTTCTTGCATCGGGCTAAAATCCATTGTTTGACGGTCCTCGTCACAAGCAGAGCAATTCTGATCTCGTTTCACCTTGATCTTACGCAGAGAAAGTCCGAGCAGATCGAAAAGCACAATATTTTCTCCAAGTTCACTATTGATGCCGCATAAGGCCTTTATCACCTCTGACGCTTGGAGGCTTCCGAAGGCTCCCACCGTCGCCCCAACAACACCACGGTCGGTGCACGTACCAACACAACCGGCTTCCGGAGTTTCCTTCCATAGGCAGCGTAAGCATTGCCCTGAACCATCCGCGAAGCTGGCCGACAGCTGCCCTTCGAACTGATAGACGCTTGCTTGAATGAGCGTCTTTCTCAGCTTTCTGCAGACGTCGCTCAGCAAGAACTTAGTTTCAAAATTGTCGCTGCAGTCAACGATTACATCGTACTGTTTCACTAACTCTTCTGCGTTTCCCGCGAAGATCGCCAACGGGTGACAGACTGTTGTGATGAACGGATACTGCGCTTTGATTTTCTCAGACGCAAGAGCTGCTTTTTTTGCTCCGATATCGTTTACGCCGTAAAGAATCTGGCGGTGCAAGTTCGACACATCAACACGGTCGCCATCGCAGATTCCAATGGTGCCCACTCCGGCTCCGGCAAGATAAAGCAGCGCCGAACTGCCCAAACCACCAGCACCTACAAGTAGAACGCGTCCTGCTTTCAGGCGCTCTTGCCCGGAAATTCCCATCTGCGGAAGCATCATCTGACGCGAATAAAGTTCCTCGCGAGAGTACTGTGCTTCTCGCTGGTGCGCGCAGTTCACCCAAGAACTTTCCATATGGGCGTACTGTTCTTTCTTCCAGATGGGTAGTCGCGCTTTAATTTCGTCGATGACATAACGGCATGCGCTGAAGGCCGCATCGCGATGCGCGGCAATCACTCCGACCCAAACAGCAACGTCACCCAGGAGCAACGTGCCAGTACGATGGACGCAGTGAACTTCGTAGATATCAAACTGTTCTCGCGCTTCTTGCAGTATGCGCGCCGATTCCTTCACCGCCAAAGCATTATAAGCTTCGTACTCCAGTGCGGTGACGGCTTGTCCATCGTTGTGGTTGCGCACGCGACCCTCGAAGGTGGCAAGGGCCCCGGCACGAACGTCTTTCAGTCGCTCACGCAACAGGGCCGGATCTATCGATTGGTCCGTTAAGCTGAACACTATCCACCTGCCACAGGGGGAATAAAAACCACAGCGCTATTTTCTAGAAGTTCGGCATCCCAGTCCGCGAACTCATCGCCGACGGCAACTTGCACTCGCTCTTGAGGCAAGGAAAATCCGTGCGCGCTCTTGAGCTCAGCATAAAGTTCCCGCAGCGTGCGGGCGCATGTAACTCGACTCTCGCTCGAGAGCCCTCGCTGCTCGCGAAAGACAGCGTAATACTGAATGCTGACGGTCTTGGTGGAGTCCATGGTTACATCCTGCACTCGGTGATTATCCCACGGATACAAGTCTACAACCGCTCAGGACTTGACGACCCAAAATTGGAATCCTATCACTAATCAGCCCATGGAATGATGTTTCCATTGATACCATCGCCTGTCGGAGCACTGCTCTTCGCGTTCTGTTCAGCCTCGAATAGAACAAGTTCATCTGGGGTGTTCACACTTGAGATTAGACCTTGCTCGAACGGCTCAATTGCTGCCAGAGCCGGTTGGCAGGAGCGAGCGAATCTTCTTATGGAGCGATCCCTTGTGGCCAGCAAATCTTTGGCAAGTGGGGCCAGTTCAGACCGGATTAACGATGGGAAGGGAACGACAAAGCGATCAGTTGATTCGAAGAACGCAGCGCTAGTGTCGCTGCCAACAACCAGCAGCCTGGCAAGCATTTCAGTGGTAACGCGGGGCTGATCACAGCAGACAAACAAGTACGTGCGGGCGATCCCGCTCCTGAGAGCACTTTCAACTCCAGATAGCGGACCTAAGTCTGGCAACTTATCGAAAATGACCGGATATCCAGAAACGCGTAGATCGATTTCAGTTTGTACCGGTAAAGAAAAAAGTATATTGGTGCACAGAGGCCGCAAGGACTCAACAACAAAGTCGACCATGGGTCTACCACTGCTTAGTCGAAGCTGCTCCTTGCGGACGCCCATTCGCGTACTGTGACCGCCAGCAAGTATTACTCCGACAACTCCAGCGGTATCTTCATCGTGCAAAACGCGACATCCTCAAGCAGCAACAGTCGTTACAGTTGGCTTCACGAGGCTGTCTTTGATAGAACCAAGCTGGCCAGTAATAACAGAGTGGAGATAACCAAACTCGGATTGATTTGCTTGACGCGCCCGGAAACAGCTAATCCGCAAATGAATGTGGCAAATCCGGCGAACATCGCTTTGTCTAAGCCAAAGGTCCAGATGGTGACTGCGATCATAACGACAAGTGCGGCAATATCTGTCCAGTGATATGCCTTGACGTCGGCAGGTTTTGGCATCAGCATTACGCCAACAAAGAATAAAGCGCCGGTGGTGGCAACCACTGGAACGAGGTTGATTAGCGGCGTCAGAACTAAGAACGAAGCCATCAGAAGTGCGCATACAACTGCCGAAAGTCCGGTTCTGGCACCTTCGCCGATGCCGACCGCGCTTTCAACATAGGTTATAAGGTTTGAGGTGCCCAAGCCGGCTCCAATAACAGTACCCAAGCCATCTACTGTCAGTGCCTCTTGCATTTGCGGCAAAGTCCCGTCGGGACTCATGATTGGAGTATTGCGCGTTAAGCCAATGAATTTTGCAATGCTTCCATAAAAGTCCAGGATGAATAATATCAGAACGACCGACCAGATCTTCGGGTTTAGGATCACGCTGAAATCGAGCGCCATGGTTCCCTCGAACATTTCTTTAGACAATGTGATCTTTTCAATGGTGCCACCAAGCCCAAGTCCGTGTGCGGCAAGCGATGCGCAAACTATGCTTAGCAAAACGGCGCCAGTTACTTTGAAATATTTGAAAAATGCCACCAATGCCAGGCCAGAGTAAAACACGCAGGCATCAGCAGACATCAGGCTTCCAACACCTTGGACATCAATGCCTTTATAAACCAGAAGGTTTGATACCTTGAGTGCAATCAGCATCAGGAAAACGCCAACTGCCGCAGACAGTCCGGACTTGAGGCTATCAGGAATGGCATTGATGATTCGAACTCGAGCGCCGGTATAGTTCAGTAGTACTGTCAGCACTCCTGACCAGAAGACCGCTCCCATGGCTCCTTGCCAGCTGAATCCCATCGCGCCGATGACGACATACGCTACGTAGGCATTCATTTCCAGTCCAGGGGCAACTGCAAATGGTTTGTTCGCCCATAACCCCATCAAAAGAGTGGCAAATACAGAGCCGATTATAGTGGCGAAGAACACCGCGCTCTTGTTCATGCCCCCTTCTGAAAGAATTGCCGGATTGACAACGAAGATGTACGACAATGCAAGGAAGGTTGAAATACCGGCCAACACCTCTATTGGGATGGAAGAACCGGCTTCGGTCAGCTTAAAACTGGACTTTGGGATGGTAAGTGCATTCAATTTGCGCAAAGCAACGGACATGCCCCGCGACGCCTAGTATTAAGGGCGCACGAGTTTGTGAGTGAGGCA
>JADYXS010000262.1 GCA_021772155.1 Candidatus Obscuribacter sp.
CTCGCCCCTGACAACAGTGGATCGATAACTTTGAACAACGGTGAAATCCTCACGTTCAAGCAAGCATCGGCCGCTGTGCGCTGCGTTGCGCTCAGAAGCGCCCTATTCTTCTAATAGATGGTTGCTTGCTGTCGACAGACAGGACATATTTAGACACGTTCATGTTCTGACTTCGGAACATGGGGGATCCCGAGGCGTCTACCTCCTTGTTGCTTGCTTGGAGCGCCGAGACTTTCTCGGAAACGCTCGCTAAAGCGGCACTTCGGTTTGGTCGTTTTACTAGCCAACCGCATACCAAGAGGTCGAAGGAGTTCAAAATGGCTACTTACGTTCAAAAAGTCGTTCCTGTGATTACAGCTTTTGGCATAGCAATGCAGCTCGCCGCACCGGCGTTCGCACAGTACTCGCCCCCCTATACTACAAATCAATTCAACCCAAATTCGAACACTGCCTATACGCCTCCTGCTTACCAACAAGGGACGGTGCAGTATGTGCCTGCCGGCGTTACATTCCCCGTGCAGCTCAGTACCTCAATTTCGACAGATGTTGCCAGACCTGGTGACATGATCCAGGCGATGTTGAGCGAACCAATCAACCTTGGCAATTCAGTAATTCCGGCCGGTTCGATGATCTCAGGAAGCGTTACTGAAGCCCGCTCAGGCGGCTTCATGGGGCGCGCCGGTATGTTGAGCGTTAAGTTCAATAAGCTGCGCACACCGAACGGACACGAAGTGCCCATGTCTGCTCACATAGTTGGTGGCATCGGCAAATACCTGCCAATCGCCGCACAAAGCGACACTTTCGCCGGTGAAACATGGAAGACTAAAGCCGGACAAGCTGGCGTTCGCGGATTGATTGGCGCCGGCACCGGAGCTGCACTTGGCACCGCAATTGGTGCTATCGCAGGAAGTCACGGGACTCGTGGTCGCGCACTGGGTCGCGGAGCCTGGTCTGGAGCTGCCATCGGCGGCGGCCTTGGGATGACACAAAGCTTGATCCTACGCAAAGGCAAGAATGTGACCATCGCGTCCGGACAACGGATGGATTTGCAATTGGATGCACCAATTACTCTGTCTTCAAATCCATCGCAATATGGAGCGTTTTAACCAGCAGCCACGTATAGCTGGTGGAAAGGCGGCCGAAAGGCCGCCTTTTTCTTGCCCACTTAGCAGCAGAAATGGGTATACATAATGCTGGGCACGAGCTGCAGGAACGGATGCTGTGAAACTCATCCACAAGGGACTAATTTTGATTTCCGTGCCATTGGCATTCGAAGTCTTTTTCGTTTTCGGTTTTGGCTCGTTGCTCAAAAGATCCATGACGCAGCTCGATGCAGAGGTTCACGCCAAAAAGATCATCGCACGCGGAGAGCGCCTGCAGTGCGCACTTTCCGAGTCGACAGTGATTGTTGCTCTAGGGCGCTTGAACAAGGGACCCGAAGTAGAGCGGCGGTATGCCGAAATCTGGAAGGATATTGCCGAAAATTATTTTGCATTGGAGAAACTGGCCAATTCCGGTGCAAATCCCAAAGGGATATCAGATATTAGAAGAAATTTGAACGAGACGCGCAGGCTCCAGCAGTTCTTCTGGCTTGCAACTGCTGGACAGACACGGAACCTCCCGAAAGGGCACATGTCCGCCAGGGCCGTCGATTGGTTTCTAGAAAAAAGAGAAGAGCGCCACAACACCCCGATACAGACGCTCATTGATGACGAGCTGCGATCGGTAAGTCATGGTCCTAAGCTGCATACGGAGATGGCCGCACAATTTAAAAATTTCCTTTTATTTGGAGTCTTTGCCGATCTATTGTTGGTATTAGGGCTTTGCCTGTTCTTCGGTAAAAGCATCGAGCAACGCTTGCGAAGTCTCATGGATACAACTTACCGCCTGGCCAAAGGCGCAGACCTGGCTCCGCCATTGAAGGGCAATGACGAGTTGGCTCAGCTCGATGTATTGCTACACGATACGGCGGCAAAACTGATCGAAATAGAGCGCTTCAAGAAGCAACTCGTGGGCGTGGTTTGTCACGAACTGAAGGTCCCTTTAAGGGCTGTGCAGACTCTTCTGGTCCTCGTTGCCGCTGACAAGACTACCCTTAGTGAGAAAGCACAGGCCGCGGTGCAAATGGCAGAACGAAACTGCCACCGTTTGCAACTCATGGTGTCGGAATTGCTTGACGTCGAAATCATGAGTTCAGGAAACGTCCGGCTCACGAAAGTAACCAGTGGCTCCGGGCAAATCATGCAGGCCGCCGCTGACATGGTCAGAGCAATAGCCTCAGACCAAAACATTGAGGTCGTTTTAAAAGACTGCCAGACAGATTCTCTGGTTGACCCTGATCGCATGATTCAAGTACTGGTCAATTTACTGTCCAACGCTATCAAATTCTCGCCAAAGGACGCACAGATAATTTTGGAAGCAAAAGATGCTGGGACGTGTCTGGAATTTTCAGTTACGGACCAGGGTCCTGGCATTGCTGAGGATTTACACAAGCTCATTTTCGAAGTATTTCGGCAGGCAGACCAACCGCAGGACAAAAAGATTAAAGGAACCGGCATGGGGTTGTCCATATCTAAAACAATCGTGGAAGCCCATGGCGGAACTATCGGCGTTGAATCCACTCCCGGGCATGGTTGCACATTCCAAGTTATCCTGCCGAAAGATGGTCAAGCCATTTTGGCGAACCACTCTAACACTAAACAATCAATTGCAACACCAAATAGTCCTATCAAACCCTGGCAGATGCGCATTCGGCATAAGGGATTGGTCTTGATTGGACTACCACTTCTAACTGAAATTTTATTGGTCGGAACACTTGCCATCTTTCTTCAACAAGCAAACCATGAAATCGAGCGCCAATCTCAAGCACGCACAGTAACTGCCAAAGCACAAGAAGTTCTCCAGTCCGTGATGGATTTGGCCATGTTATGTTTTTTGGGACAGGGACGACAAGAGCCACTCTATCTGTACAAAGTGGAAAAGCAGAACATAGTACCTAAACTGCAAGACCTAACAAGGGCAGCTGGAGCTGATGCAACAAGAACCGCAGGGGTCAAGGCAATAGTTGGGACTATTGCAAACATTACGCAGATCCATGACCTTGTAGTAGCGGACAGCCTGGTCGGCGAACTAAGACTCGAGAAAGCCGATTACAAGCGAGTAAATAATTACTTGAATTGCTGGCGGCAGCTTTCTGATGAAATGGCGAAATTGGCGACACATGAGGAATTGCTTGAGACCAATGAAAACCAACACCTTGACACTCTCGCTGACAATTTAGATAAGGTCTTGCTGATCGGATTAGCAGTTAACCTGCTAAGCGCCATCGGACTGACAGTGTTTCTCACACAGAATATAACCAAGAGAATTACAAACGTCAGACTCAATGCCGAAAGGACGCTAATGCGCCAGCCGTTGTTAGCCGCCATAAGTGGTTCTGATGAAATTACACATCTGGACAGCGCTTTTCGCGACGCCGCAATAGCACTCTATCAAGAACAAACACTCAAACAGCAACTAATGGCAATTGCCAGCCATGAGTTACGGACACCAATGACGGCTATCTACGCGAGCCTGGGACTGTTGCGCTGCGGGGTACTGGGTATTTTGCCACCTGAATCCGCCCAGAAAGTGGCTGAGGCAGAATTGGCTACGGAGCGGTTGATCGCCCTGATCAACGATATTCTCGACATTGAGAAAATGGATGCCGGGAAATTTGTTCTCAACCTGGAAGATGTGCCCGTGCAGGCTATGGTAGCCCGTGCAATTGCCTGTGTTGATCCGCTGACAAGGGACAAGGAAATTGTTTTACAGAACAACGTGGGAGCTTCCGTTGTTCGCGGTGATGCGGACAGACTGGTCCAAGTCCTGGTAAATCTGATATCCAATGCCGTGAAGTTCTCTTCTTGCAATGAAGTCGTAAGCGTTGGAAGCTACATCAAAACCGCGGATTGTTTGGTCATTACGGTAAGTGATTCTGGATGCGGCATACCCAGCGGAATGGAAGAGCGGATATTCGAAAAGTTCATTGGTGCTTCGGACAAAGACGTCAACCCCACTGGTACGGGGCTTGGGCTACCGATCAGTAAAGCAATTGTCGAGCAACATGGCGGAACCATCGGCGTTGAATCGGTCGAAGGTCGCAGAGCAACTTTCTGGTTTTCGTTGCCACTGGTAGCAAGTGACGAAGAAAGCGGTAAAGCGCAGACAGCTAAGGAATTTTCCGCTCAGACCGAGCCATAGGTCCTAACGTCCCAGGTACAGGAACCATACTCAACAATTTTCGTCTGCTTGTATCAACTTTCATCAGGCGCAAATTTATGCGACAAGCGATTCTCACGATTATGATTTTGATGCTGCAGAGCCCGTTGGCATTGGCTACTTCGGTCAATGAACTGCGCAGCGAAGTGGACTATAAAATCTCTGTTTACCAGGCCAGAGGCGAACTGACAGGTCGGCAAATAATTGCCTTTAAAGACCGCGCGCAAGTCATTTCAGAACAAAAGAAAGATGTTCTGCAAAAGCAGCGCGATCTGGCAAACCTCAGCTGGCAAATTGATCAAGCACGAAAACCGCCCCACATCGCCAACCGCAGTTTCACTTGGTGGTAGCCAAATAATATTCTCTACTGCGGCAATTTTATTTTCACAGACTCATCTAATGTAATTACGCCGGCTCGGTAAACAACGCCAACCAGCCCGCGCATGTGCAATGCTGCCTTGACGAATTCCGGAGCTGTCTTGCCTATATGCTTAGCGGCGATTTCTTTGCCGGGAAGAGTGCACGGCGTATTTTCACATTCCACAGTAAGGATGACCCCACCGTCAAAGAGAAGTTCAGTTCCACGCGGCAATGCTGTAAAGTCAGGAATACCTGACAGCGTGACATTGGCGGCCAAAAGCCATGGCTGAAGTTCCTTGATGCTCATGGTGTCAGCGATGACTTGCAACTCTTCAACGGACACCGCTGACCACTGGCGCCAGTTTCGGACGGGCGTCCCGCGGATGATCCCTGGATCCCGGCCATCGGACTTGCGGATGAAACCGTAGTGCACATCACCGATGAAGCCTTCCAGTGTCACTTCCGCACTCGAACGTCCACCCGTAGGAAACCGGGTGGCTTTGTCCTTGACACAAAGCGCTTCAACTTTTGCAATTAGCTGCATCAGATATCATTCAACAATTTGCCGATGAACCTGCCAATCTTTCGGGCAGTTTTCTTCACTTCCCCACTGTCTCCCGTTACCCCGCGAATGACGTCATCAGCTGCCAGAAGGGCTTGTCCACCAAGAGCAACTGCGCCCCACTTCCATGTAAAGGGATCTGAGGGATCGAAGCCTTCTATTGCAGTTTGAGTAACAACTTCAGCTATCTCTCGTGGTGTCATGCTCAAGTTATTGGCGCTGTCGAGTCGCAGGAAAAATTTCTGGGGCGCCCCGGAAATAGGATTATTCGTAACGCCAAGAATAATCCAGTTGCCGCCATTGTCGGTAGCTGGCTGCATTTCAATATTCAAATCAAGAGCAATCCAACATCCTGGTCCAGTGCACACCACCAAACGTCGACGGTCTTCCTCATCGCGGGAGCCGAGGCTTAAGCTGACAATTTTACGCGGCAGCGCTCGCTTTAAATCCAAGCCGATTGACTGAAGTTCCGCCGGAGGATCAAATGGCACTTCCAGTCCGATTCCTGATAGATGCTCGATTTGCAGCTCGGACGAACTACGCATCATCTGCAGATGAATCTTCGGAGCTATTTCCAATGCTAAACCGCCCAGGTCGCAAAGGCTTCGGTCTTCGCGCTCCAGCTTAATATCATGTCCGTTCTTGATCACACGCATACCCCGGGTCAACAAAGACCGAGTGAGCGGATCTGCAACAAGAATGCCAGCGGAGCGTTCTATGAACATAACGAGATCCTTTTCTTTCTCGTGCAGAAGAACCTTGAAATTGACAGCATCACTGAGGCATTGCCTATATTCTTCGAGAACGATCGGCAATTCTATCGAGACCTTTCCCATCTTCATTAAGGCACCGACGATCAAATCTTTGCCGGCAGTTCTAAGTGTGCTGAGAAGTGCCTTGGACTTACTCTTCACCTGCCCTTGCTGGGCAAGAACTGGCGTCACAATGCACTTTGGACCAGCTGCTTTCAAGTGCAGATTTTTCAGCCCGATCAACTTTCCGCCGACTTCGAAAGTGATACCACCAACACTTTCCAATGTTGCGTCATCCGGAAGTGTAGATCGCAAGCGGAATGACACAGTCTTCTCAACAGTCATAACCTGGACGAAGCTTTGCGACATTGCCGCAGGCAGATCGACCACCGTCACTTCGGAGCGCTCCATTCGCGCTCCGTCAGCGTCCGAAATGAAGGAAGTGACTGTTTCGAAGCAGTGATACAAGTCGCAGGCCAATTTATTTCTTTCCGCCAACGTGAGAAAGTCAGCGTCTTTGAATGCATCGATGAAAAATTTGCGCAAATCAAGTCCGGTCGATTCAAGAATCAGTTTCGGGAAATCGCTTGTGTGAAGCGTGATACCATCAGGTCGAAGGGCAAGATCAACCATCTCCGGCAAATTGACGTAAGAATTCAAAGCACGATCGATTTCGTCCAAATGTTCAGTCGCTCCTTCCAATCGCGCTATTTTTCGATAAAGAGATTCAACGTCAGCGGTACGTTTTTGTCTTTGAGCAACTTCAATTAGGAGATTTAGGCACTCAACGACTTCGACAGTCAGAGCATTTTCCTGGGATTGACGGACCATCAGCCCTTTTCTGGCATACAACTCCGCATCAATGAGAAGTTGGTCAACACCTACAGTGGAGGGTCCTGCCCCTAGGGTAGCGCGTGCATGCGAAGTATGCCGAGTTGCCCTACCGGTCGGCTCCCGGTTGTTTGTAGATGTATCGTCGATTGCAAGGCAATTTCGAGCCATTGCTAAAAACCGATCTGCTGTTTCCCGCTTGGTCAAACGTCCGCAGTCTTCCCAGAGTGCAGCCAGAACTCGGCGTGCTTCGCGAGCATCATCAAACTTGTTCTGGCGTTGGTAAACCTCCGCCAGACTGAGTAAGGAATCAAGGTGTTCAGCACGCCCGGGTGCATTCAATGCGGCAATGACGCAGCGCCGCTCAAGAAATAGCTCGGCCGCCGGTAAATTACCAGCTCTGAGATGGCGTTCACTGCCTTCAACTATTATTGCAACATTCTTAACCTCGGCAATAGCCCGCCGCATCGCCACAGTTATCTTTTCCCGTTCACTAACTGCCGCTGTTGCTATGGCACCAGCACAGATGCTGAGGGCAAGCACGTTGCCTTGGCGGGTCAGTCGACATAGATCCGGGATGCGCCGGGCGAAAGCTGGATGAGCGAAGAAATCCAGAAAGAGGTTCTCCAGATGGACTCCCCCCGGTACGCCAGTGATGATGCAACCGTACACGGCCTCCCAGGCATCAGGCTCGTTATGGCTCATACGCAGGCGCAAATCCGCAATCAGTGGAAGCGCTTCCGGATTTCTCGCTTCAGCTAACTGTGCGGCATGGCAACATCTTTCCACCAGGGACCGTAGTGCCGTTTGCTTTTCGTTGGCGGTATGGGCATAGCTCAACGAAAAAGTCCTCAGTGACTACAAGATTTATACCCTGCATGTTCAACGAGTCTACGGGTGAATCGGAGCGGGCGCCATATTTTAGGAAGGGAACTGGGGTTTTTACTGACATCTCCGCAGTGAAACAGCCGGTGCATGACAACTGCGTGGTGTGGCTTAATTGGTTCATCGCTACAACTGCTGAATCGCTTGCGTTCGGCATTATTACTAATTCTGGAGGGGCGTACATGAACTCGCGGTCCTTGCTTTCACTATTTGCGCGAATTTCCCCACGCAACATGATGCTGCTCATTCTGGGACTTTCCGCGGGCGCTACCTTGTTGATCTCAGGCGAGATTGAACAACGGAACAAGGCACTAATCCCTGTTGCAGTGGCTGCGCCCACTAAGCAGAACTCTACGGTTCTCATCTGTACCAGAGATCTGCCCGAAGGAAGCACCATTGTTGATGGAGACGTGGCAACACGCACGGTAGAAGCAGACCGAGCTCCGGTGGACGCTCTTAGCGATCCGGATGCGGCGATCGGGCACAGCGTCAAATTCCCCATCGCCGCAGGTTCACTTGTATCTTCCAGAGACCTTGCTCCGCTGACAATGCACCGTGGTTTCCAATCAAAACTGCGGGCAGGAGAGCGTGCCGTCACCTTTGCCGTGGACAATTCGACCGGCGTTGCTGGTTTCGTAGCCCCGGATAGCTACGTGGACGTGATGATACAGGTAGGGTCCGGAGGCAATTCCACAACTCGTGCCATTCTGTCTGATGTGCGCGTAGTGGCATCTGGAACTGCCTATCAAAAAGTTCCCGGTCAGTCAGAAGCGCAACCGGCAAGCACGGTGACAGTAGCTGTCCAACCGGTGAACGCCGCGAAACTCATCAATGCAATGGCAGCCGGCAGAATTTACCTGACGCTCAGAAGCGACGTGGATCACACGCCGATTGCTGTCAGTGATATCAACTCCCTCTTCAGGCAGCCTGGTGAAACAACTGTCGCGACGGTGCCGATGTTGCTGCCTCCTCAACCGCCAATCATCCAGGTATCACAGCCGGCGGATTTACCGCCAAACCGGATTCACGAAATTGAGCAATTCGCCGGAGCAAATCGCAATCTCATACCGGTAAAGGAGATCTAGCTGAATACCGTGCGCCGAATGGCTCCGATGTAGGGACAGCGCCAGGCCGCTGCCCGGGTGGCGCATGGCGCCACCATCTGCAATCCAGGCCGCCATAATGACGTCGCACCATGTTCGGTATCATCAAGCACCCATGGCTTTCCAAAGGTACATGCATGACGCTAAGCAATTCGCTAATCGACAGGCCCCGGGTATTGAGAACATTTTCTCCGCCCTTAACCCAATTCGGACTGAGCAGATTTTCGGAAATTGCCGAAGCCGCAAAAACGCTCAATCACCCGCATCTGGTGCCGCTCTATGATTTCGGAATATCCGCGGAAGGGACAGCATACCTTGTAAGGGAACGTCAGGAAGGCGTGAAATTCACCAAGTTGATGCGAACGTCCCGCAAAATGGAAGAGGCGCTGGTAATTGCAATCTTCACTCAAGTTTGTGAGGCCCTCGAGCATGCCGTCGGAGAAGGTGTATCCTGCGGCGATCTCTCGCCGGACAACATATACATAGTTGATGCAGGCTCGACAAGTCCATTTGTGCGCATTGTCGGTATTGGCACCCAACGAAATGCTTTCGAACAAGACTGTTCTGCTCTCAGCTTAATCGTAGAAGAAGGAGCCACTCGTTACGCCAGTCCCGAGCGGTGCCTCGGCAAACCAGTAGACGAGCGCTCGCTTGTCTACAACATTGGTTGCATGATGTATGAGGCCGTACACGGGAATCCCGCGTTCCACGCCTCAGATGTGATTAAGACTCTCTTCGAGCATGTGAATGGTGCAACACCGCATTTTCCAGAAAGAATCGATCGCCTGGATTACATCATACGAAAATGCATTGAAAAGACCCCTGAGCAGAGATACAAGGACATTCGCAATCTAAGGCTTCAGCTAGAACAGGAAACTGTTCTTGAAGATCAAATGGCTCGCAAGATCATTGCTCGCATTGAGAAAGAACCGCACGGAGAACTTAAAACAATCTTCCGATGCTCAGTCATGATGATAGTCGCTTATCTATGCCTGTTTGGCATGCAACAATCACAAAAGCAATTGAGCCAATTACAGACGTCCAACGCAAAGGCGGCACTCTTGCAACCAAAGCTGCGGTCGATAATTGAAAGTAGAGCGGTATTGCCTTCCGAATTAAAGTAAACGCAGGTCGAGATTCTTGATTGAATGTCGAACACCTTGCAGATCAGCGTATTTAACATCCATGTCTTTGCACAGTTGGTCGACAGCGCGCTTGTCATCTTGACGCTGCAACTCACGGAGCTGGCGTTCAATATCGGCGTAGTCTTCTTGCAACTGCTCTTCTTTGTTCAAGAGCGAATTACGCTCGATGGTCAACTTATGTACTACTGAGGAATCTTTGACTACTGCTCGAGCTGGGGCGGCAAATGTAGTCAGGCTGATGATTGTCAGTGCTAGAAGCACTCCGCCTTTGATTGCCGTTTTTTCTTTTTGCATATCCATTAGTGCCGGCATTGGTCAGGGACTAAAATTTGAGATGCCGGCTTCGCCTCTCGGTACGTTTAAAGATAACAAGCCAAATGGACTTGTTAAAGTGCCACTTTCTTGATTTACTACCAGTCCACTTTGGTATGCTCATTTTATGGACTTTCCTGTAACTCTTGATAGCCAATTAACCGCGTCATTACACCGTCAGCTTTATGACGAGATTCGCCGCTGTATCCTGTCGGGTAGGCTCGCTCCTGGTCAAAGGGTCCCTTCTTCAAGGTCGCTGGCCGAATCGCTTGGAATCTCCCGGGCAACAGTGACAATGAGTTACGAATGTTTGCTGAGCGAAGGCTACCTCCAGGCAGCTACCGGTGCAGGTACATATGTTTGCCGCCAGCTTCCCGACGAACTGCTGCGAGCTAAGAACCCGGCGACCAAAGATAAAACAACAAATCGCTCAGTAGTCAAGACAGCCCACTACAAACGGCTCTCCAAGTACGGCGCGCATTTAAGAGACAAGGAATGGCTAGGTTTTGGAGGACCGGAGCCAGAAATTCAATTCTCATTCGGACGTCCGGCCATGGACGAATTTCCTATGAGGGAATGGCAACGTCTATATAACCTGCGGTTCAAAAAAGCTCTGTTTAACGAACTAGACTGCCCGAGCAAATCCCAGGGATACGCTCCGCTACGCAAAGCCATTGCCAGTTATCTGGCTCGCGCCCGTGCCGTTCAGTGCGATCCAGATCAGATCATCATCGTTAATGGATCGCAGCAAGCAATAGATTTAGTCTCCCGAGTAATTCTTGACCGCGGAGATAACGTCGGCATTGAGGAGCCAGGATACATTGGTGCGCGCAAAGCATTTGAAGTGCAGGGCGCGCAGTTGATACCACTTCCGGTCGACAACAGTGGTCTGACGGTAGACAAGCTAAACTCCATTCCCAACCTTAAATTGGTCTATGTCACGCCGTCACACCAATTTCCCACAGGCGTAGTTTTATCTTTGCCGCGCCGATTGGAACTACTCAACTGGGCGGAAAAGACATCAACTTTCATCGTGGAAGACGACTACGACAGCGAATATCGATACAAAGGAAGACCAATTCCAGCGCTTGCAGGATTGGAGCACCACGAGAGCGTTCTCTATATAGGAACATTTTCCAAAGTGCTGTTTCCCGCTTTAAGGTTGGGATATCTGGTCGTTCCAGTTTCATTGATTGAGGTCTTCGCCAGAGCCAAATGGCTGGCTGACAGGCATTCTCCACTTATCGAACAGCAGGTCTTGACCGACTTTATCAATGAAGGTCACCTGGATCGCCACATTCGCAGAATGCGCAGCTTCTACGAGCAAAAG
>JADYXS010000263.1 GCA_021772155.1 Candidatus Obscuribacter sp.
AATCTGTTATACCTGGAGCGACAACACTAATACTGGCACTGCTTTATGAAGTTCCCTCAAAGCAACGGGAGTTATTTTGGATTTACGGTTATCTAGGTAACGGCGACATCATCCTCTTGAGCCCTACACGTCAGATTGAAGGATGGCTTTCCGAAGCTCGCTTGCTCAACCCCCATTCTAACGGAAATGTAACTGTGACTTTACCTCGAACGCACGGTAATCGGCTGTTTGATCCGATAATAGGCGTTATACCCTACAGACCCGGAGACATTCTTGTCGCAGCAACGGATGGTATCGACGATGTAAAGAATTACCTTCGCAAGGCCAAAGGTGTAACACTCGCCAATTTCCTATGGAAAGAACACTTCAGTTTAGTATCCAGTCCAAATACGCCTGAAATTCCTGAGCTTTCTGATGCCTTGAAGTCTGATCCCGGTTCTCCGCAGATGCGAATGTTTGACGACACTACATTAACTGCCATATGGACACAATCAGAATGATTGGGCAACAAGTTACAACATCGGTTTTTGGTTCCTTAACCATTAAAGCGATATTGGCAAGAGGTGGTGAAGGTATCGTCTATGAGACTAATGATCCATCTGCCTTAATTAAAGTGTATGATCCCGAAATTGATCCAGGGACTTCACAAACTACAGTTGAACGGAACGTAGCTCAAAAAAGAACCGCCTATGCCACATTTGTAAACTTGAAGTTCACAGGCAATCGCTCTCTTCGCTGTCTGCCGCTAGAGTATGTGCATCTACCAAATAAGACTCCTAGTTACGCTATGGCGCGAGCGGATGGTTCATTGTTGACTAATATAATTAACACAAATATCCAGAAGAAACCAATCAAAGAGCGCATACAAATTGCTCACGCTCTAACCGATGCAATTGCACCCCTTCATTCGCGTGCCGTCGTGCATGCGGACATCAAACCCGAGAATTTTTTCGTTGCATCGACACAAGGGGGATATGGTGTTTATGTATTAGACATTGACGGTGGCGGTTACTACGGGCCTGATCCCCAGAGATTTAAGCCGACCGCAGTACCCTATTCGCCGTATCGTTCCCCCGAGTTAGTATTTGGGAAGTGGAATTCTTTTGGTGAAAACGCAAGTTTGGCAATGCAGCCCGATTTATGGGCACTTGCTGTACTCATTTATAACATCGTTGTTGATGCTGATGGTCCGTTCTGTTCAAGACCACAACGAACAGATTTAGCGAAATATGGCTATAAGCCCTATGGTTCGCGTGATTTCGCCAAGGAGACGAAGTGGCCACAAGATTGGCAGTATCACTTATTTGAGTCCAGAGGAATAAGTGGCGAAATAATAGAAGCATTTGTAAAGACATTCGATGGCAACAAATGCGTTACTCAAGGCGGTCAAGCTCGACTTTCAGCAGTTGATTGGCGAACTCGCCTCAAAATTGAGTTAAGTCAGTCAAGTTCTAAAATAATAGTTTTGCCGCCTATTTCGTCCGCACCAGTAAAACCGAATCCAGTTGTTGTAAAAGCCCCATCCAAAGGAATATCACCAACTGACGATATACCTGTAATTACGATACCGCCTAAAGCCCTTCCGGCAGCTCCCCCTAAACCCACCCAATCAGCTCCACAACCAACGCCGCCAGCGCCGGTTCAAAGACCGAGAACAATCAGTCAAGCAAGAAAGCCTCGAAACTTTACTATTGATTTATTTGCTGCAATTTTGGAAGGGGGTCTTGTATATTTCCTTCCAAATATCAGCTCGTCACTTGTGAGTGCTGGTGTAATCAGTACGTCAATTTCATTCGATGTTGATCAAACTCTGTGGTTGGTAATCAGTATCTGTGCGGGTATTTTAATGCTTCTGACACTTTCAGCTCGTCGATTAATTCTACGTATGTTATTCATCATGATTTTAGCAGCTATTGTTTTGCTATATCTACCTCGTGGCGAAGTGTCCTCGGTCTCTATAGAAACCGGCAAATTTTCGACAGCAGTGCAAGCCACCAGTATTGCAAGTAACATGCAAATTGCCCAAGAATTGCCAACAACTGTGAGCTCAACCGCTACATTGGCGGTAATTGCTACTGTGACACCACGCCCTCGTACCCCAACCTCGGTGCCAACCCCGACGAATGAATTCGTGTCGACTAACTTGGATTCGATTGGCGGACAATGGGCTTTTGAACAACTTAACGATATAACTGGATCTGTAAATAATGGTGATGGGTTGCTATTGTTCGAGTCTCACCTCACCGACTTTGCCTTCACAGCAGATGTACTGGCAGAGAATCGTGAGGCAAGTCTTGCTCTAAGAATGCAGGATGCACGCAATGGGTACATCCTGATTTTCGTTCCAACTGGTTCAAGAGGTGGTAATGCAGGCCTCTATTTAGTCCGCCGCACTAATGGACGCGAAACAACCTTAGCGTGGACACAAACAAATCTCCCATCTATAGGCAATACCTTCGCCAATTATGCAGCATCTTGAAGGTGAGCGGGTGGGCGAATGCCGCCTAAGCGGATGAAACGGTGCCAAAGGCGTGAAAACAAATCATCATCGGGGGAAACAGGCAGCGATTTAATAGTTTCGAGCAGGTAACGCCGAGCGCGAAAATGCGTTTTGAGGTCAAGGACGCTGAAGTCGGGATGGTGCTGGCGATAGGGTTTTAAAAGAGCAGTCGAGAGGTTAACCATGAGGAAAGCGAGGTTGGCGGCATTGGTGACGGCTTGCTCGGAGACGTTCATGAAGTCTTCCAGACCCCAGAACTGCTTGGCGTCGCGGAAATTGAACTCGATCTGAAAACGGAGACTGTAGTAGTCGGCGAGTTGGACAGCGGACAGACTCAGGTCGGTGCTGAATAAGACCGCATGGGCGTGCTTGCCCGTGCGGTGGTGAACTTTGACTAGGACGACCACATTGAGTGGTTCAGGAAAGTCTTTGTGCAAGACGGTCAGGTGGTACGTTTCTGTCACGACCTCCCCGTCGGTCACCGTGTGAACGAGGGCAGTCGCGGGGAGTTGCTGGTAATTCAGTTTGTCCCCGTAACGTGGGGTTGGACCGCGCCGGGGTTTCGCCCCCGTGTAGGGCAAGTAGAGGGCGGCGTTGTGGCGCAGCTTGGAGATGAGGTGCAAGCCGGTGTCGCGCACCATCCAAGTCGCTGGATACGTGCCGAAAAAGCCATCCAAGACGATGTGTCTCACTGGGAGGGGGGAAATGATCTGGAGCGTGGCATGCACCAGTCTTGCCAGCAGTGTCAATTCGGGCGAGAGGAAGGGCATCGCTTTGACGTGATTCTTGCTCCCTTGCGGTCGTCCCCGCCCCCGTTTCGGCGCGGGCGCACCTGTTTCAGCCGCTTTGACCGGAAGACGCTGCTCGACCCGCAGTGGATACGACCGTCGTTGTTTGACATCCACCAATGAGAGTGCCAAAAACGATACAGCGGGGATGGGACGCTGTGCCAAACTCGAATAGAACCGCCCTAGACCATGCGTCGTCTTGCCCGCTTTGCTCACCACCACTTCGTCCCCGGCTAACAGGTACACCCCATCCCGGTCGAGTAAATGCACCCGCACCACCGTCCACAGCAGCCACCCCCAGTCCACTGGCGTGTGCATCCACCGTTGTAACGTCCGGTAGCTGCCCCCGCTTTCTGTCCAGCGTGATAGTCCCAACGTCGTCACCCGACCAGAGATGCACAGCAGCGCGAACACCATGTGCCGCAGTTGGCGCAGGGTTGTCCGTGAAAGGTAAGGCACAAGGCAGTGCGTCAGTGCTATAATTTCGCTCATGGGTTTTCTGGCTAGGTGATGTTGTGAGAGATACCACTTTACCTGAAAACCCTACTCTTTCATCCCCTATTTTGGCGAAGGTATTG
>JADYXS010000264.1 GCA_021772155.1 Candidatus Obscuribacter sp.
CGTTGACCTTATGCCGAGCTCGGCATAAGGTCAACGATCCCGAGTTCAGGACTATCTGGAGCAAGTATGAAGGATGCTCAAAAGTCCTTCCAGGGCAGGATGCACAGAGTCCATCTGCTGTATTGCTCGGCATAGTCCTGGTTACATCGTATGCTTGCCTGAGAGATTGATCATCCGCCGTGTGGAATACTGCATTCTGCAACGCCCTGGACAAATAGCCCAGGTAACGCAGAAGCTGATCATTTTTGATCGAGTTCATCCAAGCGCTGCCTGGCCTTATCTAGTTTTTCCTGATCGCCTAGTTTTGCCAAAACTTCTGCGTATGAAACAATCAGTCCGCGTTCTGATTTGAGAAGGTGGTTCTCATACCACTGTGCGATTTTGTCGCCATGCGCATCTACACCAAACAGCTTCAATATCTCCCTTCCCTTTTCAGCGAGCCGCTTCCGATGATTCTCATCGTATTGCTTTACTGCCGGCTCGTAGTACTTTGCCGCGTCCGACCAAAGATTCAGTGCCTTCGCCGTATTCGCCATGCTCTGATTGACTCTCAATGCTCCTACCTCGGGCAGGTTCTGAGCGAGCTCCTTGGACGTGGCGAATGTGTGCATCGCTTCCTGGTTATGACCTTTGGCCTTCTGTATGAGCGCAAGCTGATTCAGCCCTTGAATCCTTGCCATTTTCGAAACGGTGTCGTCAGACGCAATCCGAGCAAGTCCAGTTACAATGAGCTCTTCAGCGGCCAGTAGGTCTCCTTCGCTCATCAAATGCTTCGCATGCTGGAAAGCATTCAACTCATGCACTGCCACAAAACTTGGGTGCATAATCGCCAAGACCAGCGACGCAATCTGATGTAGTTCGTCTCCAAGTCCCTCGGGCAGATTCCCTTGAGCCAGTGTCGCCAGGCAATGCGTAATGTCCTCTTGAACCTTTGATACCTCGGATTCTTGTGCTTCGTCATTAATGCCAGAAGCAATAGCAGACATTAACTGGCCGACCCTAACTAGCTGTTGATCTACGTTTCCCAGGAACGCACCAAAATCACCGCACGTCGAATAACACAGCTTTTGTTCCTGTCTGCATTGCGCGGACTGCACTGATTTTCCCAGAGCTGCGTATAACTTACCGAGCTCTCCCCAACAATCCGCGACCGCAAGTTTAAGGCCATCTTCTTGCTCTTCGTTGCCGGTTTCACCAACATCTATGCCATGACACAAAAGTAGTTCGGCTGCGTTATACCTATTTACCATGCGGCAATAGCGGCCCATATCACAGAGTAGTTGGACTTTGAAGCTAGGCGGCTGGTCGTTCCGTAACCCGACTGACAGAATCTTTTTCTGCCACGGAGTTAACGGAAAGCCAGCCGAAACTTTGACTTCAGCTTTGCGCTCGTCAAGAATTCGCGCAGCGGCACGCTCGTCCAATCCGCACTCATTGAGTGCCGGACTAATAGTTTCGGGACTTTCATTATTTGGCTTTCCATCAAATGCGGCGCAAACAAGAGCATCGCATAAGAAATCGTCGTCAAAACTTTTATAGATCGGACTATCGTTTACCGGTGGATTCACAAAATCGGAACCGCAGTAGTGGCATCCGTCGATGTTGGGATTGTTGAACTCCGAGCAAAATGGACAAAGTCTACCCCCTTTCAATTCAACACTCCGTTGCTCAAGTTCCTCCTGAATAGATGCGGCAGTTATTCCCAGAACGGCAAGACGCGGAATGGCTATCAGTTTGCGCCAATCACCCTTCCTGGAACTGAGATGGAGCGCTACAATACGCAGCAAGTCGCGAATGGCCTCCTTCGGCGGCTCACATGCACTTACAGTAGGTGATGGTTTGTCCTCACATATTGTGAGAAGGTTTCGTATCTCATCTGTTCTGGCTGCATCCCGGAGGAAATCCTTAATAGGAGACTCTGGCAATTGATGCAGCAGCTTATCTAGTCGCCTGCCAAGCCAAAGGTAGGCGCTGCGCATAGAACAGAGACTGTTATCCAAAGGAGGCTTGGCTTGAGTTGCGCTGGCAAGCTCACGATAACAATAACGGCACCAACGAGCCGATTCAAGAATGCAGCCACCACACGAAGAGCACCATTTGTAGCGATGTGTTTTCAGGCGATCCATCCACAGTTCATTGATCATTTGAATGGCGATAAACTACCAGGGTACAGAAGAACTTAAGAATATCATGGGCACGGGGTCGATGTTTTCCAACCGGAACTGTTGGAAAACATCGATGCCTGTAGCACTTGGAGATGCGGTTGTCGAGAGACTGAATTGACTGCTTCGCATCCTCTTCTCAACGCGACACGGAGGTCTTGCACGCGTATGATCCACGGCACCATTTGTAGATTTGCAAGGAATGCCAGAAGTTGATCCTCTGGACGATAACGCCCGGGCTTACCTTCTGGCATTGATGTTTTTGCTAAGACGTCTTCCTTCATTGCGAGGTTCGCATGCAAGTAGATTTGAGGCACGATACGATTTTATTGTATGGGCACTGGCCTGCTTTTGTTCATGAGGCATTCAGTAAAGAATCCTTCAAGGAGAACGGCAAAGATTGGCTTTGATTTATTCATCAGTTTCCTCCCATCGCTGCTCGAAACGATTAACGGCGAGCCCCCTTAATTCAGGGCAGACCGTGAGATACCAGTACGTGTCATCAACATGGACGTGTCCCAGATAGGTGGACAACAGAGGCATCCGGCGCTCGATGTCTTCACCATTCCGATACCACCGCAATAGCGACTCAACCGCGAAACGGTGCCTGAAGTCATGAATGCGAGGACAGTCCGTTGGATCTGCTGTGTCTATACCGATCTTCCGACAGAACAAGTGGAAGTTCTCACGAACGACCGATGAGAATAGGCGTGTGCCCACCATAGAGATGAAGAAATAGTCGGCAGAATTGCCGTCAAGAAAGTTGTCGCGGCAAGTTTGTACTCCGACAATCTATGTTGGGTCGAAGCATGCAAAGGCACCACTTGCGACTTCGCTAACTTACTTCCCTCAATCGTAATGACCACCTCGACTAAATCAACATCTTTCACCTTTAAGTTGAGCGCCTCGCTTATCCTCATCACAGAGACTGCCAGTAACCCAAACAGATAATGATAGGCTTGTCCCTATTGTCGGGCAACATTTGGAGATAACTCCAGATAGTTATAGATACGCCAGCTCGCTTGGAGATACGGACAGTAAGCCATTCCGTGACGATGCCAGGAAATTACATCAATGATTTGCGTCCATAATTAATCATCAATTGTGGTGTTAAAAGAGCAGCGAAAAGTCTTGCGCCGGCGAGGAGGCACCGAGACGGAACGTCAACTGCACTGACATTTGTCAGTGGTCCGAGGCTTTGAACGAAGAGAAAAAGTCGAGGCAGGATAAAGGATGTATACAAATGCTCGAAATCATTGGTGGGCACTGCATTCGGTGTTTACACTTTTGGGCACCACGTTTACAACCATGCGCAAAAGCTGAGCCCGTTTTATGATACGTGTTAACACGCACCAACGGAGATGAAATGAAGGCACCAGTTATCGGCGTACGAGTCGCACCGGAAATACTCGAAGAATTGCAGCGCCTAGCAAGGGCTAACAACAAGTCGCAATCAGAGATTGCTCGATTGCTCATTGAGGATTCTCTGGCAAGAAGAGCTGAAGAAATTACTGATACACAATTTCAGTTAGTCGAGAACAGAATGGCATACATGGAGAAAAGGTTTAGCGGATGGATGATCAAGTTGGCCAGGGCGATTGCCGAATCGCTGTATTACAGCGAGCAGATGGCCACAATTGACCTGGCTTCTCAGGACAAAGAATTGGTGAACGAACAGGCGCAGAAGTTCGTCAGAGACTTCATGAAAATGAAGCACCAAGATGTTGGGCGGACGACAGACGATAGCGACTAATCAAGCTTGTTCCGCCCTGTTATAGCGAAGACCATGGACGCTTACCGCCAGGCTCCGCGAAACATTGCTAAAGAGAAAAACGTCCTCGACGTTCGCGTTCTTGGCAAGATTTTCCGACGGGAATCCATTGAGAATATCGATCGAAATTTCGCTGTTTCCGCCGAAAAGGCTGACCGCGTCTCAATGCGACCTATTGGTGATTATCTGTTTATTTCGCAAATTCATATCACCCACATATCACGGCCGTGATATGTGTACCCCAATAAAAAAACGGCTCCCGAATGGAAAACCGCTTCTCAGTGGACATGGAAAGAATGTGCCCGGCAAGACTCGAACTTGCGACCTCATGGTTCGTAGCCATGCGCTCTATCCAACTGGGCTACGGGCACGCGAGGAAGTCATCATAACACACTCGGTTTAGGGCACTAACCCCGACAACCTCAGCGGTTACACAGTAGCAACAATGGCTGAAACTAATAGCCCTGCCGTCTGGTTCGGCTCCAGTGGAGGAGGCTCCCTTTGACAGCAGTCGAGGAGCTGCCACCGCTGGAATAGGACGGAGCGGCGGCAACGGGATTTCCCGTTCCGTATCCTTTATAGGGAGTGTAAACCTTGGCAGTTTGCGGTCCCGATGTGCGCGGCGCGGCTGTTGCCTTCTTCACTTTGTATGCTCCAGCCTTACCGGATTTCGCGTTGATGCTCGGGGCGGGGGGAGGCAGCCTTCGAGGGACGCCATTGACCACTTCAGGCAGTCCGGCACCCATCGAGGACGGTATGCTGGAGGAATAAGCGTTGAAGCCTGCGCGCGGAAGCGGCGCTGGACCGGAAGGCAAAACGGCTCCTTGTTGGCCGGCACCTGGACCCGTGCGTTTGTCGTACACAACAGGAGCGTCGTCAGTAATCTGAATCTGTTGCCGCGCCATATAGAAGTGCCCGATGTTCGGGTCGCTGCTTCGCTGCGCCGATGCAGGCAAAGCGAGCGAAATCACGCCCCCAGCCAACAAAATTGCAGTTAACATGCCTTTCATACAAATGCTCCTCATGGGCGACAAAGCCATCTTAGCTCAGTTTAATCCGATTTTTCTTTTGATGTCAAGGAAGCTTTAAACCTTAGACAATGAGCGCGGTTCCGGCAGCCCTCTAATGATAAACTTGCCAAGCATCTTTCTCAAACGGTGAAGCATGGCGATTGATACGCTGAAACAACCTTCTCTCAATGCCACCACGCAGGCTGGCATCCTCGGCTTGGTCGCAGGAGACGGCAAGCTTCCGGGCATTCTCGCCCGATGCGCGAAAGACAAAGGATACAAGATCATTTCGCTGGCGCTGTCCGAGGGTGCCAAAGCACGCGTAGCACCGCATTCTGACAAGGTTTATATGATTGCCCCTGGACAGCTTGGGCGAAACACGCACATCATGAAAAGCGAAAACGTCGATTTCATGGTGTTTATCGGCAAAATTCCAAAACTAAATATACTGAAAAACATTCACAAGTTCGACTGGACCGCGATCCGCGAAGTCAGCCGGTTTCCCGATTTCAGTGATGACACCATCCAAAGAGGGATGGGAGACTGGGTTGAGAAGAACGGCATCAAAGTGCTGACGCAAACCGAATTCCTATGCGATCTGTTTCCGGAATACGGAATCATGACCAGCAGAAAGCCTACTGTCGGCGAATACGCCGATGTTGAGTACGGAATGCGAATCGCAAAAGAGACTGCCCGCCTCGGTATTGGGCAAACCGTTATCGTAAAAAACCAGATGATCATGGCTGTAGAAGCCATCGAAGGTACTGACGAATCGATCAAACGCGCCGTCAGTCTTGCAAATGGTCCGGTGGTCGTGTGCAAAGTAGCAAAATTCGACCAAGACCCGCGCTTCGACACCCCGACCGTTGGGCTTAACACCCTGGAATCAATGGTCTGTGAGAAGGGTGGCGGTGTACTTGCAGTCGGCGCCGGCGAAACTTTGGTAGTGGAACGTGACGAAATGGTCGCCTTTGCCGAACAACATGGGATCGCGATGATCGCCGTATAGAAGCACTGGCTCACGTCAACCGGGTAAAGCCCAGATCAACCATCGGTTAAATCGTTTAGCGATTAAGCGCGGTTAATGGCATAATTGTCTTCACATCTTCCTGACAAGGAGTGCGTACCACTGTATGCCACGCCAATCGACTTCTTCAAAGCTTCTTCTATTCCTGGCAATGAACCTGGCTTTCTCGCTGGCGCTCTCGCGTGCAGCACTTGCCGAGCCGACCGCCAAGAACGGCTCCGTTCAAACATTCCCTGGCGCACAGCCCATCAATAGAGAAGATGCGGCAGTGAAGGTAGATGCGGCACTCAAGGAAAAGGCCGCCGAGCAGGCGAAAGCCAAAGAAAGCGCGGCTGCAGCTGCAGAAGTGGAAGCCGATCAAGCAGATAGACTGAGTTCCATGGAGCAGCAAGAAGCGGCTGAAGAGATGGAAGTGGCCAATGCTCAAGCATCCGCCAGCGAACACTATTTCCTCGGTAATCACTACTTGGGCAAGTGGGACCTGGATCTGGCTGAAGTTGAACTGGATCAAGCCGTCAAATACTCTCCTGAGCTGCGCGTAGCACATCGAGATCTATGCTTGGTATCATTCGCGAAATTGAATGTTCCTCGCGCCCTTGCTGAATTCATGATGGTGACTGGGATTGGTGAGGCCGTACCGTACACGGACGCAGAGAAAACCGACCTCGATAACAAAGCGAAGAAACTGCATTACAAAAAGGCCCTCGAATACGGTGGCAAACAAAACTGGCATGAAGCTGTAAGCGAGTTGCAGTGGGCATTGCGCTATGCACCCAACGATCCCTCAATTCACCATTCGCTAGCATTCGCATATGCCACACAAGGGGACTTTGTGAATGCAGAAGCCGAATATGAAAAGACCTTCGCGGCCAACCCCACGGACGGCAACGCCCATGCTGACTACGCCAACCTGCTAGCAAATAAAGGACACCTCGACCACGCACAAACAGAAATGCAAAAAGCGGTCGACTTAACTCCAAAGGCAGCTGCCTATCATGTGGATCTCGGCTGGCTGGCAGAATCTCGTAATGACTTGAATACTGCCACGCAAGAGTTTGAAGAAGCCGTGCGCTTGAGCCCGAATCATTCCGGATTGTGGGCTCACCTTGGACGATTGCTGGAGAAATCCGGTAAAACCGGTGCCGCCACCGAAGCGTATTCGAAGGCGCTGTCACTGGATCCCAGCTCCGCAGAAGCTCTACAGAATCTGTCGCGCCTCAAACAGCAGAAGCCGTCCAGTGCGCCAGCGGTTCGAATGGAGTCGTAAGCAATCTCGAAGACGGGCGGCGCATTGAGCCGGCACGGCAGGTTTCCAACAGCCCAAAAGCCTCATGGGCTGCTGCACTTAAGCAGCAGCAACAAAGGCTAGCCCATATGAAGGCAACCGGTTACACTACCTGAATCAAGGTTTTCGCTCCGCTGACATCAGGTCCACGCCTGTTTGACGCGAGGAGGTAGCGGTTTGCAACTGTCAGGAGCCGTCAAGGCTGACACAAAATACCTTTGGTTTGAAACCAAAAAAGTTCGCGAATATATTCGCATCACAGATGATGTCGAGTCGTTTGTGAAAGATTCAGGCATCAACGAAGGCTTCGTTTTGGTCTCCGCAATGCACATCACAGCCGGGGTGTACGTTAACGACTGGGAAAGCGGCTTGATCAAAGATATCGACACATGGCTCGAGAAACTGGCCCCAGAAGATCCCAACTATCAGCATCACCACACCGGTGAAACCAACGGAGACGCGCACTTAAAGCGCATTCTGATTAATCACCAGGTAACCATTCCAATCACGGCCGGCAAACTAGACCTCGGACCGTGGGAGCAAATCTTTTACGCAGAATTTGACGGACAGCGGCGCAAACGAGTAATTCTCAAAGCGCTTGGGATCAGCTAAATGGAGAGGAACATGGCTAAAACGCATACTAAACATCGAGGCACTCTAAATGGCGAAGTGGTGGTAAACAGTCGCCAGACAGCTACTCAGAAGGCTGCAGCTCAGCGGGAACCCGTTCGCAGTACATTCGATTTCACATCAAGTTCGATATCCGAAATTTTCAACAGCAATGTCTTCACGCGCCAAGTAATGCGCGCAGCAGTGCCCAAGACTGTTTACGAAGCATTCATCAAGGCTATCGACGACAGCACTGCCTTGGATCCAACACTGGCGGATGTAATCGCCAACGCCATGAAAGATTGGGCCCTTGCTCGTGGTGCCACTCACTACACGCACTGGTTCCAACCGATGACTGGATTCACTGCAGAAAAGCATGATTCATTCTTGAACTCCACTGGGGACGACGGTGGGATCTTGGAATTCTCCGGAAAGGTCCTGATGCAGGGCGAACCGGACGCATCAAGTTTTCCTTCCGGTGGCATTCGCTCTACATTTGAGGCCCGCGGTTATACTGGTTGGGATCCGACAAGCCCAGCTTTCATCATGGAAAGCACCAACGGCAAGACTCTTTGTATTCCAACTGTATTCTGCTCATTCAGCGGACATGCACTGGATAAAAAGACCCCGCTGTTGCGCTCAATTGAAGCTATCAACAAACAGGCTGTTCGTTTGTTAAAGTTGGTCGGATCAGAAGCGAAGCGAGTGACGACAACTGTAGGTCCTGAGCAAGAATACTTCCTCATAGACGAGTCGTATTATCTCCAGCGCCCAGACATCATCAACTCCGGACGCGCGCTCTTTGGTGCCAAACCGCCAAAGGGACAAGAAATGGAAGACCACTACTGGGGTTCCATCAAGGAACGCGTACTGTCTTTCATGATGGACACGGAGCAGGAACTGTACAAGCTGGGAGTCCCAGTGAAGACACGCCACAATGAAGTTGCCCCGGCGCAATTCGAAGTGGCACCAATCTTCGAAAACAGCAATCTGGCAACTGATCACAACATGCTCTTGATGGAAGTCTTCAAAAAGACTGCCCAAAGACATGGTTTGCGCTGCCTCTTCCACGAAAAACCATTCAGTGGTGTTAACGGAAGTGGTAAGCACAACAACTGGTCTTTGGCTGATAGCAACGGCAATAACTTGCTGGATCCGGGCAAAACACCTCACGAGAATCTCGTGTTCCTGGTGTTCTTGAGCGCATCAATTCGCGCCGTCAACAAGTTCGGCGGTTTACTGCGCGCCACCATCGCTAGTGCCGGAAACGATCACAGACTCGGTGCTAATGAAGCGCCGCCTGCAATCATGAGCGTCTATCTAGGCGACAGATTGACCCAAGTCGTAGAAAGCATAATCAGCGGCAAGCCGCTTGAGAAGAGCGGACTCGCGCAAACGATTCAACTCGGTGTCTCTGCATTTCCTGAGCTGCCACGTGATGACTCCGATCGCAACCGCACATCTCCATTTGCCTTCACCGGTAACAAGTTCGAATTCAGAGCAGTCGGTTCCAGCCAATCAATCGGATGGCCGAACACAGTATTGAATACGATGGCTGCAGACTCGATCGAGTACATGGCAGATAGAATTGAAGCCGCGTTGAAGAAAGATAAGGATCTAAATGCTGCCGTACAAACGGTTTGCAAGGAAGTCCTGACAGAGAATCGCCGCATTCTATTTAACGGCGACAACTACTCTTCCGATTGGCATGTCGAAGCAGAAAAGCGCGGTTTACCGAATCTGCGCAATACAATCGATGCATTGCCAGAACTAGTGACACCAGAGATCAAGGCGCTGTTCAATAAATATTCTGTGCTCACAGAAGAGGAGCTGGTTAGCCGCTATAACGTGCAGCTGGAAGCTTACTGTAAGACAGTCAACATTGAAGCACTGTTAACTGCTTCCATCGCGACCACGATGATCCTTCCTGCAGCAATGCAGTATCAGTCCCGTATAGCTTCCACCATCATTCAAACTAAGGAAGCTGTTAGCGGACTGGACCTCACACCGCAAGAGAACCTGCTGCGTGATGTTGCAGAACGCGTATCGAAACTGAGAACAAACGTGGAACGGTTAGATGCGCTCAGTCACGAGGTTGACGAAGGCGAAACAGACGGACTATCTCACGCTAAGTTCTATCAGCAAAAAGTCATCCCGGCGATGACCGCCGTAAGAACTGTCGCTGATGAACTGGAAACGTTGGTCGACGATTCGCTTTGGCCGCTGCCTAAGTTCCGCGAGATGCTCTACATCTACTAATAAGCGGAAAGCAATACACAATACACAAAGAAAAGGGCTCGGTTCGCACCGAGCCCTTTCCTTCGCTTACATAAAAGAAGACTATCTCAGTACCTGCCTGAGAGCACCAAGTCCCAATCCGACGCCGGTCCCAACTGCTGCTCCCTTCAGAGCAGAATTCCTGCCTCTGCCGGCAGCCAAACCAAGGCCGAGACCAACTACAGAACCAGTAGCCGTATCTTTAACAATTGGATGGCGTCTTAGCGTGTGGCTGGAACGAATTAGTCCCACACCGGCACCCGCTCCAGCACCAACTAGAGCACCACGACCAATGCCACGACCACTGATCAAACCTGTTGCAGCACCAGCTGCCGTACCTACGCCAGCACCGATGGTGACAGCTTTGACTTTAGGATGTCGTTGGAAGTATCCCTTGACACCGGTCTTTTGCTGTCCAACGTAACCACGATAGGTTTGTGCATCCGCCGGCAAGCAGAGTTGGCCTGCCACAGTTGCAACCGCTAGTAATCCAAGCATCGCGCTTTTTGCCAAACTCATAATATGCCCCTCCGGGAATTTACAACGTTTACTTGGCAAACAGCCAGTAAACGCAACTGTAATTAACGACCGGGGTTGTTCCCGTTATGTTCCTGCAAGCTATGAATATTAAGCAATGCATGGCACAAAAGCCGTGGTGGAGGGGCTTTGCAGCCGCCTGTAGATATTGACATGTGACACCCTTTTCGACCTGCCGCGCGTGGCGCCCCGCCGACTGCTATCAGCAGCCAGGAATGAGCCGGCAAGATGCCAGGTTCGCAGCCGCCAGACGGCGCACGGCCCTAAGTTAGCCTTTGGCTTGTTGGTCATCCGATCGCGAACCGCGATCACCAAAGTCTGCGCGAACTAGACGTCCACCAGCTGCCCGTGACAATGTGGACGCCGCTCTGGACGCTACATAAGGATTGCCATCTTCAGACAACTGCAACAGCACCGCTCGCGGCAGTAACGGATTTTCAGCGAGCCGGTAACGAACATCTACATCTTCGTCCGCCACGAGCCTATCCAAGACATCTTCGGGAGTGTTCAAGTTTTCGCCGACGGCAGCTCTGACAGAGGCCGCCTCATTTTTAGATAATAAGTCCAACAGCAACGTCGGTGTTTGCGGATTCTCGGCAATACGTTCCAACACAGCCGAGCCAGCGTGCTTGGCGATGTATGTCAGTACTGCCGGTGGTGTATTAGGATTGCTGGCGATCTGCATCCGAATGTGTTCGAATTCCGTGTCGTTCAAACTTTCCGAGCACCGTTTGGAGAAACGCTGGCAAATAGCCTCAGTTTCAACGACCCCAGACAATCGTGAAGACAAAAGCAATTGGATCGCTTCTCTTAGATGATCCGACGTCTTCCACTGAAACCTCACGATAAAAGAAAGATCCTCACGCCGACCAAAGCTATCTTTTCCGCTAATGTCCAGTCCGTTGATCTCGATCATGTAGATGCTCCTGAAA
>JADYXS010000265.1 GCA_021772155.1 Candidatus Obscuribacter sp.
ATCCACCCCTCCATGGTCTGCGCATACAGAGAAAAAGATTTTTGGAAATGCTCTTCCGCTGCGCTATACGAAGCTACGTCACGGAGAAAGACCGCATACTTGTGATGCGCGTAGCAGAGGGGCTTTGGATCCATCCCCGCCTCGAGAATGTCGCCAGCATCCGAAAGAGCGCGTTGAAAAGTCGTTTCGGCTAACTCTGTATCTCAGCCGACAAATTGTGCATTTGCCAATTCCAGCAATACGTTGCATCTTCTACTAACATCCTGAATACTGTTGTCTCCTAGCGCCAGGGCGCTTTCAAATTGCCGACAAGCTGTCACGGAATCTGCCTTCTTTAGGGCGATCTGACCCTGGAGCAGAAGTTTGGTGATCTGCATACTTACGCTAGTCAATTCCAGCATGCCTGCGAAGGCGTCAGTAAGTCCAGGAATCAAGGTATCCATGCGTTCGGCTAGTTGCGATTGCTTCTTGGCACTTTGCTCTCCAAGCCTTTCTATGGACTGGAGTCGCAGCTCGGGATCCATTTCCAATAGGGCTTTGAAGTCCATCGAGTCGTCAGTTGTATCCAATGCAAATTCCATGGCTGCGCGAAATTCTTCTGGGACTGATTCTAACTGGGCTTCTTTTGCTTCTTTCTCAAATCGTTTGTGGTTTTCGTCATCCTTTAAGTGCAGGTAGACCATCGATTTGCCGCTAAGAATAGAATGTTTGTTACGAGAAAAATGAGGATTGTTTTGCCAACGCGACAGGAGGTGATCGAAAACGAAGAGCGCCGCACCTGCATTATCGTGAGCCTTGCAAGAGAAATCCGGCGTCATAGCGCGACCGAGAGAATCGATATCAGTGAGTTGGAAATAGTCAAAGTCACATGTATAGCCCATGATGGGAAAGGCTGTTGACTCGTAGTAACCCGGCTCAATGCCAAGTTGAAACATTCGTTCCCGCCAGCGGGAACGCGGCAGACGATTAGGGTTTTGGCGCAAAGTCAGAATCTGCCGGTCGATATCTGCCTCACCGATGTTGTGCGCTTGCAGTGTCTCTTCTTCAACTGGTGGCTCGTTTTCGATTCTGCGTTTCGCAGCCTCCCAAAGCAAAACATTTCGCAGTAGTGTCGGATCGTAATGCTCAAATTCTGCAAGTAGTTGGATCCTGTAGTCGATGGGATTGGGAGGACTATCTTCAGTTCCTCCGCAGTATCTGCAAACGGGTTCGTCTACGGCTCTAAATTCTGCACAGTGACGACATTTCTGTCCTCCTTGTATTTCGGCAACTCTCAGTTCGAATTCGGCCACCACCTCACCTGTGGTCAACTCGATAAGTTGCAATCGACGGTCCGCGCATAAGGCTGCGATTGGTTGGCCGTTAGCATGCAGGCCAATAAGAATGTCCACAATAATTCCAAACTCGGCGGACGATGGTGGATGAGGCGCACATAGATCACAGTTCCGCTCGGCGTTTCTGCATTCCTCTGGATCGACTCCGGGAGGCAGGCCGATGTACGGCGCCGGTGTATTTCTATCAGCTTCGTCAATCCTGTCGCGCAGTGGAGTTGGAATTGCGCGCAACACACTGTTGAAGTCTGGAAGCCACCGAGCCGCCTTGGTGATCAGCTGTGCAACGCCATCTGCCTGCTTCGTTTTGAGCAATTTACTTCCGATTGGTTTGTGACAAAACTTGCAGTAATATGCGTCTTTACGAATATTGCCATTGCATTCGGGGCACCACTTATACTCTTGGTCTGAAAACGTTAACACGGTGCATTCCTCGCTCAAGCAATTCAATATTCCCTGTAGGCATACATTTTGGATTGGCGTGTTTTTTCTGCGGATCTGGAGTTCAAGAGCCAGTCCAAGGTTTCGAACTAACTATGACGAGGTCGCTTATCTTCCTTGGGTTTGAATTCTTGCCTTGTTCGATGAATTTCTCTTTCTAGGCCACGCTGCAACTGTGCCTCTGACTCGGCTCTGCTCGTTGTTTGCTCCAAGCTGCGGATCATGATCACAAGTGAGTCGAGCTGGTTAACAATATTGCTAAGTTGAGTCCGCGTGCCAGTAGCTTCAGATTCGCAATTCTCGGCTAGATTCACAAGCAACGCACGAACATTGGTTAGTTGCTGGCTTGGTAACGGGAGGGCCAAGGCAATGCCGGCGGCTCCTTCCGTTGGTAGTGGTTTCTTTGGCACTGACGCCGAAGGAGGCTCATTACCACCACCACCTCGTCGCCGCCGCACCTCCTCCTCAATCTCATGTGGAGTTATCTGATTAATTTGCATTGGACCGGCGCAGATTGCGTGCCATGGCGCCCCAGCCATCGCCTGACGCACGACAACTTCGAAGACTTGGGCGCGAACCGCACTTCCATAGCTACCGCTTGCGGTAAAGGGCAATTTCTCGGCAGATGGATCCATCTGCTTGCTGAAAGTCGTGGCGCTTTCTTCATCGGTCAAGTTGGGTAGCTTAGGAGATACGCCCTGGTGGGCTGACGTCCCGCATAGGGAACAAAAAAGCCAATCCGGTTGAAGGGTGCGAGCGCAATTCTCACATTTCATTGACAGTTACCTGTTTTAAGCATGTAGGCAAAGACCATTTCGCTTCCGGAGTTCTATAAGGCCATCTCCTCGATTGTAAACTATGCTCACCGAGCCGCCGGGACAGCGGCGCTCCCGGGCAAAAACGGGAGAGGATAAGCCCCTCCCCTCTTTGGCTGGTCTTGACAGTTTGGTGCCCTAGGACCTACTAAACTGTTAAAGCCAATGGAAGGGAAAAGGAGTAGATACCGTCCTCCCCTAAATGCGAAAAGCATCCAGCGTAGACTGGCTCTCCTTTTCCCTATCCAGCACCAGTAGTTACACCGCAGAGAAATTTGACGAGCAATTAGTCTCGAAATCGTCTAAGAGGTTGGAGTCTGGAGCGAATTCCTTTGGTTGGAGTTAGGTTGGTTCTAGAAAGATCAGGTCCATGTGGTTCCCACACCTGTCGGTATTGATATGGCGAAGGACACGTTCCAGGCGGAACTAGTTCTTCCAAATGCTAGGAAGTGCAAGGAGTTCACAAATACTCAGTCTGGTTTCCTTGAGTTTACGAAGTGGTGCCATTCATTTGGTGCTACCAAATTGCTGGTATGCATGGAAGCCACGGGGCGTTACGGCGACGCGCTGGTTACTTTTATGTTCGCTCTTGCACATGATGTTCGAGTCGCGAATGGAAGGCGCATTCGGCGTTTTGCAGACGCCCTCGGTCTTCTCAACAAGACCGACAAAGCCGATGCGCATGCGATTGCTGAGTATGCGTTGCACCATGGGGCACAAATTCCAAAATGGAAGCCCCTGTCAGCAGCCAGGCAAGAACTGCGTGACCTTCGGTGCCTTATTAACGGTCTGCAAAAGACCCTTAACGAGTACGGAAACCGCCAACATTTAGACATCCAATCCGCCGTGGTCCGTGAGCACATAGATCAGTTGATCGAGTTTGTCGAAGGACAGCTCGAGACAGCGAAGGAACGGGCCTCTCAAGTAATCGACGAGGACGAACAACTCAAAACCGACAAAGCGATCTTAATGAAGCAAATCGGCGTCAAGGAGGCTGTTTCTACAGTTCTTCTTACGCGTGTAGATTTCAGATCGTTCAAGAGCGCGCGACAGGTAGCAAGATATTTAGGGCTCACACCGAAGCGAGAGCAGTCGGGAACTTCTATTCACAGGAATGGAAGAATCTCAAAAGAGGGACCGCCAAAGCTTAGGATGCACAGCTGGCTTTTCCGCATTTACTTCAAAGAAGTGGCGCGGTCTTCGTTATAGACTCTGTATTCAAGGTCTAGAACTAGCGTCCGTTTTCGATATTTTTTTGCTTCACGGTTTCAATTTTTTCACTTATCTTGCTTAGTTCTGCGTCGATACCGATCATCTCGACGTTCATTTCGTTTCCGGTGCTGCTGTCGCGTTGCTTTTGCTTTTGGGTAGCTAAATCGCTCAAGTCTTTGCGCAGCTCTCTTGCTTGCCGCTCAGTTATCTGCCGGGTTTTGTGCGCTTCATTGATGCGCTTCATTACACTTACTTGGCGTTGATAGGTCGTCCAATCTTTGTTCAGAGTCGCAGTTGATCGGCCTGCTTGTTCTGATAGAGCAGTTCCGGCATGATCGTTGAGCCAGCTCTTTAGCAGGCGTTCGATTTCCGGCGTCATTTGACTCTCTTCAAGCATTAGATGCTCGCTGTTGCCGTCGATTATCATCAGCTTCATGGCTGTCGTCATCTCACTCAAGAGGTCGATTGACCCGGCTGGAGTGACAAGTTTGTCCTTGTAAGCCACTAAGAACATGGCCGGCTTGCGTTCAACGAGTGGGGCAGAATCATGGGTTTCGTCCATGAAATTCTGGAATTCCGCCAGCTCGCCCTTGGATAACTTCGATCTATTCAGCGGCTCATCCTTTATCCGTTGGCGAAGGGCGGGATTGGATACTGCCCTGTCAACGATTACTGGGTCCATTTCCATCTTTCCGCTCGGAGCGACCGCAGACTCAAAGACCATAACTGTCCCGGACTTCAGGAAGCTGCCTGAGCGCTCTGTGCTGGACGGCACTGCTGATATGACACCGTTTACTTGCTCCGGATACCGTGCGGCAGCCTGAATGGCAATAGCGCCGCCCATTGATTCTCCTACGAGAAAAACTGGCAACCTAGGATACGCCTTGTGCAAGGTCTTAAGTCCTTGTTCTACGTCAGTTAAACACGCTTCGAAGTCGAGGTGAGCGGTTTCGGGGTTGTTCATCCAGCCGCCGAAACCTCTGACATCCATTGCATAAGTCGGTACACCGGCCGCGGCCATTCTGCGGCCGAAGTTGTCGTAGCTCTTGCTGCTCAGACCGAGTGCATGGATGCAAAATAACACCATACGCGGTCTATCTGTCTTTGGTAGCCACGAGCGGAACGGTACTTTCAGCAAGGGGGTTGCCGGTACCTTGGCGGTGGGGTGTTGATAGATGGCGCTGGCTAGCAGTGATTTATTGACCGTGGTGGGAACGGCCCAGGCCGTTTGTGGCAGTAGCAGGGTCAGTGCCATTGCAACTGTCAATCTGCTAATTTGATTCGTAACTTTATTCAAAATGTTTCTCTTTCCTCAGCGCCAGCGCTTTGTTTCATCTCTTACAGCAAGATCGACCCGGCGCACACCTGCGACATCGCTGTCTGCGTACTTGATGAAGTCACGGGTTGGATCATCTGTCTAACCCAAGCATTGCAGAGTGAAATGTGGATAGATAGCGGGACAAACCAGCTCGATGCTATGGAAAGGACCTATGGCTTTTTCTGCGTGTATAGAGATTGAGCAGACCATGGGCTTGTCAGCGGTTAATCTTAGGCGAGTAAATATTGGTCCACTCACGGTCTGAGGAGTCGAAAATGGCCTGGCCGACATCGCAGGACTGTACCAACGGCACGGGCTAGTTATCTGGAGCGAATACTAACTACGACGAGGCCGCTTGTCTTCTTTGGCTTCAAATGCCACCTCGTCGCCGCCGCACCTCTGGTGCCGCACCCCGGGAACGCGGGCATCCTGCCCGCATTGCTCTAAGAATTTGTTTGGCACACAGCCGCCGGGACCGCGGCGCTCCCAACCAGGAAGGCGGCGCATGGCGCCGCCCCTACAGTCTCGAAAAGGCAGTTAGAGCTGCTTTTCGGCGATTTCCTTTTCGACAATGGCGATGAAATCATCGAGAGACATAACGCCCTTCTTCGACTCATCTCGTCTGTGCCGCACTGAGACCTGATTGCTTTCGGCTTCTTTGTCTCCTACAACGAGCATGTACGGAATTTGCTCCATCTGGCATTCGCGAATTCGATAGTTCACGGTTTCGGCACGGTCATCTAACCGTGTGCGCAGGCCGCGGAGACGAAGTCGCTCTTGAACAGATTTTGCGTACTCCTGATGCTTATCCGAAATCGGCAGCACAGCCATCTGTATGGGCGCCAGCCAGGTCGGGAATGCTCCGGCGTAATGCTCGATGAGCCCGCCGCAGAAACGCTCCAGTGAACCCAAAACAGCTCTATGCACCATGATCGCTTTGTGGCGTTGCCCATCTTCTCCGACGAAGTTTACGTCGAATCTATTCGGCAAGTTAAGGTCAACTTGAACGGTCGGACCCTGCCACTCGCGCCCGATGGCATCGAATAGCTTGAAGTCGATCTTCGGCGCGTAGAATGCACCACCGCCTGGATCCATCTCGAACTCCATGTTCTTGACTTTTAAGGCGCTTTCTAGCTTGGCTGTGGCGAATTCCCATTCTTCATCACTGCCGATGGCGTTTTCTGGTTTGGTCGCCAGATATGCTTTGTAGGTATAGCCGAAAGTGCTCATCAGGTGATCGATGAGATCGATAATCCCGATGATTTCTCCTTCCAACTGATCCGGTGTGCAGAAGATGTGCGAGTCATCTTGTGTAAATCCGCGAACACGCAGCATTCCGTGCAATACGCCGCTGCGCTCGTAACGGTAAACCGTACCCAATTCTGCAAAGCGCAATGGAAGATCGCGGTAGCTGCGCAGCTTGGTCTTGTAGATCATGATGTGACCTGGGCAGTTCATCGGTTTAACTCGATATGGCTGTCCATCGATGTCCATCGGTGCATACATGTTTTCTGCGTAGCTTTGCAAGTGACCGCTCACTTCGTATAACATTTCGCTGGCGATGTGCGGTGTAAAGACGAAGTCGTATCCTCTTGCACGATGTTCGTCGCGCCAGAAATCTTCGATGGTGGCGCGCACGGTGGCAAGGTTTGGATGCCAGAAAATTAGTCCGGGACCTACTTCCTCGTGGATCGAGAATAGATCTAATTGCTTCGATAGGCGCCTGTGATCACGCTTTTCTGCTTCTTCCAGGCGTTGCAGGTAAGCATCCAGATCCTCTTGCTTCCACCAGGAAGTTGCATAGATCCGTTGCAGGTG
>JADYXS010000266.1 GCA_021772155.1 Candidatus Obscuribacter sp.
GGCCATTTCGGTCCTTTAACATTCAGGGGCGAATCCGGCGATGACCGACGGTGGACCCCTATAAATGTAGTTGCCCACCCCACAGACTGTTAAACGCTCCGTCAACCTATGGCCGGTGCCTGCTCCTGAGGCTTCCGGATGATTGCGCGGCCCAGCCTGCCATGGGCCGTGGGAATATCGCCAAGTGTCTGATCGGCAGTCTTTTGCTCTATATCTGGCGGGTTCGCATCGCTCAGACGACAGTTTTGCAGCGGTCTGAAATGGGGATAAATTGAACGATGACCAGCCAAGAACCCTACAAGAAGGTGACAGCTAAGATCTGTCCAAGCTGCTCCCGTGAGTTTGAAGCTACGGGCGACTTGAGTCTGTGCCCGCATGACCAGACGCTGCTTTCGTTGATTACGGACGATCCGTTCATTGGGAAAGTAATTGCCGGACATTATGTCGTAACTGATGTCCTTGGGCAGGGCGGGTGGAGCATTGTCTACCGCGCCCAGCACCAGACAATCAAGAACCGCCAGGTGGCAATAAAGGTTTTGCACTCACACCTTGTGCGGGATAAAGATAAGGTTTTGCGTTTCCAAAGAGAAGCGGAGGCAGCAATGAGTTTGAAACACCCTCACGTTGCTGCAGTTTTCGACTATGGCATTTTGAATGAAGGGCAGCCCTTCATTGTGATGGAATATCTGGAAGGAAAATCTCTGGAAGAGGTCCTCCAAGCGGAAGGTAAACTCGCTCCGGAGCGAATTTTGCGTTTGGCAAAACAAGCGTGCGAAGGACTCGCCGGCGCTCACGAGAACCGGGTCGTTCATCGGGATGTAAAACCGAGCAACATTTTCCTTGTCAAGGATGCCAGTGGCGATGAGTTTGTCAAAGTTTTGGATTTCGGCCTCGCCAAAATTTTGACCACAGACCAGAGCCTGCCTAATTTGACTCAAACCGGCGATACCATGGGAACGCCAGACTATATGAGTCCGGAGCAATGCCTGGGATTGGCTCTGGACGAGCGATCGGATATTTATAATCTGGGCTACGTGCTCTACGAGATGTTCACTGGACGAAAAGCTGTTTGTGGTAGTAACACTTTTGAGGCAATGAATCTGCATATTTACGATTCTGCAATACCCTTCAAGGAGGTTGATCCAAAGTGTCAGATTTCCGTTGGGTTAGAAGCGGTTGTCTTCAAAGCCCTGGCGAAAAATCCTGATGATCGCTATCAAACAATTCTTGAGCTGCGCGATGCGTTGGAAAAAGCGGCCGCTGAAAAAGAGCAAGCAGTGGCCTCGTTTCAAAGATTGCTTTCCTCTGTTAAGCGTAAGCGCATTGCCTCCGCGTCCCGGGCAAGCAAACAAGCGCCGCCTAATTTCTTGATGGCTTCACTGAGCATTGCTGTGGTGCTCCTGGTTGTCGCTTCTGTATTCAAAATTGCTGATGTCTTGAATGGTCAACAAAGAACTGCCGCAATGCATGCTGCAACTAATGCCGCCGGTGTTTGGACTACTTTGAATGCCCAAGGCATTAATGCTTACAACGAAGGTGATTTCAAAGTTGCCCGCACCACTTTCGAGCAGGCAGAAAAAATCGGTGCCCAAATCGGGGAAGAAAGCGAGCAACACCGGGTGTCGCTGACTTACTTGAAAGATACTTATGGCAAGTTGGGTGATACCAATGCTGCGGCGCAAATTGATGGCAAGCTTGCGATGATCGAAAAGAACACCTATTACAAGGAGTTGGGTCGAAAGGATGAGAATGACGCCCAGATTCGCAAGCTATTTCGCCAACTGCTGAGTCATCCGAAGGACAAGAAAATTGCCACCGAGCTTAGTGCCGTTTTGAACAATCAATCAGCGCTTGCGATATCCGATGGACGCAAGGAGGAATCTCGTGAACTTGTCGACCAGGCAATGGATGTCTCGTCCCGAATACTTGGAAAGGAGCACCCGGAGTATGCAAAAGGGCTGAGCAACCTGGGGGCAATTACCTTCGATAGCGGAAAGCGCGAGGAAGCCGAGGCACTTTACAAAATGGCCTTGGAGCTGCGTGAAAAGTCTCTGGGCAAAGACGACCCATTGGTCGGGCGCTCTTGCCGAAACTTAGCCGAGTATTATCGGCGGACCGGGCGAACCACAGAGTCCATCCCGTTGCTGCTCCGAGCATTGGACATTTACGGACGAACATATGGTAAGGAAAGTGCTGACTATGCATTTACCGCGAACAACCTCGGTATTGCTTATGTCACACAAGGGAAGCTCGACGAGGCTGATCTTTGGCTTAATACGGCGCTGCGCATTCGGGCGAAAATCGACGGCGTCGATAGTGCTGACTATGGGCGAGTTGTTTGCAATCTGGGTAATGTCAATTGCCTGCGCAAGAATTACACTATGGCCGAACAGCAGATCAAGCAGGCGATGGAGATCTTCGAAAGAAAATTGGGCCCCAACAAAGCGGAGTATGGTTTGATCGCCCTCAACCTTGGCGAAGTTTATGCCAACACAGATCGCCTTTCACTGGCGGAAAAATACTTCAAGCGCGCTTTTTCCGTATTGCACTCAGTTGAGCCTCGCAGCGACCGGACCGTCGGGGCTTTTCAGGCGCTATGCGCGTTGTATAGCAAAGAACACAAAATAGAAGAGGCCCGGGCATTAACCCGAAAGGTCGGTGAGCTTTCGGCCAAGGATATTGAGGCAGCCGATGCCGCCAGACCAATAGACATGCGCTAGGGAGGAGGCGGAGCGCCCCGGGCGATACCGCCGCCATCTAACAGACCGGGTACACCAGAATCCGTACCGGAAACTGGCGCAGGATCCCCGGTGGAAGGTTTAGGAGGCGGTTCCAGGCCCGGTACAACTGGCGAACCATTGGACGGCTTAGGTGCGGTTCCAGCAGAGCCAGGTACGGCACTGATGTTGTAAGTGCTGGCCATCACCCAGGTGAATGGAAATGTTTGTGATGCAGTGATCTTAACTGCACCTTTCTCGACAACGTGCCCGAGCAAGAAAGGCGGATAGACATCCACGGAAGTTTGTACTGTTACTGTTCCCTCGACAATTCCACCAAACGGCAGTGTCGGGGTGCGAGTGACCTGTTCATTAACGATCACTACCGGGTCGATTCGAATCGCTCCTTCAGCTTTTTGCGTCCGGCGCACTACTGCTTCGGCTCGTTGCTTAGGGGTCAACGTCGGGCTGATGGAGCTTGGCGGTCCCGAGGCAGCCGCCCGCGCAGCGTCCCGGCAAATTGTGGTATTCATCGACTGTCCCATGAAAACCATGGCCACGTCGATTCCGAATAGAACTATAGGGATGAGCACCATCGCCCCGGCAAGCAGCTCGAGCAGGGACTGCCCGTTGTATTTTCGCTGGAGCAGATAGAATTTGCTTTGCATGTGCCTATTTACTTGTGCTCTGGCCGATTATTCCCTTTTGGCGCAAAAAGTAACGCTTTTGCTCCTAAGAAAGCGCAATGGCTCTTGCCGGCTGCGCCCGAAGGCAAAAATTTCCGATTCAATGGACGAATTTTATTAAGTGCTTTTCGGTATCAACGGTGAAGCGCCGATCACTGTAAAACGGCTGCCCGAGCAGCGGCATTGGCGGAGAGCTGGACTCATTAACAATTATCCGCACACCGGTCTTGATCAACGGCCCAACTTCGATCCGGTCAATGTTGAACTCGTAGGCGCCAACAGCCCCACCGGCGCCGCTGGTGACAATATGCTTGGCGTCGCCCGGGATCTGAATTCCAAGTGCCATGGCTTGTCCTGCGGAAAAGCAAATCGCAAAGGAGCCGGTGTCAAAGATCATCGGAAAATTACGTCCGTTTACTTTCGCTATCACAACCATGTTCTCTCCAACGTTTCTGTAGGGAATGGCTATAACATCTGTGGACTCGTAGGATTTTGACACCACGCCGCCGCGAGATTTTTTGGAAAAACGAATGAATCCTCCGCCATTGTCGATGTCGTAGCGAAACTCTTTGAAAAATGTCTCGCCTACAATCGGCATCCCGACAGATTCTTCATCCACAAGCACAGGAATGCGCCTGCGCAGCTCACCGATGGTGATGTCTGCCATGATCATTTGGCTGTAGGAGATGCCACCAACTCCTTGAACAGGAATGCGAGCACCAGTGTTGCCGATATTGATTCCCAGAGACTCTAGTTGCTTCTTTGAGAAGTGACATTGCTCGGCGCCGGTGTCAAACATCATTTCCATCGCCCGCCCATTCACTGAGCCGTTGACGTATAGATGCGAAGATGTGGCGCGTCGGAAAGGCACTTTGGCTTCGTCAGGCAGGCTTTTCCATTCAGCGTCGCTCATGGAAAATTGTCGCAAGTACGATGTGGCGCCTCGTGCGTCCAATTTTCCAGGTTCAACAGCCGGAGCAGTTACATGCAAACCCTCTGAAAGGGCAGCATCAGAAGTCGGTTTGTAAGACTTTGATGATGTGTTGGCGCTTCGTTGAAGTCGTGCCAGAACCTCTTTCGACATGCGCGCTTCCGGCGAAGTAGGGAATGAGTCCGCCAGCACCTGGTAGCATTGTCGGGCCATCGACGCAATTCCCAGATTCTGGTAGCAAAGTCCCGCGTAGTAGATCGGCGTTGGCTTCGGGCTTGGCCGGTCAATAATTTTTGCCAGAATGGGAATTGCTGCGCTGTATTGTTTCTGATTGAACAGTTTTACGGCCGATTCAAACTCCGGATCATTTCCAGCTTTTGCCGCTGGTGCATTGCTCAGAACGATTATTGCCATCAGAATTGTAAAGACGCGTTCGAGCACCGGCGGACCTCTTGATTCAAGCTACTTCGCTTGAATTGTGCCCGTTGAAGGCATCATTTGCACGGTCCCATTTCTCGATTTCCTTTCGCGAGGAAAAATCGAGTCCGTTTGCCGCGGTGCCTGTGACGTGTTCGAATAGGTCAGCTAGCTCGCGACCGAAGACTCTGCCGAACTCACGTGTCGTAAATGCGCGTCTTGCTTCATCAATTAACGCCAGATTCTCTTTTTGAGCTCTTTTTGCAATGCGGGACTTTTCTACAATGTTGACCAGAATCACGCGCAAGAATCGGTTGGATTCAGCAAAGCGCTTTTGCTGACCGGGGGCAGACCACTCATGGCGTTTTCGTGATACCGGGTGCATCAATTCGTCGATGTACTTGACGGTGAGTCCAGATGCTGTGACGTATCTCTTGTGGATGTTCATCTCGGCAACCAGCATTGCCGCTTGCTGTGGTTGATGACGGTAAAGCTGGGCGATAAGAACCGATAGGCTATCGCTGGTGTCAGCTTCGTTCGGAAGCGCAGAGAAGAACATCAATTCGTGTGCGAGCATAAAGCACAGCTGGGCACCAAGTGGTGAATTGCCACCTGCTTCCAGCAAGCGGTTTATGTGAAAGACTGTTTGAGCTGCTTGCGTCTTGCTGATTTCTTCCAGGCAAACCCGGCGGACAAGAGCGTGATAGGCGTCACACATACCTTGCCGCTGGTCATTATTTATGAGCCGTTCGCGCAGCAAGTTGTCCAGGATTTTATAGAGTCTTTCGTGTTGCGATGCCAGATCAGCTTTCAGAGCTAGCAGACGACCCTTTTCATTCAACATGGTGGCGCTGCCGTCTAAGCGGCTGTCGCGGAAGAAACGCGAACCGTTAGCTGTACCGTATCCGATGCGCAAAGTGCCATCGCGCAATACGCTAAATTCGTAAGCGCTCACTTGCAACTTGCCGTTGTCCAGAATTCTTACCCAAGAACCATTCTCAATTTTTTTGAAGCTCTCTCCGGTGGCTAAAGCAACGCTGATCATCTGACCTTCCGGATTCCATCCGAACACCGTCTCGCGGTCAAATCGGTCAACGGTTTTGACGATGTTTCCGGAGCGATTCTTTATCGAAAGTCCTCCGGAATTATCCTGCTGAATTGATTCCCCTGCCGGAAAACGAAGGGCCTGCCCGTAAACATCACGACGGCGTCGCAAAGCATCGGCGCCGGATACAATCCCACCTTTCCACTCAGATTCAGTCACGTCGCGCTGATCCGCTGGTTTCTTGTTCTTGCTAAATAGGCTGAACATGCGCTTGTCTTCCCGTGCTTTCCCATTTGTGATGGGTCTACAGATCCCCGTTGGGGATTAGGTGGGAAGAGTCCTTTCGTTAGCAACTGTTAAGCGGAGGGCGTGCCCCAAACGGACTGCAAGGCAACCATCTGTTTCTGGAGCAGGTTTTTCTGGCGCTTATTTGGGCAACCGTCTGCTTCCCAGTAGAGTTGCCACCATTTCCGGTGGGCATGTTTTTTGCCTTCGCAGGCTTGCTCTTCGCAAACTTCGTTCAGTCGTTGAAGCAAATCTCGCGCTTCGCCAGCCTGTGTATTGATAGCTTGCGATGGTTCGGCTTCCTGGCCAAAATCCGGTGGTGCTATTTGCTGCCGTCCTTCGGCGAACGCCCAGCGCACAGGCATGATGACGTCTCGATCCAGCTGTTCGAACCGGGCTCGGTAGCCTTCGTTTGTTCGGTTCATTCGGTCTGGAAAAAATTCGATAAGACCGCTTTCGGGCCATTCTGCGCCCGGTTCTACCAAAGTCTCGAACTGATCGTATACGAACACGTAGCCGGCGAAGGACGACACCAAAATATTAAACAGACCGGTACGTACTCGGGACCATGCCTCAACGCAAAGCGTCATGGGCAATGGTGATTCGTCGTGCTCATTTAATGCGTAATCGAGGGTACGAATGGCATTGCAAAGCTTGAACAAATCGGGCTTTTGTCCACCAGTCTCTAGCTGCCGACAGTAAAAGTAGGCATCGTCTAAAGCAATTGCATTTCTTCGTTCGCTGCGCATCGCCGGCGGCTCCTTTTGCAAGGAATATATA
>JADYXS010000267.1 GCA_021772155.1 Candidatus Obscuribacter sp.
CCGACGAACTTGCCGCCAGGAGTGAAGACTTTTACGACCGGCTGTTGACTCATGATGTCTCCTTGCACTTTGGAACTTGGCACGTGCAACCGGATAGCAGCACAACGCGAAAATAAATTTCAACCGATATCTTACGGGATCGTTTGCGATTAATTTGTGCAGTGTTGCAGGTAACAACTGTTAAGAAACCAATTTATGGCACTTTCGGACCTTCTCATGAACTCATTGTCGTGGTTTATTTGTAGCAGCCTGTACGAGATCTCTAAAAGGAGTCGCTATGTCATACACCATCGTTGCAGACGTCTGCGAAGGTATCGGGGATTGTATTCCTGTTTGCCCGGTCGAATGCATTCATTGGGCTGAAGGTAAAACCAACACCAAAGGCACCAAGTTCACGTACATCGATGACGCAACATGCATCGATTGCGGCGCTTGCCTCTCGGTTTGCCCTATCGAAGGTGCAATCCTTGACGAGTGGAAGCCGGAGCTTCAAAAAACCTAATTCCTAGGGATCAATGACTTTTAAACACCAGCGTTTCATACGCTGGTGTTTTTTTAGTTCTGCAATCTATTCGCGACAAGAAAAGGCGAAGTAATTGAGAATGCTTGTTACTTTGTAATGGGCGTAGGTTTAACGGCCCGAGAAATTTCCCCGCCGAGGTTATCGACATCCCGGCGTATTGATTCTTCGTCAGAGGAATCAAGCGTGCCTCCATTAGCACCGCGTTCGTGATCATACTTTCCGCGTAAATCTTGCAGACGACGGAACAATCGCGTGTAGTCAATTTGCGTCAGCTTTTTCTTGTCTTTGCTGTCATCCAGATACTTTTCCATGTCAGTGAATGTGGAAGAAAGTGGTGGCAATTGTGGTGTGGTGACACCTTGATTCACTATGTAGACAGGCGAGGTCTGATTGTAGGCTGCGCCTACGCCCCAGGGGTAATAATAGCCGGAAGGCGCTTGCCAATAATTCACCCGTCCAGTTCCGATTCGAAAGTAACCACCTAAGCCGGGCACCGCCAGTGGTGCAGAATAAACTGGAGCGCCGTAAACATTTGCGGCATATGGTGTGCCACCATAGTAGGGACCATAGCCGTTCAATGGACGACTCGACCAACCAAAACCAGGATAGTAGAACGAACCGCTCGGTCCGGGCAACTGGGTACTTGTTGGTCCGCCAGGTCCAAGGCTAACGCCCCCTCCTGTACTGACTCCACCGCCTGTGCTGTAATTCCTGTACTGAGCCTCGGCCAGCGGTGATGCAATGATGAATGTGGCCAAAAGACCAAAGATTAAGCGGCGCATCTTTTCTCACTCCTTAAGCTCGTGAACCAGTCACGTCCTGTTAACGATTGTACTGGAAAAATTAGGGAATCCACGAGCGCCGCCATCATGGCGGATTCTGTGGCAACGAACGGGCAGCGCCGCCGTCCCGGCGGCTTCTGTGGCAACAAATTTCATTACTAATGCCGGCGGGACGCCGGCGCTTCTAGATCAATAAGACAGTATGCCCTGAGCGACCGAGCCGTCCGAATGCTCCCAAAGCTCATCGGCAGTGAGCTGCATCTCTTTCATCCGCCCTTCAAGCTGAGCGCGCAGCTCTTCAAGTTCCAGTTCCGATGCTGATTCCGGCACCGGCAGCGGCTCGCCAAATATAGTGACCATTGGCGAAGCCCAGGACGCGGCCGTAAAGCGGTCCCAAGAGCCCGGATGGTAGACAGACCTGGCCGAAAGCCCGATGGGCACGATCGGTAGGCCGGTCATTTGAGCGATGCGGATGATTCCCAGCTTCACTTCCTGCCGCGGGCCGCGCGGACCATCAACCATGAAAGCCAGACTCTGACCCTGGCGCGCTGCTTCCAAAAGCTCAAGCGTTCCTTTAACGCCACCCTTGCCGGCCGAGCCGCGAGCAGTTGAGAAGCCGAACCCATGACAGCCGCGCGAGATAATCTCTCCATCCCGGCTGTTGCTAATCAAGATTGTCGTCCGCTGGCGAGGATGAATTCCCAAAAGAGCAATCATGCACCCGTGGTAGAGCGCATATATAACCGGCCCTGTGCGGTCGATGACGAAAGGACGTGCAGCCGGGGAGACGATGCGTATTCGACGATAGTTTTTGTCCCAGAAAGCCGTGCCATTAATAGTCCACCAGACAAAAACATTGGTTCGCAATCGGTCGAGCACCGGGTAGCGCGTAAAGAGTTCGCGGGATTTGAAAAGCTTCGCCATAACGGTCGACCCAGGTGTGCAGATTCCCGGCAAAGCAGCGTAACTCGCTGGACTTGCTGCCCTCAGTGTACTGGCAACCGCTCCAAAAATCGGCTGAAAACTGCCTAACGCTCAGCCTGAAAGGCCTTTTATGTTACGAGTACCTGCTTCTTTGGGCGGAATGGCACGCTCGAACCCAAGCCCAATCCTGTTCGTGCTATCATTTTCCGCTTGGAGAAAACCGAAACAAGAAACAACGGAACATACGAATGGCATTACCAGCAGAGAAGACAAAGGAACTGATAGAGACCCATCGTACGCATGGAACTGACACGGGCTCGCCCGAAGTGCAGGTGTCTATGTTGACGGAGCGTATTAATCAGCTCACAGAACACCTCCGCACTCACAAAAAAGATTTTCACAGCCGCCGCGGCCTGTTGATGATGGTCGGCAAGAGACGCCGGCTTCTTCAATACCTGAATAAGGAAAACCCGGTGCGCTATCGCGGACTCATTGAGAAACTTGGATTAAGACGTTAAGAGTGCAACAGGCGGGCCAATGTGCCCGCCTGCTTTGCTTTAGGCTTGTTAAGCTGTCTGAGCGCTCAACCCATTTTGACTTTTTCGACTGAGCCCCTGTTCTCAGAAGCGATAGCGAAGTAAAGCTCGAAAACACTACCACTGAGTCTGCGCTAGCTCGTCGGCATAATGCCGAAACGAGCGTATTTTTGTTTGTAGGAAAAGAAGAAGAAAGAATCGAAGGAAAGCGAAATTATGGCAACGGACATCTCAATCCCCACTAATACGAAAACTGTCAGTTTTCAATTGGACGGCAAGGAAATTACACTGCGCACCGGACGACTGGCTATGCAAGCCACAGGTGCTGTCGAGATTCGCTGCGGCGACACGCAATTGTTGGTTAGTTGTACCGAAAGCAAAAATGCCCGGGAAGGAATTGACTACTTCCCGCTGCTCGTAGACTACGAAGAAAAGCTCTACAGCGTTGGGCGCATACCGGGAAGTTTTCCCAGACGCGAAGGTAAAGCCACTGACCGGGCCGTCCTCGTCAGCCGATTGATCGACCGTCCGATTCGCCCTCTATTTAAGGAAGGGTACAAACAGGATGTCATGATTGTCGCCGTTTGTATGAGCGCCGATCAAGTCAATCCGCCGGACACGCTCGCCATGCTTGGCGCCTCCATTGCCACTGAAATTGCCGGACTACCTTTTGCCGGTCCAATTGGCGCTTGCCGCGTCGGTCGAGTGAATGGCAAATTCGTTGCTAACCCAACCTACGAACAAATGGCCGAATCTGATATTGACATCGTTGTTGCCGGAACAGAAAGCTCAATCATGATGGTTGAGGCCGGTTGCGCCATTGTCCCTGAGAAAGATGTGCTTGCCGCAATTGATTACGGACACCAAGCAATCAAAGTGCAAGTTGAATTACAAAAGAAATGGATGAAAGAGCTCGGCATTGTCAAGAAGGAATTCATTCCCGAAGAGAAAAGCGAAGAACTCGCTCAAATCGTCCGCGACCATGCTGGACCCAAACTGAAACAATCTATAGATGGTGTCACCGAAAAGAATGTCCGCTGGGAATTTGTTAGCGGCGCCGAAAAGGCCGTCGTTGAAGCCATTGCACAGCTTCCGGATGACAACGTTATCAAGACCTTCAAGAGCAGCAAGATTGCCGCTTACCTGGAAGAGCATGAAGCTGAGCTGATGCGAGCACAGGTTCTTGAAACCGGAAAGCGTGCCGACGGTCGACGTCCGGATGAAATTCGAACGATCACTTGTGAAGTTGGCGTTCTTCCACGCACTCACGGTTCGGCCTTATTCACCCGCGGCACGACACAAGTGCTCTCAATTGCTACCCTCGGAACCGGTATGGATGCGCAACGACTCGATTCAATCGAGCCCGTTAAAGAAAAGCGCTACATGCACCACTACAATTTCCCCAGCTATTCAGTTGGCGAAGTAAGACCGAACCGCGGCCCAGGTCGTCGTGAAATCGGTCACGGTGCCCTTGCAGAAAGAGCGATTCAATTCGTTCTTCCGGAAGATGCAGATTTCCCTTACGTCCTTCGCGTCGTATCTGAAGTATTGTCATCCAACGGATCTACCAGTATGGCTTCCACTTGTGGCTCAAGCCTTGCCCTTGCAGATGCCGGCGTGCCGCTCAAACACACGGTCGGCGGAATCGCTATGGGTCTGATCATTGAAGGCGATCGCTTTGCAATTCTGTCCGATATTCAAGGACTAGAAGATTTCCTCGGCGACATGGACTTTAAGGTGACCGGAACGCGCGATGGTATCACTGCTCTGCAGATGGATATCAAGGTTGAAGGAATCTCGCTGGAAGTCATGCGCATTGCCCTTGATCAGGCAAAGCGCGGACGCATCCACATTATCGACAAGATGGATGCCTGTCTTGCTGAGCCCCGAAAAACTTTGTCCAAATGGGCGCCGCGAATTATCTCCTTGCGCATTGATCCGGAAGACATCGGCACGGTTATCGGACCGGGCGGAAAAGTCATTCGTCGCATTATCGAAGAGACAGGCGCCACTAACGACATTCAAGACGACGGCACAGTACTTATTGCCAGCGTTGAGTCGGAAGGCGGAGAAGCTGCTCGCGACTGGATCGTAAGAATGCTCAAGCGCATCGAAGTCGGTGCCATCTACAGCGGAAGAGTCACTCGGATAATCCCGGTCGGCGCATTTGTGGAAGTGCTTCCTGGTAAAGAAGGCATGGTACACATCTCGCAGCTGGAAAACCGCCGCGTTGAAAAGGTTGAAGATGCAGTTGCTGTCGGACAACGCGTAATCGTCAAGGTTCGCGAAATCGATGACCGCGGCAGAGTCAACCTAACAATTAAAGGCGTCGCACCAGAAGAGAAGGCCGCAGCTGAAAAAGCTGCTGGCATCGTTTCTGAACCAGAAAAGACCGAAGAGACCGAGTAATAGCCGCCTCCGGCAGATAATAAAACGGGCAGTCCCAGACTGCCCGTTTCTTTTTTGTGCCGAAACCAGAATTCCATCCGGTACTTTGCATGATATGCACCACAATCTATTGGCAATCCAAATTCTCAGGACGGCCTAAAAAATAGGGCGTCAGATTCCAAGAAATGCAGAAGGAGGGCTTTTGGCCCTCCTCCGAAATAAACAAAGATTGATGAATTACTTGCTTGCAACTCTTTCTTTGAATTCCTTGCCAGCTGAGAAAGCCGGAACTTTCTTTGCAGGAACTTTGATCTTTTGGCCGGGCTTTTGCGGGTTGTTTGTTTCGCGAGCCTGGCGTTCACGGCGCTCGAAAGTGCCGAAGCCAACCAAAGTCACACGGTCGCCCTTAGCGACGGCTTCAATGATCACATCGGTCAAAGATCCGAGGATCTCTTCGACGTTTTTCTTTGTATTTTGGGTACGTGCTGCAATTTCTGCTGCAAGTTCTGCTTTATTCACCTAATTTCCTCCCACTCAACTCAGGGCTTGGTAAACCACGTAATCGGCAAAGATACAGCACTTAAAGCATCGGTACAAGGTATCGAGAGCTAAAAGTTGGTCGTAAAAACGATCTGTTTTTCCTTGACGCTCAGTTAGTCGTATCGCCCCATCGCCCATGCATTGTACCGTAGCGGTTCTGATGTGTGACCGAGCTCCACCGAAAGTTAACAAAGTTTGCGCGGAAACAGTCGACAGTTCTGGTTTTCGAGCCTTTCCATATAGAAGATTGGAAAAAATAGGATCTCAGATATTGCAAAACACGAGAAAACTGCTGCTAACACGCCTGTCCTGTGCGAACCTGTGCAGTATAAATTCGAACGCTACAGTGAAAAGGAGACCAAAGTGGGAACAAATAAAGTACGGACATCAGAAAGCGAGAGTCGTTTGCCAAAACCAACTAAGAGTGGTTCAAAAAAGGACACGCGCGAGGTCGCCTTCATAGCAGCCAATGCTGCAGAGGCCAAGAAAAGCCACGGAACCCTGGTGCTCGACGTAGGACAAGTAACCGTTCTGGCTGACTATTTTGTCATTGCCGGAGGGGAGACGCTCACCCAGGTTCGAGCCATTGTCGACTCTATCGAACAAGCTCTTTCCGAATTAGGGTTTCGCCCACGCAGTATTGAGGGCAAGAAGGAAGGCAGATGGGTACTTATGGACTTTGAGGACATCATTGTTCATGTGCTACACGAAAGGGAGCGAAATTTCTACAAACTTGAGCAATTCTGGAATCATGCTTTGATAGTTGACCCTGCAGAATGGCTTGAGGAAGAAGAAGTCGAACCGCCACAATTGGAGACACGTTCGGTCAAGCGTACAACACGTAAGCAACCGGAATAAAAAGGGCTAAGACGGGGTAAAACCTGTTTAGCAGATAGGGGTGCAATTTCTATGAGCTTCAGAACGAGACTTCAAGCATTTGTTGAAAGTCGCCAGAAGATTCAAATCTGGTATGGCATGGGATGTCACAACACAGTGACCGGCCGGGTTCTTTCTGTCGATCACGACCATATTGACATTGAGTCTTACTCGCATGAAAGCGACGGGCAAATTCATATTCGTCGGATCCTCGTACCACTGCATTTGATTCTTCACATCGACATAACTAGTGCGGAGGTCGAACACGAAGATGAGGAGGCGTTTCCCGAATCGGAAGGCAGACGCCAGACAACCTCCGCTCTTACCGTAATTGATTTGCCAGAAGCACCGAAAGGCTATGCGGTGCGTGTCCTCTCGCAGCTGAATTCATCGTATTCCAATCGTTTTTCAAGAATTAGCTCAGGTCCTGGTGGCGTTTATTTCGCTGTCGATGGCAGTGTATGGTTTGTAGATCACGCCGGCAGTCTCACCGAATATGCTCGAATTCGTGGAAACACGACAATTTCCGGATTGCGGTTTGATCGTAAGGGCATCTTGTACGTGACAACGATACAAGGCACTGTATACAAAATTGATCCAAACAAGAGCGGGCGCGTACTTGCTCAACTTGACGGCACTCGCACTGGTGGTGGCACGTTCCTAGCGGATATCGTGATCGGGCCAAGTGATGAAGTGTACGTTTCGAATTTCCCGTCTAACACTGGTGGCGTATTCAAGATAGACCGCACCGGCGATTACGACGTGTTAGTGGGCGGCGCCGGTCAAGGTACACAAGGTTTGCTGCTTGATGACGGCTACCTGTGGGGTCTTGAGCACGCAACAGGTTCGGTCGTTAAGCGCTCGCTTGATGGTCGTGAAGTGGCACGCAACTCAGTTGCCGAGCCAGAAAGTTTCAACTTCGCTGACGGTTTCGACGGCAATCTTGCTCTCGACAGCCTGGGCAGGCTATATGTGACTGCCGGACGGGCAGGAAGCGTATTCCGCGTGAGTCGTGACGGACGGGTAGACACATTCCTGACAGGATTGATGAACCCAACTGGTATCACTTTCGCTCCAGATGGAACTCTCTACATCCTGGAAGCAGGTCGCTCACGAGTACTTCGTGTGGTGGCACTGGATAAAGTAGACCGTACAGCTTCAGAAAAAACTCTAAGCTAGGTCAAGCTCTCCAAGGGCAGTTCTTACAACTTTCACGCAGCGAGCCCCCGGAACCTACTCCGGGGGCGTCGCTCCTTTTTGAACGCTACGCAAGGTGGGATCTGCTGTCCGGCTCACGAGCCGCTCGTACAACAGGTTTGCCACCGATCCTAGCTTGACCGGAAAGACACTCTCTACGAGGCACTACCATGACCGCAGCTTGTGGACCTGGTGCTACTTGGGACGCAAGTTGCTAAGCGCCTCAAATTTCAATAAATCCGCGCGCGCATGCGCCGTGTCACCGAGGTCTTCATAAGCTTCCGATCGTTCCTTATATAGCTGACGATCGAATGGACTCAACTTGATCGCCGAAGTGTAATCGGCAATTGCCTTGCGTGTCTGAGAGAGCATGAAGTACAAGTTGCCGCGCTTGGTATAGGTGTCCACCTGATCAAGATCCACCTTCTGCAAGGCAAGCGACCCGCTCAGGTCCTTGGCTGCCTCATCGTAACTTTGCAGCTTCATATGACAGCGGTACGACATGTCCCAGTAATCAGCGTCCCGAACGGCCGGTTGGATAAATGACAGATGTCCAAGAACTATTTTCGGAAATTCTTCAGGCTGATACATGTGAGCAAGTGCAAAGCGAGCGGCTTGGTGAGACGGATTGAACTTCTCCAACAGTTTCATGTATGCTTCCGCCTCCTTCCTGTGGCCAAGGTTGGCATGGCTGTATGTGAGCAGATAGAGTGGACCCTCGCTAGTCAACTTGTTAGGTGAATGGCTCTCGATGAAGATGATTTCGTCGAACTTGCCATCAGCGGCCGCTTGATTGGCGATACCGTCTATCTGCCACCAGTGAATCTGTCCCGGTTTGGCCCGCTTCAGCTCGGCTTCGGCTTCACTGTATCGTCGGAGCATGACTAGAGCGGAAATCTTCGCTGTCAGAGATTCTCTTGCATCGACCTTCGGATCGCGAACAGCTAGCTGAACGCAGGAAAGCGCTTCCTCATACCGTTTCAACTTCAACAAGACACGCGTCTTCGCCAGATAACCGCGGGCGCCGGTTGGTTCTAGCTTATGGAGTTGCTCGGCCTGCACAAGAGCGGCTTGAGGATTTCCCAGCATTAGATAGGTATTGGTGAGATGGTCCCGCACTTCCGGGCGCTGCTTGTGCAGTCGCATCGTGCGAATAAGCTCCTTGTGACCTCGTCTTAGGTCTCCACTCCAAACTATGCATAAGCCACGATTGAGCAGAGCCACGTAGTTATCCGGTTCTTTAGCCAGAATCAAATTGCACGCGTGGATAGCTTCAGGCAATTTCTGTTTGCCGGATAAATGCCAGACTTGGTCTTCTTGCGCCTTGGTAGCCGCATTGACTTGGAGCTGACCATTTGCAAGGAAGCAGCTCAATAGTACCGACGTTAGGATTTTGCGATTCACGTGAATTGACGATCCATTTGTATGCCTTATTCCCCGCCAGCTAGCGGCCTCGTTTCGTTTCGGTTGCTACGCGTTTTCCCCATTTACCGCCCGCCAGGTTGCCAAGTAGCATCTGCCTGGCTGGACTTATTTGTGCCCATTTCTTTGGAGGAGCTTATGCTCACAGCCGAATCTCGTGCTCTAGTAGCAGAAATCACTGCAGGCCCAGAAAAGCCTAATTCCAAATGGCATGCGCTTAGCGCGGCCTGGCTGGGAGAAGCTTTCGATGCGATGGACGCGTCACTTTATTTTATTGCCCTCTACCCGGCTATCTCCGAACTGCTCCGCAGTCGGAACGATATAGCCATCGGTCAAGTAGGTTCAGTAATTCTGGCGATCTTTATGTTCGGCTGGTTTCTTGGCGCCATCGGCTTCGGCGTCATGGCCGACAAGATCGGGCGCCGCAAAACTATGATGATCACCATCCTTCTATATTCAATTTCCACCGGACTTTGTGCTTTGAGCCACAGTTGGCAGGAGTTGGCCGCGTATCGATTCCTCGTCGGCTGCGGCATCGGCGGCGAAATTTGCTTGGGAACAGTAGTGATTGCAGAATTCTGGAAAGGAAGATCTCGCCTCTGGGCCACTTGCGCACTAGAAAGCTCGTTCAACGTTGGGCTTATGATGTCGGCTGGGTTCAACGTAGCCTTAGGATCATATGGATGGCGTTGGCTATTTGTCGCTGGCGTGATTCCAGCAATTTTGACGTTGTACATCCGATCTAAATTGAAAGAATCCGAATCGTTCAAACAAATGGACTCCTGCAGAAAGTCTCTCAAAGCAATTCCGCATCATGAATTAACCGATGAGCACAAAACACTGCTCCTCTCACCTTTGCAGCAGTTGATGCAACCTGAATTACGCAGCAAGCTGATCATCACAGCGATATTAGGGACCTCGGCCGTTATCGGATACTGGGCATGCGTTGCTTGGATTCCAGCCTGGATCAACCAGCTAACAGGCAATTTGGCGATCAACGAAAGATCTATGGCTACGACTGTATTCAGTTTCGGTGGATTGCTCGGTTGTTTCGCAACCCCACTACTGCTAGATCGTATGGGACGAGCGAATGTAATGAAAGTGGCATTCGGCGGCGGTTTGCTGGCCACGATGGCAATGTTCTTAACGGTCAAAGAATACGGAGCCGCTTTAATGGCATGGTCTTTTGCAGTCGGTGTACTGACGAACATGCAGTTTGCAGCGCTTCAAATTTATATCCCGGAAGCTTTTCCAACCAACGTTTTAGCCAGCGCCGCCGGAGTCTGCTTCGGTGCAGGACGTATCTTTGCAGTTGCCCTGGCGCTGTGCGGAGGTCAATTGATTGGATATTACGGCGGCTCATATGCAATGGCGAGTGCGACTTTATCGCTTATCTACTCAGTCGGATTCGTCGCTGCATTCTGGCTGCATGAAACCAATGGACAAGTCGCCGGCGTACGGATTCCGGAAGACTTGCCAGAATCTGCAAGTACACGGCGAATGCCTTTGAGTGAGCCGGCTTAGCCTGAACGCGCCGACGTGCTGATGCGTGCAGCTGGGAGCGCTGACGTGTCCTGCCAGCTTCGGGGTGGTTGATAGTGTGGAGGAGGCGGGACACGGCGGC
>JADYXS010000027.1 GCA_021772155.1 Candidatus Obscuribacter sp.
GAAGAATCGGCGATCACCTGTGTATCGCCGGGTGTAATCCTTGTCGTTACGGTTATCAGCTTCAATCTTCCAATCCGGAACATGGCATGTAGCGCAACCGGTGGTGGTGAGTAGCTCTCGGCCGCGTTGCTGCATGGGCGTTGTTGCAATCTCCGCCGGCGATGGATGGTTAAGTTGATAGAACTCTAGAAGATCCATGTCCCCTTCAGTAAGCTCTTCCATTACGCCATCGCGATCTGGATCATCGCGACTGATACCATGCTCGTCTTTGACAAGTCCGCGATCACGTGTTCGGCCGCTATAGACTTGCTGCGCGCCGGGTAAGGACATCAGCGCCATTCCGTCACTCTTAGGCTCGTCGTTGAGCGTTGGGTCGCACGCTTGTAAGCCGGAATGGTTATCAGCGGCCTGCGCGGTGAAAGCGCGTAGAGTCGAAGTGATCGGGACGCGTCCGGAAAGTGTTCCTCGCCCGTGACCCCATCCAAAAATTTGCACTTCAAAGTTATAACCGGCAACTCCATCATCTTTGAGGGAACGCGCCCAGGGTATGCGTTTGCCATTTTTGTCCACATACCAGACAAAGCAAACACTGTTCAGATCCGGTCTGCCATCATTGTCGAGGTCGCCAAACATGCCGAAATCCACAGGAAACTTCTCGCCCTTCTGCGTGGTCGGAATATTTTCGACGACCGCGTGAACGTTGTCTGATTCACCTTTATCAATGAAGCCGTTACGATTGGTATCGCCCTTTTCCAGCATTTTCAAACGCGTTTGCCAGCCGAGCATTTCCAGCACACCAGCGCCGTAAAGGTGAGGCGTATTCCGTCCGGTGCCACCATTCTTGAAAATGGTCGCGCCAGCGCCAGCATCCCGAAATGGAACATTGTGACAAAGAGCACAGGATGCCACGTGATCTCGAGTCATGATTTTCGTAGTTTGATCTTCCAGGACGCGGCCTGCCATTCGCCCGGACTCGCCGAAAACACCGTCGTTCTGCGAGAACTCACGTACGAACAGCTCGCGACCGCGCTGATAACCAAGCCATGGATCCATTTGAGTCAAGTAAGCCGTCGCACCTTCTTTCTTCACATCGTTAGAGTGCACGGCTCTTACGCGAGGACATTTGATAGACCGCCCAGAAAGGTCTTTCGGACGCTGAATGGGATCGTCCATGGAAGTCCCAGGGCGCTCCGGCGACCAGATCGGGTCACCGCCAAACGCAGGTGCAGCCACCAACATCGTCAATGCTATCCAACCATGTCTCTTGAGAAAATTTCGCATGATTTATGTTCCTGGCCGGCAGTCGATTAGGGTGGTGAGGTTGGCATGATTCGAACGTAGGTCTGCTGCTGGTCCTTTGCAGTTGCAGCAAGAACTAGATCTTTGGTCATCTCGTCTTTGCGAATTGTCTTTCGGAATTTTGTAAGCCACTGGCCCTCATGAAGGTGCCCCTTGAGACGTGTGAGTCCTTTCAACTCATCGAGAGGCGCTTCCCGTGCCGGATAAAATGAGTATCTTGTACTGAGGTAAGACCGGCCTACCGTCTTCTCATCGTTTTTCACGATGATCCCCTTGGCTGGTTGGTACTTATCTTCCATTCGCGCTAAATCCTGCTTTGCATAGTCAGGAAGTGTGCCACCCTTAAGGGTCGTAGCATAGTCAGCGCGCATTTGATCGAGAAATTCATTCAGGCCTATTGCTCGAGCACCAGGTGGCAAGTCGCCTGTTCCCATTTGTCCGAAATTTTTCAATGGGTCTTCAAGAACGCTGAGCTCAGAGGCACCAAGCTTCTTAGCCCATTCAAGCTTCGTGGTCTGGTAGTTTGATTCTTTCTGACGCTTGACACCAAGCCATTGCCTGCGAGTTTCCAGCTCGCTCTGCTGCTGCGAATCTGCGCTGCAACCAAGCATGTAGGTCAAATACATCGGGCGATATGAATGCATCCACGACCAGTCACCGGGCAAATCCATTTGCTGTGGAGATTGCACGTAAAACAGTGCATCCGTTTTGTCTTTAACAGACAGCTGCGTAATCTTAAGAGGATAAATACATTCGCTTGAAGCAAAGGTGAAACGGGTTGGCGTAACTTCTCCAGTGTAAGAGCCACCCTCAGCTCTCTTCATTTGCTGGGGATCAATTTTCATAACGGTAAAAAACCAATTCTTCTTTATATAGAACTTAAGAGTTGATTCATCGCCGGAATAAGTATAGCGATTTTGTTTCAGCCATTCGTACAGACCGGTGGCATCATCGGCGACGATCACTTTGTAATCGAGAGAACCGACGACGCCAGACTCCAGAACACGCACGCTGGCTCTTCCCGGGACAGCAGACATCGATTGAGGGGACATGCCCCCACCGAAACTGCGGCGCTTAGTCACACGCATTTCATCCAAAGGCGAATAAATCGGCACCGGCAGCGGCATCAGGATCGTATAGATAGCCAAATCTTTGAAGAAGTCGCGCGGCATCTCATCCAACTTAGGTCTGGATGGCGTAGGAATTACCATACCGAAATCGACAGCGTTGCCTTCGAATTTTGGTTGAACGGTAAATGACTCCGCTTCCCGCTTAGGATCCCAGGTGATGAAGGCCTTTTGACCAGGTTGATTGACGTCCTTGTCCTTAGCTGCAAAGTAGCAACATGCTGCCTGTACCTGAAGTGGAACAGCTTGCAAGACAACAGTCACCAGGCCCATTGCCACCATTGAAGATGTGCACAGAGCGATGATCGAGCGGTTCTTGGGTTGCATATCGTCCTCAATGTCTGTAACTCATTAATTGAGTATCAGTAAGAATCTTACAGCCTATGATCAGGAGCAGCAGCTCTTTACATGACGGTTTAACCTTCGGCCGACCATGGCAAATGGCATGGCAGCATCTTATGCTGCCATGCCATTTCAAATCGTCCTACCGGGACAAAATAACGATTGGACCGAATGTCAGTTGAAGTGAGTGAACCGCTTTTACGCAGCTTTTTCGGACGTTCGTTGGTTATTGCCTGATTCGATGTTGCCCAGCTGCGAGCAGATCACGGTTTGAATTTCGTCTAGCTCGTGCCCATTAATGTTTCCGCGATCGTGTAAGCGCCGAACGGCATTCCACAATTGAAAGAGCCGTTTGTGTGATCGTAGCTGTCGGACCTTCTTATGTACGCCTAGTAAATCCAATCCCTGCATCCAAGGTCTCCTGTAATTTGAGTCTTTCAATAACGGAATTATTCGCGAAACTAAGCCCAGCACACAGTGAGGAAACCATATAAATTGGTAGCCGGTAGCCGCATTTAGCTGGAAACGAGCATTTATTGCTGCGTTTCTAGGTTGTCGACTGCTAACAGATTGACGTTTGAGCCGATGCGTTCAGTGATATGGCGGCGATTGCATTGAGTCGGACTCTGCTTTTGCCAACGGTGACAATATTGTTTTTGACTTCTTGTGTGGAAGCCATTTTTCCAACACCGCAGACAATTTTTTGAATGCAACGGGTTTTGTTATGTAATCGCTCATGCCGATAGCAAGGCAATGGTCGCGCCCATCACTTGATGAATCTGCAGTCATGGCAATAATCGGGACACGTTTACCTGTTGTTTCTTCGAGTTTGCGGATTGCTTGGGTCGATTCAAAGCCATCCATTTCCGGCATCTGGCAATCCATTAAAATCAGACTGTAAGCGCGACTGGCAACAGCTTGCAGAGCCTGCCGTCCATTGGATACGCAGTCCGCATGGTAACCAAGTTTGTCTAGTTGTAAGAAAGCCAGTCTTGCATTGGTGGGATGATCGTCTACCACCAGTATACGTTCGTCTTCATACTGCACGTTTTTAGATTTTTGCGCTGCGGTCTGCAACACTTTTTTGCTGGCATCATCACCGCTATGTTTGGAATTTAGTCCTTCAGCGAGGCAATCGAAAAGCCGGGACCGTCGCAATGGCTTACTCAAAAACGCAGAGACGCCTGTGAGCCAGAATGGTTTTCTGAGATCAGCTTGGTCCGGTGCGCCAGTGAAGATCAATTTGGTGCCATCTTGTTGGCACCGTGGAGTGATGGCTTCAGCGAGCTGGCGAACGATCTCGGGTCTATCGTAATCGACAATAATCGCGTGATAAGGGTGTCCACTTTCAAGTGCATCGGAGATGATATCCGGGGCGTGTTCCGCGGAGGCTGACTCGCAATCCATACCCCAAGCTGTAGTGTAGGACCGAACGATCTGCTCAACTCCAGGTTGGGCGCAAATTAGCAGCAGGCGTTTACCGGCGATTTTTCCCAACAGGCGTGACCTTGCCCCAGACTGTTTCGGTACGCCTAGCTCGACGCTGACGCAAAACACAGACCCATGGTTTTCTTTGCTCTCGACCGTTATTGTGCCGCCCATTAACTCAACGAGTCTTCTCGAGATAGCCAGTCCTAGTCCTGTGCCACCAAATTTGCGCGATATGGTTTTGTCCCCCTGACAAAATGGGTTAAATAGCGCGTGTACAATCTCCTTGCTCATGCCGATGCCTGTATCGCTCACAGCTATATGAACCATCATGCGCTTGTCTTTCGGGGCATCAGCGGTGACCTGAACAAGGACTTCCCCTTCAGCAGTAAATTTGGTGGCGTTACTGAGCAGATTAAGTAGAATCTGGCGCAATCTTGCCTGGTCGCCGTGAACTGTCGCCGGAATGTTCGGTGCCACGAAAGACATTAGAGTTACCTTTTTCTTTCGCGCAGTATCAGCCAGCAGCTCTGTGCTGTTTTCGACCAGACTAAGTAGATCGAAATCCATTTTCTCAAGCTCCAGTTTCCCGACCTCGATTTTGGAAAAATCGAGAATGTCGCTTACGACGCAGAGCAGCGCCTCGGCAGAGCTCTGAATCGTGCTGACCAAATCGGCCTGATGCGGATCGAGATTGGTACTACTAAGTAGCTCACTCATACCAATCACGGCATTCATCGGCGTGCGTATTTCATGGCTCATATTGGCCACAAATTCACTCTTCTCCCTGGTGAGTTTTTCTGCGCGGTCCTTCGCATCTAGTGTCTCGCGTAAACGCTTGATCAACTCCAGATTTTCCAGGATTGCTCTCAAATCTGCATCTGACGGATTTTGTACAAACCTGTCGGGATTGATAGTTGACGGATTGACGAGCAAAGACTCGTTAGAAGAAATCAACGGATGCGCATACAAGAGCCTTTTGATTTCCTCCGGCAAGAACCTCCTGCGATCATATTGACAAAGAATTGATAAATCCTCCAGCGCAACCAATTGATTGAGATTGAACTCAAAAGATCCTAGAGTCTCACTGCCCGGAGCGCCCGATAGTGCCCAAGTCATCTCAACTGCGCTCCGGAGCGCAGTAAATCGCTCCTTCTTCGCGTCATCCAATGCGGCTTGCCAATATAACGCCATCTTGTCTTCGGTAAAGTAGCCACCTTGCAAATGCGCATCTTGAGTCTTAATCACCAGAAAGGCTCTTCTATTCACATAAGGCACGAGATCAAAGCCATTAGCTTCCATTGCATCTAACACAAATTCGGAAGTGTTTACATCGGCAAAATAAATGCACCGCTCTCCTAATAACAATCCAGTTTGCAAATAAGGCACGAACTGGTCTTTTAGTTGTTCGTCCGTTGCGTACAGAGCACAAATATGATCGTGTACCTTAACAGTGCGCATTTCAGAAGACTCATCGTGATCTTCACTATTCATGTGCTTGCGCCTCCGACTGGTGTCAGGCATGGGTGCATTACTCCTGCGTCTTGGTTTTTGACTCACTTAGTCCCGCATTGCGTTGCCCTGGATGCTTATGAGGTGCAAAATACTTTCTGTAAGCAAATGCTCGCCCTTGCCAAAAATTGCGGCGGCGTGGCTAATTTGCGAGGTAAATGTGACGATGCATCATCAAGTGAGTTCCACTCTAGGTGCATCGTCATATTTGATTGCACATAAGCCTGCGTTTGTTGAAGATGACTTCGTTCCTAAAGGCAAGATGACCTTGGGTAACGATGAGTCAATCAGGCGAAAGAATTCTGTTGACTTAGCTTTCTGTTCATGAATAATGGAATCATGTTTACTCATGAATACATGCAGCCAACCTACATTCTCGTCGCCCCGACGGGATGGCTGCTTTGTGCGCGCGAACATATCGGATAAAACGATTAGTCAATAAGCGTACCAGTTGCCTCCCAGAGATAGAAGGGGGGCTTTCTTGTCGTTAGTGGGTGTTGAAATGAATGATGCTATAAGGGTGTCTAGCCTAAAGAAGGTTTTCGAAAGCGTACGCCACGCTGGTTGGCTCCGCACGGTCAAGACTGAAATTGTCTCGGTCAGCGAAGTCAACTTCTCAGTCCCGGCCGGGCAATCAGTTGCGTTCATCGGACCGAATGGCGCAGGCAAATCTACAACGATCAAGATGCTCACCGGCATTCTGCGACCGACCAGTGGTAGTGCCAGCGTTTTGGGGTTGGTGCCCTGGGAGCAACGCTCGAAACTGGCCTACGACGTGGGCGCAGTATTCGGTCAACGTTCGCAACTGTGGTACCACTTGCCGCCAAACGACACATTCGAGTTACTTTCGCGCATCTATAACTTGGATCGTAAGGAATACAAGGCACGGCGAGACATGCTTGTGGAGCGATTCGGCATCGGTTCCTTTATCGATACGCCAGTGCGAAAGTTGTCTCTTGGACAACGGATGAAGGCAGAAGTAGCAGCAAGTTTATTGCATAAGCCGAAATTGCTGTTTTTAGACGAGCCAACAATTGGGCTGGACGTAAATGCCCGTCAACAACTTCGTGATCTGATCCGTCAATGGAATCGAGAAGAAGGTCTGACAGTGTTTTTGACCAGCCATGATGCCGGCGACATCGAACACGTAGCGGAACGAGTAATCGTAATCAACGAGGGAACAATCGTTCTTGACGATAGCGTTAAGAACGTGCGTACCGACTTCTTGGGCACGAAGGTCCTAACTGTCGACTTCCACGAAGCACCACATTCAGTGCCGATACGCGGCGTTGTTGAGCTGTTGCGCGATGGCTACAAATTAAAGCTGGAAGTCGACACATCCGTGGTGTCAATTGAAGCAGTGATCACCCAGGTTTTGTCATGGGGCGCAGTTGCCGATCTGACCATCGAAGATCCGCCACTGGAGAAGGTAATCGCTCACATCTACTCACAACACAAAGAGCCTGCAATACAAGGGCAGGGTTCAGAGGTTGCAGTGACATGAACAATTTGAAAAAGTATTGGGCCGTTGCGAGCATTTCGGCAAAATCTAACCTCGCTTACGTTGGTGAGGTCGGTAGCCGACTGGTCTTCCTGGCAATTATCCTCTACATCTTTATGAGGTTGTGGAAAGTTACGTACGAGCATTCCGGTGTCCAACAGCTCGGCGGGCTAACACTGCCGGAAATGCTCTGGTACCTGGTTTTGACAGAGTCGATCATCATGTCCGGCCCACGGGTCACGCAACTCGTCGATGAGGATGTGCGAACCGGTGCCTTAGCGGTGCAATTGGTGCGGCCGCTGTCGTATCCGCTCTACAGATTGTTTTCCACCATGGGTGAACGGTCTGTTCGCTTTGTCATCACATTTGGTGCGGCAGCCTCGATTGCCTTGGTTCTTGTGGGTCCGGCTCCCAATTGGCACTGGCACTCGCTGCTCTTTGCAATAACATTGCCTCTGGCGTTCATTCTGGACTTCTTAGGATACTTCCTGGTGGGTCTGGGCGCATTTTGGATCGAAGATACGTCGGGGCCCATGTTGATCTATTCAAGATTGACAATGATTCTGGGGGGCATGCTACTGCCACTGCCGCTCTTCCCGGAATGGCTGCAGGGACCGCTGCACATGCTGCCGTTTGCAAGCGTAGTGTATGGACCAGCTCGTATGTTCGTCCATCCAAATCAAGCTGAGTGCGTGCAATTGCTGCTAAATCAATTCATCTGGATTGCAGTCTTCGCAGTGGTGGTGACTGCGGTATACAACATTGCATTGCGGAGAATTTCCGCAAATGGAGGCTAGTATGTTGGCCAAAGTTTGGAACTACCTGGGGTTGGCGCTAACGTACCTGCGCTTCAACTTCAAAACGCACCTTGAGTATAGAGCCGCCTTCATCTCTCAGATACTGGCCATGATTCTCAACGACTGCGTATGGGTGCTTTTCTGGACACAGTTCTTCGAGCGCTTTCCAGTCATGCACGGCTGGGGCGCAACCGAGGTCATAACCATGTGGGCAATTGCAGCGGCGGGCATTGGGATCGCCGATACGCTGTGTGGAAATGCTGCGCAACTTGCCGCCCTCATTGCACGGGGTGACCTGGATGCCTGGCTTCTCTACCCACGCAGATTGCTTCCCCACATCGTGCTGGGAAAGATGAATGCCAGTGCGTTCGGCGATACATTGTTCGGCTATGCAATTTACATCGCATTCGTGCACCCGGATTTGCAGCATTTTTTGCTGTTCTCGGCCCTGACTGTTTCAGTTGCCTTCCTGTTCATCGGATTCAACATCCTTGTTGGCAGTCTCGGCTTCTTCCTCGGCAATGCCCAATCGCTGGCTGAGCACCTGCGATTTGCCCTGGTAACGTTCAGCACCTATCCGGCCGGACTGTTCGACGGGCCGATCAGATTCTTGCTTTATACCTTAATTCCGGCGGCGTTCGTCAGCTACCTTCCGATCGAGGCGCTCAAAGAGATGTCCCTCGGAGTTGCTGCGCTCTCGTTGGCTGGGAGCATAGCTTTGACAGCCGTAGCAGCCTTAGTCTTTAACTACGGACTGAAACACTATGAATCAGGCAATCTGCTGATAATGAAAGGATAAGGTAAGGGCGTCGCATCGCGACGCCCTTACTTTATGAACAAACCGATCGGCGCTTGAGCGCCAGTTTCCAGGCCATGCCCTCAACGGTAAAGCCAAAGAAAGGCTCCATCTGCGTGGTTCCGAATTTTTTCGGATAGTAAATGACTACGTCGTATTCCAGGTTTTGACCAAAGAATGCAATTGTCTCCAGCAACTGCACCGCGGTGCCTTTGTTGCGACGAGAAGGAATGACAACGAGGCGCACCAGTTCGAGTTGCTTGTCGCTCTCGCCCCGGCGCGCCCCGCCAAGTCCTACCACCAAACCATTATCTTCAGCAACGACGAAGATGCCATCGTGCCAGAAATAGTGTGATTCGATATTGTTTAAATCAGAGTCGCTTCCTTTCAGATCGATGTCCCCAGCACCAAGCTCAGTATTCACCTGGTTGACTATGGTACGTATGATCGGCTCGTCCTGCCTGTTGGCGACTCGGATCTGCATGTGCCTACACCAAATATGCCACCAGAAGCAACGCGACGATGTTCAATATCTTGATCATCGGGTTGATTGCTGGACCGGCAGTGTCCTTATAAGGATCACCCACGGTATCGCCGGTAACGGCAGCCTTGTGAGCTTCCGAACCCTTGCCACCAAAGTTACCTTCTTCAATATACTTCTTGGCATTATCCCAAGCACCACCACCGGACGTCATCGAAATTGCAACAAATATCCCGGTAACGATACTTCCGACCAGCACACCGCCCAGCATCTTCGCTGCAGCGAACGGCACTACTTTGTTCAACCAGAAGTAACCTAGAGCAACGATTACAACCGGCGTCAGTACCGGAATCAATGCCGGAACAATCATCTTTTGGATCGCTGCTTTAGTCACGATGTCGACGCAGGTACCGTATTCCGGCTTTTGCGTACCGTCCATGATGCCTGGGAAAGCTTTGAATTGGCGACGAACTTCTTCAACAACCAGACCACCGGCGTAACCAACCGCCTCCATCGCCAGAGCGCCGAAGAGGTAAGGAATCATCCCGCCAAGGAAGAGTCCGGAAATTACAAACGGATCGGCAAGGTCGAAGCGGATTAAAGCTGGATCAACACCAGCATGCTTGGCATGGGCAGACAGCTCTTGCGTATAAGAGCTGAAAAGCACGACAGCAGCTAAGCCTGCAGAACCGATTGCATAACCCTTCGTGACGGCCTTGGTGGTATTACCTACGGCATCAAGAGGATCTGTAATGGCGCGAACTTCGGCAGGCATTTCGGACATTTCCGCGATACCACCGGCGTTGTCAGTGATCGGTCCGTAAGAGTCGATAGCGACAATGATTCCGGCCATGCTCAACATCGCCATGGCAGCAAGCGCAACACCAAAGATTCCAGCGATCAAGAATGAACCGAGAATACCGGCGATGATAACCATCACTGGCGCGGCAGTCGATTGCATGGAGACAGCAAGTCCAGCGATGATGTTGGTCGCATGACCAGTCTGAGAGGCGCTGGCAATACTACGCACAGGAGCATAGGCAGTCGAAGTGTAGTACTCAGTAATCATTACAATGCCGGCAGTCACAAGCAAACCGACAATTGAAGCCCACCAGTATTGCATCGGAGCCAGCGGGAGATTCTGCATCATGGCCTCGGTAACGAAGTAGAAGAGAATCGCGGCAATGACGCCGGAAGCAGCAAGACCTTTGTATAGGGCGCCCATGATATTGCGGCTTTTGTCGAGCTTGACAAAGAAACTACCGATAACGCTGGCAATGATAGATACGCCGCCCAGAGCCAGCGGGAATAGTAAAACGTTCTGATTGCCACCGGAAATTTGATCTGCAAACTGAATTGAGGCCAACAGCATCGTTGCAATAGCAGTAACAGCGTAGGTCTCGAAAAGGTCAGCGGCCATTCCGGCGCAATCGCCCACGTTGTCGCCGACGTTATCAGCAATAACAGCTGGGTTGCGCGGATCGTCTTCAGGAATTCCTGCTTCTACCTTACCGACCAAGTCAGCTCCAACGTCAGCGGCTTTCGTATAGATGCCACCACCAAGACGGGCGAAAACTGAAATCAAGCTGGCACCGAATCCCAGTCCTACCAAGGCGTTTACGTCACGAGTTGCGGCATAGAATCCAGCCACTCCAAGCAATGCCAATCCAACTACTAAAAGCCCGGTTACCGAGCCGCCCAGGAATGCCACGCTAAGAGCCTTATCCAAACCACTCCTAGCAGCTTCTGCAGTGCGCACGTTCGCGCGAACCGAAACGTACATTCCGACGAATCCGGCCAGCGAGCTAAGCAAAGCTCCGACGGCGAATCCGTATGCGTACATTTGACCAAGTGAGACGAAGATGATGCCAAATAGAACAACGCCAACCATGGCAATCGTCTTATATTGGCGGCTCATATATGCGTTAGCGCCTTCTTGAATCGCGCGCGCGATTTCTTGCATGCGATCATTTCCGGCAGGGAGCTTGAGTACCCAACCGCCTGCGCCGCCCCCGTATATGAGCGCTACGACTGCACAAGCAATCGACCCATACAGGGCTTGCATTTCGACAGAACCCAAGCTTTGCATTTCCAACTCCCTCTATTTCATTGATATTTGAATTACGCGCTTGCAACATGGGGCACTTAGCTCCCACATAACCTTCGATCTCAAGCACGAAAAGATCATGCCGCGAGGTCAAACGGACCCAGGGCATAGGCAATGCTGCGCCGGTTGCGCGATATGCTTGAAGATTGCGAACTAAGGTTATCAGATCGCCACAATAATTGAATATGCGGGGATTTAAATGCGCCTCACCCATGGTGGCACTCGATTTCAAGAGATCGTCAAAAAAGTGCCGAATCGCGCACTGCGCGTGTTAGAATATCGCCGACCTAGAAAGTTAAGGTGGCCTCATGTGGCGGGAACTGAGATGGATAGGCATTTTGCTTACCCTCGCCATACCATGCCAATCTGCTAGCTATGCTGCGAATTTAGAAAGCAAGCGTATTTCGTCATCGCAGCATATACGAGTGGTATCAGTCACGCCTGATACCGCCGGTAACTTTGTGTTACTGAACACACAAAAGTTAGGGCAGTTGCCATATCCAACGATCCGCTACTTGCCTGCTCCAGATGGGCGCGTATTGATGACGGTGGACTTCGCCGGAGCATCACTACTTCCAGATCAAACAGTTCTCACATTTGATCAATCCTCAATAAAGCAAGTCCGAATCGGCCAGCTTCAATCCTTTCCGCCGATTCTTCGAATTTCAATGCTCGCCGATAAGAAGGACGCCTTCGGGAAAGTGGAAATTCGCTCTAATCCAGGGGCGTTGACCATCAAATTACCGGATGCTGTCGGCTCGGCACGCGCTTATGACCGATTGCAAGTGGCGCCGCGAACAGCTCCTCAAATAGCGCGCTCATTAGATCAGGCTCCGCCAGTTGCACCATCCAAGCCCGCAGCTCGGTTGACTGCCAACGATGCCGCAACATTGCGCGGTCCAATTGTCGAAGATTCGCCTTCGGACGTGACTTACACCTCCCTGGAAGATGTTCGCGCCGCTCCACCGAGGGGATTCAAGAAGATGTTCAAGAAGCTGTTCGGGGAATCGTCTGAACAGCAACAGCCGGAGACTCGCGCAGAGCCCAAGCTAAACGACGGCGTGAGCAAGCCTTTGCCGGTCAAAGAGAAGCCGCCCACGAAACCGCCTGCTAAGACTGTGGGCCAGGACGTCTACGGGCCCCCCCTTCCGCCCGTCTCCGTGAAAACCATGCCCACTGCGGAATCCGCTGAATTAGAGAAATGTCTAACAATCACCTATCAAGGCGCTGACCCGCTCAGCTTGCAATTGTCTGGTTCCAGGAAGTTCAGTTATCGTACTTTTAGATTGCGCGAGCCTGACCGGCTCGTAATCGACCTGGACGGATTGCCAGGCGCGACCACTACGGAAC
>JADYXS010000028.1 GCA_021772155.1 Candidatus Obscuribacter sp.
AATGCACGGCAAATTTCCTGTCCTGCGATACCGCGGAAAGAAGCTCACTTATTCAACTAAAATAAAGATTCAAAGACTTTAAGTGAGTGGCATTAGGCGTCCCGCCCGCTCCGGGTGTTAAACAAAGGACAAAAGCAGGCGGGGCGCCTGCGCTCCCCTATCAGTTAAAGCGAACCTTCCGGTTTGCCTTGCCCATCGGTTGGTTTTACTCGCTGGCAGCAGGAGCAACCGCTGGTTTAGCAGTCAAAAATTCGCTCAGTTGCGCAGAGAACTTATCGGGTCTGACGAATCCAACCATGACTGCTTTTGGTGTGCCGCCTGGATCGCAAAGCACAGTGGTCGGAAATCCTCTGACTTCTAGCGCTTTGGAAAGTTTCTGACCGTCAGCGCCGTCCTCGGCATTAGCGCGCACCAATACAAATTTGCTGGCTAAAACCTTTTTGACAGCATCATTATTGAACGTTTGTTCGTCCATCACTTTGCACCATCCGCACCAGTCGGTATAAAAGTCCACGACAATTGGCTTGTTCGTTTTCTTTGCCAGTGCGAACCCTGCGGTAACAGAGTTCCAGACCAGACCACCTTTCTGCGCTTGATGTCCCTTGGCTGCGCCAGAGCTAACGTGAGCAGCGCGGTGAACTGATGGATGATATGCGGCTTTCTTAGTCACGGCTTTGCTGTTTGCCGTCGGGACCGCGAAAGCGCATTGCGTTGGTACGGTGGCCGTCAGCGCGATCACAAGGGAAAGGAACTTGGCTGCGGATCTCATTCACTACCTCGATGATGAAGCGCCATAACGCGGGCACAGGTATATGATACCCGCACCCGACATTTTTGGCTGAAGTTAGGGCTTGGGACTTTTGCTCAGCAGTGCGGCCCGGACGATTTCAACAGGCGGGCAGCCTTGACCTAAGAAGTTGTCGTGGAAATCTTTAAGGCTGTATTGCGCGCCCTTGGCTTTTTTGTAATCGTCCCTTAGCGCAAGAATTTGTAACTTGCCCAAGGTGTAAACGAGATAGGTTGGATCCATTGTGCCGCGCTTGGTTTCGCGATCCGCATTAGCCTGTTCCTGGAACCCTTCGGTTACGAAAAACTCTCTTGCCTGATCCATTGTCATCCCTTGTGTGTGCATACGGATGCCCACCATATATCTGGCCGCGCGCAACAATGCGTCGTGCAGCTGCACAAGTTTTAGCTTCGGATCTGGCGTGCCTTCATCCACCATCATCTCTTCACAATAATGCGCCCAGCCTTCGGAGTTCGATCCGCTATAAAGCAGTTTTCTGGTTTTGGAAGGCGCCAACCTCATCCATAGCCCCTGCACGTAGTGGCCCGGATAGGCTTCGTGCACGCTTGTATTAATCAGGTCTTTATCGCAGAAGGACCGCATATGTTCTTCTGTCTTTGTGGCGCTCCAATCTTTCTCTGGAATCGTCACTTGATAGAAGGCTTCTGTCGCTTTCGTTTCCAATGGTCCGGGCGAATCCATTGAGGCAAAGGTGATGGCGCGCATGAACGGTGGGGTTTCCTGGACTGTTAGATTTGCTTCGCCTGGTATCGTCACTAAGGCCTTACTGCGTTCGCGCAAATTCGCCAGCACGCTCGTTACGGAATCAATCAATTGATCCGGCTTTGGATGATCCGAGGAAAGTGATGCGAAAAGTGCATGTGGTTCTTTCTTCGGATCGATCTGTTTTGCAGTTTCCATGAAAGATTTTTGCAGCCGTTTCAACTCAATGTCGCCCTTCTCGAGCAAAGATTCGACAGACTCCGTCACCATCTCTTCGTACATAAGTTTCTTCTGGTAATTCTCTTTTCCGATGGCGAAATTTTCTATCGAACGAGGTAGCACATTGTTTTTGAGAAACTGCTGATAGTCCTTCAATGATGTAATGACGTTGGAATTCGACTGAGCAAAATCTTTCTGTAGCTGCGCGTCAGCTACGGCGGCGAATGTGGCAGGAACTTGTGTCTGGAAAAAGTCGATGATGCCAGGAAGTTGCTGGATGGCCACTTCTGTAAAAATCTTCGGTGTATTTTCTAAGTTTTTCTTGCCGTTGCTTAGCAATTCGGGAATCAATTTCTCTCTTGAAATGACCGATTTCAGGCGTTCCTCAGGAGTTGCGAAGTTGCGCTTCATCAAGCTGAATATGTCCGAGCTTGCCTGACTGCTATACATATCTGGGTTGCGCTTCCAGTTTTGTATTGTTTCCAGTTCTAACAGTTGGGTGTGCGCGTCGTTGCTTATAAGGAGCTGATCGACCGACCCGATGCTGTCGAGTCTGATGGGGTCAAACGTTTTATTTCGTTCTACTAATTTCTTGAGTTCGACGATGCGCAGAGCGATTGCATCTTTGCTCATCGTGTCCAGTTGCCCGTCGTAATCATGAATTCCAGATGAAGTTGCCCAATTCGGATTTGCTTTGAACGAGGCCGCGAAGTAATCGTCAACGAACTGATTGAACTGTGGCATTTGAGAGGTGCTAGGCATTGCGCCTTTTGACGAAGGCGTGGATGTCAGCGCTATAGAATTCAGGGTTTCCGCGACTGCTGGACCGGCAAGCTGCAAAGTGGTGGACAGTGCTATGAGCACGGCAAACTGGCGTCTTCGGAACACGGATCTTCCTCCTGAGTTTTGAATGTAGGCTCTGTACGAAACCCTTACGGGCGCCTTATCAAGCGCCCTGCAATTCAATGAAGTTAAATATACTCGAAAGTGGCCTTATGTTTAACATTAGACAGCCGCCCATCCAAATGCCGCTAATATGTAATGTGGTTACTTATAGGTAGCGCAAATGCCAGGCCCATACGACATTTTTGTACTTGTGAAGCAAGTGCCAGATCAAGGATCAAAGGCTGGATTGAACCCGGATGGCACCATCGACCGCGCGCGGGCGAAACGGATGCTAAACCCGTTTGATCGCTACGCCCTGCAAGCTGCTTTGCACACGAAGAGAACATACGGCGGCAGGGTCACTTGTATATCCATGGGACCGCCTCCTGCTGTTGAAGTATTGCTTGAAGCTTTGGAACACGGCGTAGATCGCGGCGTGCTTCTTTCCGACCGGCGACTTGCTGCTTCCGATACTCTGGCGACTGCATACGCTCTGCATAAAACCATTCTATGGTGCGGCCATTACGATTTGATATTCTGCGGCTTGCAGACAACTGACGGTGATACAGCCCAGGTTGGTCCGCAAATTGCTGAACGACTCAACCTTCCGCAGGTTACCTACTGCGAAGATTTCAGTTTGGATGTCGAGAACGACCGCTTGAAAGCACGACGGATAATCGAAGGCGGTTGTCAGCATGTCATTAGTCAATTGCCTGCATTGATCACTGTTGCCAACTCTTATCATCCGCTTGAGTACAAATCTTTCCGCGGTGCCTGGAAAGTGGCATATCTCCAGCGTCATGCCGACGAGTTGTCCAAAGTGATAACCACTGTTGACTTAGACATCATCGGTGCTGAATCCGATCGATGTGGACTCAAAGGTTCTCCAACTATCGTTGCTCATACCGACAAAGTCGGAGAGCTCGGCGGTAGTTGCAAAGTTTCTGAAGGTCAGGCCCCTGAAATAATGGTCTCCGACGTACTCAAAGCCAGTAATGTCAAGGAATTCCTCGCCGTATCATGACTGAACAAATTAACCTCGAAAACAACGAAACGCTGCCCATTCACGAGACGCCGCGCGGCAATGTGTTGGTGATCGCCGAACACATTATGGGCGAGCTTCAGCCAGTTACTCTGGAACTGCTTGGCGCAGGACGCTTACTGACTGACAAGCTAGGCACTAAACTTACCTGCGCCATCGTCGGCTACAAGCTCGGCGACATGCCTGAGAAACTTATTCAATACGGTGCCGACCTTGTCTATGTCGCCGATCATCCGGAGCTTGAGGTTTACCGCACGCTTCCCTACCGTCGCGTCGTTTGCGATCTGCTGGAGTCTTTGCCGGAGCAACCGCACGTCTGTTTGCTCGGATCAACTACAACCGGGCGCGATTTGGCACCACGCATTGCTGCGCATTTTGAAACCGGGCTAACGGCTGACTGTACCGAGCTCGATATCGGCCCTTACGAGCACAAAGCGAAAATGGATCCATCCAAAATTGGACTGTATCCGGATTGCTTGTATGCCATCCGCCCGAGTTTCGGTGAAAGTTTGAAAGCGCGCATTCTTGGGCCATGGAAGAATCCGCAAATGGCTACCACCAGACCTGGTGTCATGATTCCACTGAAGATGGATATGTCAAGGACCGGTGAAATCAAAGAAATCGCTGTCAATCTCAAACCTGAAGATTTTCGACTGCAGGTTGCGCAAGTAGTGCGCGAGATCGCCTCTGCTCTCAAGTTGACCGATGCCGACGTCATCATAAGTGGTGGCTATGGTCTCGGGACCGCCGATGGTTTCAAACTTCTAAAGGAACTTGCCGACTGCTTCGACAACGCCGCAGTTGGCGCTTCGCGCAAAGTCGTAGATTTGGGCTGGATTCCCTACGACAACCAGGTCGGGCAAACCGGCAAGACTGTGCGTCCTAAGCTGTACATCGCATGCGGAATTTCAGGTGCGATTCAGCACCGAGTTGGCATGTCTAAATCAGGTACAATCATCGCGATCAATAAAGACCCCGACGCACCGATCTTCAAGTTCGCTCATTTCGGCATCGTCGGAGACGTACAACAAGTTGTTCCGGAAATGATCCGGCAGCTTAAGAAAGAAAAATTGGGATCAAAGCCGGGGGTAGAAGCAGTTGTCCACTCGCATTGAGTACGACCTACTTTTGGTTGGGGGAAGTCCTTCCAACCTCACACTTGCGTACCGCTTGTTGGAACTTGCAAAAGAGAGCGGTAAAGAACTCTCGATTTGTATTCTTGAAAAAGGCAAAGAGTTTGGCAGCCACATTCTCAGCGGCGCGGTATCTCATCCGCACGTTCTGGAATCTGTCTGGCCGAATTACAAAGAGCAAGGCTTCCCAATTGAAGCAATCTGCAACGACAGTAATCTTTCTGTCTTAGGCGCAAACGGCAAGTGGGATATTCCGCCAAAGCTTTACCCTAAGTCTTTCGATAAGACCGGCTATCTCGTTCTCACGTTGAGTCACGTCGTTCAGTGGATGGCGCGGCAAATACAAGAGAAAGCGAAAGAAGTTCCGAACGTAGCCATTGATCTGTTCACCGGCTTTGCCGCCCACGGAGTCGTTTTTGAAGATGGACGCGTCGCCGGCGTTACCGTCACGGAAAATGCCCAAAGCGAAGAAGACTACGTTTACGCTCGAGTTACGGCATTTGGCGATAAAGGCTTCGTTTCGCGTGACGTCATTGATCACTATAAGCTCAGAGATAATCCGCAAATCTGGTCTGTCGGCGTCAAGGAAGTTTGGCAGTGCGACAAGGACTACGCTGGTAAAGTCTGGCACACGCTCGGATTTCCGCTTCTCGATGGCACCTTCGGTGGTGGCTTCGTTTACGGCATGAAGGACAAGAAGCTGACGATTGGTTTAGTGATTAGTTTGGACAGTCACGATCCGAACATGAATCCGCAGTTGAAGTTGCAAGACTACAAAAAACACCCTTGGATTCAAGAAATGATCAAGGGTGGCAAATTGCTCAAATACGGCGCAGCCTTGCTTCCGGAAGGCGGCTTTTACAGTTTGCCTAAGAAGTTCTACGTACCTGGAGCGTTGCTCCTCGGCGATGCGCTAGGGGTCTTGAACGTCAAAAATCTGGCTGGCATTGACCGTTCCATGGAGTGCGGTCGCATTGCAGCAGAAGTTTTGCATGAAGGCTTTGTCAAGAATGACTTGACCGAACATCAGCTGGCTGCCTATCAAGCACGTTTGAACGACAGCTTTGTGATCAAGGAGTCCTTCCGCGATCGCTATTTCCGCTATACATTCAAGAACAACCCGCGCCTACTTAAGGACTATCTTCCGAAAGTGGCAAGAGGGATCGACAACGGGAAGCCGTTGCTGGGGATGATCAATGCCGGTTTCCCGAATCCGGTCCGGGCAATGTTCGACGGAATGGACGCTCTCGATCTGATGGAACGCGGACGAGATATTGGCCCTATTACCTATCATCCGGACTACAAAGACATTGTTCCTGATTGGGTTCCGCCGCGTTATGAAGAACCGCAAGGCTTCGACAAGACAACTATTTATTCGCGTCCTGACGCAGTGTTCTTCGCCGGTACCAAATACCATGAAGGCAACAACCATATAGATGAATTCAACGCCGATGTTTGCGTCGAGTGCATCAAGAAGTACGAGTCGCTTGGAAAAGCGGTACCCTGCGTGGCTGATTGCACTGCTGAAGTCCACCGCATTGACATAATCGCCGACTTGAGAAAGCACGGAATGTCGTTGGAGAATTGCATTCATTGCCGTACCTGCGAAATCGTTTGCCCAGAGGTTAATCTGCGCGTCAAGCCGACAGAGCAAGGTAGTGGCCCGGATTTCATGGGACTATAAATTCGGCTTGACAATTGAGACTGTTTGCAGCATATTTATTAGACCTTAGTGCACTTTTTCGGCACTTTGGCTTACTAATTACTATCGCTGCAATCCTTGATGGGTGCATTTTTTCGCGCCCGTGTTGCCTGGCATTTCGCCAGGCGACTAGAAGATTGCGCATCCCGATTTTCGCGAGGTTCGCGCATGTCTAACTACGTACCGAGTCCGAATACAGGTGCCACTTTCGATCCATTGGTTGCTTATGACAGTGAGAGCATAGGCAAGGAGTTTTCCACCAGTGGTCGCCATCAGAGTCAGATCCGTGAGCATGAGGCCCGGCGGTCTAAGCTTGCAGTCAGTAGCTGGAAGGAGTCGATCTCCTTGGTAGATTCTCAGCGCATACCGAAATCATCCTTGAAAGGCATGTGCGATTACGATACCCATCGAGCAAATGTTCATTCAGTCGTTAGTCTGACTGTATTTGTGGTGCTGGCTTCGGTTGCAGGAATCGTTGTGGCAGTGATCATTCGCCAATTGAATATGTAGCCAGCCAACTATACTGTTGGGATGAAGGAAACAGCTGGCACTCTACTGTACCGGTATGCCGGAAGTAAGCTTGAAGTGTTACTTGTGCATGCTTCCGGCAACTATAATCGCCGCGCGCCGTGGAGTATCCCCAAAGGTGAACCGGAGCCGGGCGAACCGCTGGAGGTTGCTGCTCGGCGTGAAACTCGAGAAGAGACCGGTGTTGAGCCAATGGAACTGCATGACCTTGGCTCTGCCGAGTACACTAAGACGCGCAAGCGGATTCACTGCTTTTCCGGACCAGCACCGAAGGATGCGCTGCCGCATACTGCCTCATGGGAGGTAGACAAGGCGGAGTTTGTTGCGCTGGAGCTGGCTTTTCAACTGATTCATCCAGATCAGGCTGTCTTCTTGACACGTCTATCAGCTGAAATTGCTGCCCAATCTGGGTAAAATACGGAAGTTGGAGACCGCTCGAATTCATGCAGCAGGCAAAGCAATTGACCGTAGATAAGGCGGATTGGTGGGACAACCTCTACCGTACTAAGCGCACGCCTTGGGATATCGGCAAGGCGTCGCCGCCGCTTGTGACCTACTTGAAGTCACCATATGCGGTGCCGCCTGCTAAGATAGCCGTCCTTGGTTGCGGCACAGGGCATGATTGCCTGCTGTTTGCCAAAAATAATTTCGAAGTCACCGGAATAGATTTCGCGCCATCGGCAATTGCCGCCACTCACGAGAAGTTTGAAAAAGCAGGACTGTCTGGCACAAAGGGCTTCTTGCTTCAGCGCGACATTTTCGACATTCATGAATACGACGGGTATTACGACTACCTCTGGGAGCATTGCTTCTTTTCAGCAATCGACCCGTCACGCCGACGCACTTATGTCTACACTGTTGCCGACCTTCTCAAGCCCGGTGGTAAGCTCATCTCTCTTTGGTGGCTTGTTGACTCTAAGTCCGGGCCACCTTTTTCAGTTTCGCGTGACGACATCTACTCCCTGTTTGATGAGCGATTTACAATTGATATGGCCTATAAGCCCACAGATTCCATTCCGGAGCGAAAGGGTGCGGAACTACTGACTGTTCTAACCAAGCGCTAGCTGCTTCTATAGAAGAGCTTGAAACTTATGCCATATGGAGCACGTCTCTACTTCTTCTGATTTGGAGAACATGATTCATGGAGTACCGAAGAACTTTGCACCTGGCAGCGGAACCGGACCAGCCAAACACGCTGCCGCAGCCAGAACCCACGCCAACGATCCCGCC
>JADYXS010000268.1 GCA_021772155.1 Candidatus Obscuribacter sp.
CATCAATCGCTCATCCAAAGTCGTGGAGGGCGGCCGGAGATTTAGTCTTAGCGCGCTCGTTGTAGTAGGTGACAAGAAGGGCCGCGTTGGGCTTGGTCTTGGCAAGGGCAAAGAAGTTTCTGAATCAATTCGCAAAGGCGGAGAGATCGCAAAAGCACGGATGATTTCGATCTCATTAAAAGACACAACTATTCCGCACGAAGTAATTTCTCGGTACTGCGGTGCTCACATTCTGTTGCGTCCAGCATCGCCTGGAACCGGCGTCATTGCGGGTAAGACTGTCCGTGCAGTTCTTGAATCTGTCGGTGTGAAGGATGTTTTGAGCAAATCGCTCGGTTCAAAGAACGCTGCCAACGTGGTGAAGGCGACACTCTCAGCACTTCAGCAACTGCGCATGCGTGAAGAAATTTATTTGGGCCGTGGTCTTTCCGTCAAGAAACCTGAAGTGGCTGCAGCAACAGTCCAATAATTTCTATGCGACTACATGATCTAAAGCCACGTCCAGGTGCCAAGCATCGCCGCAAACGGCTTGGCCAGGGTGAATCCAGCGGTCACGGCAAGACCTCGGGTCGTGGCGGCAAAGGCCAGACGGCTCGTTCCGGAAGTTCCATCCGCATTGGCTTTGTAGGCGGCCAGATGCCTCTCATTCGCCGGATGCCGAAGCGTGGCTTTAATAATGCACGCCATACCACGCGTTACGTTGGCGTTAACCTCGATTCATTAAATCAGTTCGACAACGGTACCAAAGTTGGCGTTGATGCATTCCGCAAGGCTGGCTTGGCGAATGGTCCGGTCAAGTTGGTCAAGATTTTGGGCGCCGGGGAATTGAGCAAAAAGCTTGTGGTCAGTGCACATGCCTTTAGTGCATCAGCTCGCGCAAAGATCGAAGCCCAGGGCGGATCTTGCGAGGTTATCGTCATCAAAAAAGCTCAGTCGGTTGAGAAATAGCGATCTCTTCTTCACCCACTCATGCTAGCCAACATTGCCAATACTTTCGCCAATTGCTTCAAGATTCCGGAGCTTAAATCACGGATCGTGTTCACCTTGGTCGTGCTGGCGATCTGCCGTGTGGCGGCCATGATCCCGATTCCGGGGCTGGATGGAGCGGCCTTGGCTGATTTCTTTGAGAAGAACGCCTCCAAGGACGGTGGAGGAATGCTGGGGATGTACAGTATGTTCACTGGTGGCGCACTTGAGCGTTGCGCGATTGGTGCACTTGGCATCATGCCTTACATCAGCGCGACAATCATTTTGCAACTGCTGACCGCTGTTGTGCCGCAGTTGTCAAAAATCGCCCGCGATGAGGGTGGCCGGGCCAAAATTATTCAATACGGCCGTTACCTTACTGTTGTGCTTTGCCTCGGTCAGGGTTTAGTGATGGCGATTGGCTGGGAAAACGCGGCAAATATCTTCCCTGGATTTCAAGGCAAACTAGTAATGTATGATGCCATCTGGTGGTATCGCATCCAGACGGTGATCATTCTTACAACGGGAACTCTTTTGCTGATGTGGCTGGGCGAGCAGATCACTGAGCGTGGCATTGGTAACGGTATTTCCCTGGTAATCGGTGTCGGCATTTTGGCTCGTCTTCCGCAGGCTGTTCAGGCATTGGCGGACATGTTTCGCAGTCTTGACGGTGCTGACGCACGGTTCAATTTTTTCCACGCCATTGTGATGTTGTGTTTGTTATTTGGCGTGATTGCGGGTGTCATCGCTGTGACTCAGGCCCAGCGCAAAGTTGCAGTGCAGTATGCCCAGAGAGCAGTAGGCCGTAAAATTGTTGCGGGTGGTTCTTCCTTCATGCCGTTGCGAGTGAACTATGCCGGCGTGATGCCAATTATCTTCGCCCAAGCAATTTTGATGTTTCCTCAAAAGATCCTCGAATTTTTGGGCCGCAGCTATCAATTGCCGTTTCTGACGAACATCGCCAACATGCTGAATGAAGGTGCCTTTCTCTACATGTTGCTTTACGCGGCGATGATTTTGTTCTTTTCTTACTTTTGGGTTGCTACTCAGTTCAATGAGATTCAGATCGCTGACGATTTGAAGAAGCACGGTGGCTACATTCCTGGTGTTCGACCAGGTCAGGCTACGAGTGATTTTCTTCACAACGCAATGAGCCGGATCACCCTTGCCGGTGCTGTCTTCCTTACAATCATAGCGACCATTCCGATTTTGCTGAATCGTGCCATTGCCATTCCTCCTGCAGTTGCCACCTTTTTTGGCGGCACCAGCATTCTTATCTTGGTTGGTGTCATGCTGGACACCATGCGCCAGATGGAGTCGCACCTCTTGATGCGTCATTACGATGGCTTCCTTAAGAAGGGCCGTCTGCGTGGACGTTTCTAGGCTTTCCAGTCGGATGACTAAAGCCAATGATCGTTATTAAGTCTGATCAGGATTTGGCGTTGATGCGGCCGGCGTGCGAGTTGGCGCAGACAGTTTTGGAAGAAGTCTGTGACTTCGTTAAACCCGGAGTAACGACGCGCGAGTTGGACGAATTTGCAGCCCGACGTATCAGCAGCTACGGGGCGAAGAGTGCATTCTTAGGCTACCGAAAATATCCGTGCCATTTGTGTTTGTCGGTAAATGAGCAGGTAGTGCATGGCTTGGCGACGGATGTCCGGCTTAAATTTGGTGACATCATCAGTTTGGATGTCGGCGTGGTTTACAACGGATTCATCGGTGACACGGCTAGGACAGTGGCCGTTGGTGGTTGCAGTGTCGAAGCACAGCGGTTGATGGATGTGACCGAGCAGTCTTTGTATCTTGGTATTGCCCAGGCCGTGACTGGAAATCGTGTTGCCGATATTTCTCGGGCCATACAAAAGCACGTTGAAGTCAATGGTTACAGCGTGGTTCGCGAGTTCGTTGGACATGGTGTAGGCCGGTCAATGCACGAAGAGCCGCAGGTGCCCAATTTCGACGATGGCAAGAAATCAGCGAAACTGGCGTCTGGAATGACCATCGCAATTGAGCCGATGGTCAATGCCGGCGAGCCTGAAGTTAAAATTTTGAAAGACGGCTGGACAGTGGTGACCAGAGATGGTCAACTCTCCGCCCATTTTGAGCACACGGTCTTGGTGACTGACTCAGAGCCGAAGATCTTGACGTGTCGATCGAAGACGCAATCAATATTGAGGCCTCGGTAGAGCGTTTCCTTGGAAACGGTTTGTTTATGGCTAGTTTGCCAAACGGGCACCATGTGGTCGCTCATTGTGGTAACCGCGATCAGGTTGAAGCGTCGCTGTTACGTGTGGGTGACGATGTAAGACTTGAAATGTCTCCTTTCGACATGTCGAAAGGCCGCATTTTGTTTAAGAAAGACGACGAAATAATTTAAAATGAAAGTCCGCGCATCAGTTAAAAAGCTTTGCGAGAATTGCAAAATCGTGAGGCGGAAGGGTGTGATTCGAGTCATTTGCTCGAACGCGCGCCACAAACAACGTCAAGGCTAAGCAATTATGGCACGTATTATCGGTGTTGAAATTCCGGGCGGCAAGCGAATCGATATCGCTCTGCGCTATATCTATGGCATCGGGCCGGCCAATGCGGTGATCGTTCTCAGCAAGGCTGGGATTGATCCGAGTATTCGCGCCAAGGATCTGAACGAGCAGCAGCTCTCGCAGATTGTCCATGCGATTCAAGACGGCAAATACGTGATCGAAGGCGACCTTCGTCGTGAAATCGGTCTGAACTTGAAGCGGCTTCAGGCAATTAAGTGTTATCGTGGCATCCGCCATCTACGCGGCTTGCCTGTGCGTGGTCAACGCACCGGTACAAATGCTCGTACGCGCAAGGGTCCGCGTAAGACTGTTGGCGTGCAACGCAATCCGAATGCCAAGACCGGCGTTCACTAATTTAATCTGTTATGGCTGACGAAACGAAACAAAAAAAGTCCGAAGCAAAGAAAGAGGCAAAGCCTGCAGTGGAGAAGCCTGCCAAGACTTCTCCCGCGAAGGCTGCAGGAAAACCAAGCGAAGCTGCCAAATCTGTTCCCGCTGCGCCGGTGGCTCCCGTTGCCGCTTCTGCGCCTACTGCCGCTGAACTGCTCGGTGACGATCCTAATGCAAAAAAGATCGTCAAAGCCAAAGGTTCCAAGAACATTGCGGTCGGTGTGGCGAACATTTTGGCAACCTTTAATAATACTCAGGTTGCCATTACAGACATGCACGGAAACGTTCTGGGCTGGTCAAGCGCTGGCCGAGTTGGTTTTAAGGGTTCCCGCAAGAGCACGGCGTTTGCAGCTCAACAAGTCGCTCAAGATGCGGCTCGTCAGGCGATGTCACATGGCGTTCGTGAGGTCGAGGTGCGTGTAAAGGGTCCTGGGTCCGGTCGTGAATCGGCTATCCGCGCCCTTCAGGCAATCGGTCTTGAGATCAGCGTGATCAAAGACGTGACCCCGGTTCCTCACAACGGCTGCCGCCCTCGCAAGAAGCGCCGCGTTTAGTTTCCAGCAACAGGCATTACGCAATAAGAATTTATGGCTCGTTATACAGGTCCCCGCGTTCGCATCAGCCGCCGTTTCGGCATCCCAATTTTTGGTCCCTCGAAGTATCTCGAACGCCGCAACTACGGTCCCGGCGTGCATGGTCCGAAGTCGCGTCGCAAGACCACGGAGTACGGACTTGGCCTTATCGAGAAGCAGAAGCTTCGTTACTACTACGGTTTGATGGAGCGCCAGTTCCGTGGCGTGTATGAGAAGGCCTTGCGCCGCCGCGGTGTCACCGGTGAGCAGATGCTCCAGATTTTGGAGACGCGCTTGGACAATGTCGTTTATCAGCTCGGGCTTGCCAACACGCGCGCAGGTGCCCGCCAGATGGTGAACCACGGTCACATCAAGGTGAATGGTCGTAAAGTAAGCATCGCTTCATATGCGCTCCGCGTGAACGATTCCGTTGAGGTTCGTGACAATAGTCGCGCCCGTCAGATGGCGACGAAAAATCTCGAATCTTCGACCAGCCGGACTGTTCCGGACTGGCTCATGCTCAATCGTGAAGCTTTCAAGGGCGTGGTCATGCGCATCCCTTCACGCGCCGAAATCCAGCCGATTGCCAACGAACAGGCGGTTGTTGAATTTTATTCCCGTTAAACCAAAGCTGCTCCCGGGTGGGAGCGGAATGCAATTACACGGACCTATCCCTGATGCGGGAATAAGCAAACTGGGGACAGGTCAGATTAAAATTGCGAAAATAAAGCTATGCCAGTACGTCTAGGTCGGTTTGAAATGCCAAAGCGTTTGCAGAAGGATGACTCCTCTGCATTGCCCAACTACGCTAAGTTTGTCGCGGAACCGTTTGAAACCGGTTACGGACATACGATCGGCAACTCCCTTCGTCGCGTTCTTCTTTCATCCTTGGAAGGCGCAGCCATTACCTCCGTCAAGATCGACGGGGCGATGCATGAATTTACGACAGTCGATGGTGCTGTTGAAGATGTCACGGACATCGTCTTGAACCTGAAAAAGATTCTCTTCAAGTGTCACGTCCGCGAGCCGCAGACCCTCCTTCTTTCGGTCAACAAGGAAGGGCATGTGTTGGCTGGTGACATTCAATTGAACCAGAATACAGAACTGGTCAACCCGAAGCAAATCATCTGCACTCTGGACAAAAAGAAGAAGTTCGAGATGGAACTGGAAGTAAAGGTCGGCCGCGGCTTCTGCCCTGGTGACGAAAATAAGAAAATCGATCAGCCGATTGGAGTTATCGCGATTGATTCTCTCTTTTCTCCGGTGACCCGTGTTCGTTATTCCGTGGAAAGCGCCCGCGTGGGTCAACGCACCGACTATGATCGTTTGATCGTTGAGATTTGGACGGATGGCCGTATTTCTCCTGATGACGCTTTGACGCAGGCGAGCGCGATTTTGCAGCATCACTTGGATGTGTTCGTTGGTTACGACAAGAACGCCATCGAATTTGAAGAAGTAGAAAGCAAGCAGGACGACGACAAGTCGAAGATGAAGAAGCTGCTTGGCATGAGCGTGAACGAAATCGAACTGAGCGTTCGTGCAGCTAACTGCCTGAACAATGCAAACATCACCACTGTGGGTCAGTTGGCGATGAAGACTGAGCAGGAGATGCTCAAGTACCGTAATTTCGGCAAGAAATCGTTGAACGAAATTAAAGAAAAGCTGACCACCTTGGGTTTGAGCTTAGGCATGACCTTCGAGGCAGAACTGCTCGAAGCCCCGAAAGAAGAAGCCAAAGCCGCCTCCTGATTGGCGCCTGATTTTTTATGAGACACCTTAAGAAAACTGCCAAACTCGGCATGCAGTTTGAGCATCGCAATGCGATGCTGGCAAACTTGGTTTGCAGCCTCATCAAGCACAAACGTGTTACGACAACTTTGGCCAAAGCCAAAGCTGCTCGTCCTGTCGCAGAGAAGATGGTCACTTTGGGCAAAAGTGGGAGCCTGCATGATCGCCGCCTCGTTGCGGCGCGCTTGCGTCAGCAGCCGCGCTCGTTGTTCAAGGGAACGCCTAAGCGCAAAGGAGCTGTGGCTCGTCTTGCGTGGCGTGAGAATGAAGACGTCGTTCACATCTTGTTCGACAAAATTGCTCCCGTCTTCAAAGAGCGCCAAGGTGGTTACACGCGCATCATCCGCCTGAACGAACGGCAGGGTGACGCCGCTCAGCGAGCCATCCTTGAGTGGGTTGATTTGCCGGTGGAAGCTGCACCAGACCCTGCTAAAGCTGAAGACAAGAAGCTTGAGGCTGCGAAGTAAGCAGTTCGGAAAAACATCATTTCAATCAAGGCCGTTCTTAGGAACGCCCTTTTTGCTTTAACGAATGGAACTCTATGAGACTCCTCGGTAGGGCTTAATGAGTCATGGCGTAGAACACGATGTTGATGCCCATCGGATACGCCTTCTTCTCGGAGAACTCTCGGAAGTAATACTCATTCTCGCCTTCGCGTTCCCAGCCGTCGCCGAGATCCGTGTTGTGGCAGATCATCACCATGATTCGTTGCTTGTCATCAAGGATGGCGCGGTAGTGAACTTCTTCCGCACCAGGTCCGCGGCGGGCTTCGTAGGTCTGGCCGGTGAATTCACTCCGGATTCCCCAGTCCACTCCCGGCACTTGGGGCTTCTCCTTGATGTCGAAGACGCAATGGAAGATGGGATGATCCATTTGGAGGTCAATGGCTTGCCGATCAGGAAAAACACGCTTTAGCTCCTTGGAAAAGTTCAACCAGTCGCGATCTCCCCAGAAGTCATCGCACATTAGAAAACCGCCATTCAGCAGGTAACGACGCAAGATGGGGACTTCCTGTTCCGTGAAGGTTAAACGGCCGGGCTCAACGATGTAGATGAAAGGATAGTCGAAGAGTTCCTTGTCGGTAATGGCAAGAAATTTTCCTTCCGGATTCACCTTGATGGAGGTAACCTGCTGGAGGCGGAACGAAAAATTCAGATCGCTGTCCGGCGCATCGATCCGCCAACGCATGTCAGGGTCTTCCCCATAGCCGTAGGTGCCATCGACGCTGTACTTAATCCGCACGAACGTGAAGATGTCCTTCTTGAAGGACGGTTCAACTTTCCAAATGGGGGCGCTTCCTCCGGCGTGTTGATCAAATTCCCGAGGGGACTGCTGGCCGTCACTTTGAATGGCCAGCACGAAGAGGAGCAGCAGAAGGACGAAGGCGGGAACAAAGACTCTTTTACAGGAACATCTTCGCACCGCCAATTTGAGCGTCTCCGTTGCCAATCGTCTGATGCGAAGTATTTCCACGTCGAGTTTTGGCGAAACTAGTGGAGATCTCTAGGGGCGTCGAGGTGTTAAGTAGTGCCTGAAAGAAAACTCACGCCGCCGCAGTGGCATGGGCGACGACAGCGATCCTGGGGTGCGAATGTTTGAACTTTCTTTGAACGTTTTGGGGC
>JADYXS010000269.1 GCA_021772155.1 Candidatus Obscuribacter sp.
CAACTGCGCACCATTTTGAAGCGCTATCCCAATTCTCTGGAAGCCAGACTGAAGCTGGCTAGAAATCTAGAAGTTTATCGCAACGACTACAACGGTGCCATTCTGGAGTACGGTCGGGCCCTGGAAATTGACAGTAAATCCGCTGTTGCCCTGGCTGGAATCGAGCGCTGCAAGGGCAAAAAGAACAACCTTGCTTTGAGAATAAAGCAAGGCATTCAATTTTATATTGTCCGTCCGGCAACTAAGAACTAGAACTTCGTCGATTTTGTCAGTACGCGCTTTGGACCGTGAATTGGATCTTCAATGATGATCGTATTGTCGCGCTTTTGCCCGACGCTAACGATGGCAACCGGCACACCGACTTGCTCTTCAATAAAGTTGAGATAGCGTTGTGCCGCCACAGGCAGGTCTTTGAAGCTGCGGCATTCGGTGGTTGGCTTGTTCCAACCGGCGAAAGTTTCATAGACCGGTTCCATGCGCGAGAAGATCGACCCGGCAATACTTGGCAGTTCGTTGTGGCGCTCGCCTGTCTTGATGTCGCGATATGCAACGCAAACTCTCACTTCATCGAATTCATCGAGAACATCAAGCTTGGTCACCGCCATGCAATCCAGTCCGTTGATCCGCACTGCATATCTGCCGAGCACCGCATCAAACCATCCGCAGCGGCGAGGACGACCGGTAGTTACACCGACTTCTGCCCAGGGTTTGCCGATTTGACGCAATTGATCGCCAATTTCACCGCCCTGTTCTGTGGGGAATGGACCTTCGCCAACGCGGGTCATGAAGGCCTTCGAAACACCGATTACTCGGTCAATAATTGTCGGTCCGATACCGGCGCCAATGCAGGCACCACCTGCAGTTGGACTGGAGCTGGTTACGTATGGATAGCTGCCGTGATCGAGGTCAAGCAGCGTACCTTGAGCGCCTTCAAACAGAATGTTTTTGCGTTCGCGCACCGAGTTGAAGATGATGGCACTGGTGTCGCAGACGTACTTGGACATCTTTCTGCCGTATTCGATGTATTGCTCGTGAATTTCTCCGGCGTTCAGAGGCGGCAAATTGTAGAGCCGCTCAAGCAACACGTTCTTTCTCGGCACAATGTACTCTAGCTTTTGCTTAAGCACTTCTGTGTCCAGCAAATCTTCCACGCGGATGCCGGTGCGCGAGCACTTGTCGGCGTATGTTGGTCCGATTCCGCGCTTTGTCGTGCCGATTTTTTGCGGTCCGCGAGCGTCTTCTTCCGCGGCGTCAAGAATCAAGTGATATGGCATTGTCACGTGCGCTGTGGCTGAGACCTTAAGTCCGCTGTCATCGAGCCCGCGCTCCATCAGTCCGCCGAGCTCTTTCAAGAATGCCTGAGGGTCAATAACCATGCCTGGGCCAAGCACGCAAAGCTTGCCCTTATAGAGTATTCCGGAAGGGATCAAGTGAAACTTGTATGTGCCGGAGTCAACCACGACGGTGTGACCGGCGTTCGCTCCACCCTGATAACGGACGACTACATCTGCGTTTTGCGACAAGAGGTCTGTGACCTTCGCCTTGCCTTCGTCACCGAATTGAGCGCCCACGACAATTACATTCGCCAAAGTACTAGCTCCCTAAATGCAGCTTGACCAGATAAACACATCGAAGAACCTCTAGCCGTTCCTCTTGCAGGAAGTCAGCTGAAGGCCACGTTCGTTCGACCCAGATAGTCTAGCGCCTAGGGTAAAACGCTGTCAAACCGCTTGTTACGGTGATTTCATATGGGCTGTCCGATTATTATTAGCCGTTAAGAAACCTGCAAAAATGCCGCCTCACCCGGCTGGGCTTCGTGTATCCTTACCCTAGGCGGGGAATATTGAGTCCGTGAATTCTACTGCTTTTACTATCTTTAGCCCGACACTACAGTCTGCCCAGCCTCTGGCCTGCAGACTGTTTGAGGCGGCTCTGTCGCGAGGGAAAGTAGCCAACGCCTACCTATTAGTGGGACGGGCTGCTGCCGACAAGCTGTCACTTGCCCGCCAGCTGGCCGCCTACGTGAATTGTCAGGGTACCAGCAGGCATAAGGGCGGAAGCTGCCTGGTAAATGAAGCCGACATGAAGCTGTTTTGTCTGAACTGCCAATGGATTGCCAAGGGTGAGCACCCTCAAGCTTGGTGGATGGTAACGGGCGAAGGAAAAAGTCAAAAAATACCAGTTGAGAAAGTTCGTGGTCTTACAGAAGAGCTTTCAAAAACGTCAACCTTTGTCAGAATCATTGTTGTCCCGCAATCTGATCAGATAACTTTTCACCGACCAGCTGCCAATGCTTTGCTTAAAAGCATTGAGGAACCACCGGCCAATTGCCTGTTCTTCTTTTTTGCCGACAGCACTGATGATGTCCTTTCAACGATAGTTAGTCGCTGTCAGATAGTGCCTGTCAACCAGAGCATGCAGCTTGGCTACTGGAGTGCTGGGGCTGTCGAGTGCGTTGATGAGGAAGTGGTGAAGCGTCTTGAGCTGGCGCGCGCGGAGTTGGTTTTGAATTCCCGCAAGTTTTTTGGCGCACCAAATGCGCAACCATATCTTCGAGCAATAACCGACGGGCTGGAAATGTCGAAGCAACTACAAGAGCTTTGCAAGGCGCTTCAGGAACACGACGTTGAGGAGTACGATGCAGCAGAGCGCGTGCTCGATTTATTTGTTGCCAGTGAAATAGAGGTTTTGCAAGAACGCTCACACGACAACGCAGCATGTGCGCGCTATATCAGTCGGGTTTGCGATTTAGCTGAGAAAACCAAGCGACAGATCAGCAGTTATGTCAAACAAGGAAACGCTATCGAGTCTTTCAGTCTGGCTTTGAACGAGTTACGCCATGCGCATTCAGGAGAATTTAGCTGTGCAAAACGTTGAACCCTACAAAAGAGAGACAGTGATTCAGGCATTCATGTCTGCAGAACTTGTCGCTGCTGTGGTTGGCATGTCGTTCTTCTGGTTCACCATTGTCAGCTTTGACTCGCAAGGGGGGCCGGGCAACAAGAAGGCCACCTATACAGAAACGAACATTATGGAACAAGCCAATGCGCTCAAACCGATGCAAATGGCAGCCGCCGGGCAACTTGTAGAGGCGACTCGAGAAGCGGCATCCTTGGTTCAAAGGAATGGTCACGACCCGCTGGCAAACATTTGCGCCGGTAACGTATTTATCATGGCCGGAGCCGGTGATGACGGCTTGAAATATTTGAAGAAAGGCGTGGCATTGTCTTCACGCAACAAGCTGGTGACTCTGAACTATGCTCAAAAACTGAACAAGCTCAGGCATTACGACGACGCCATTGCCCAGTATGAATCTTTGACGAAAGCCAATCCTTTGTGGGAACTTCCGCGCATGGAGCTGGCCGAGATCTACTTCGACCGGAAGCAGCCGGCAGAGGCGGCCGTGCAGTTGGCTCACGTTGTGCAGTCAAACACCAACAATTTTGCTGCGCGCAAGCTGCGTGGGATCGCGCTTGCGCGCTCAGGTAAGCTGAAGATAGGCTTGGAAGAATATATGCTGGCAATAGCGCAAGAAACTCAATCTGGGCCGCCAGAAGCGCTCAGAACACTTCTTGGGAGCGCCGGCAATGGCGCCATGGACCGCGTAATTTTTGAACTACAGCAACAGGTCAATAACAGACCTGATGAGTATGTGCCGAAGCTGCGTCTTGCTCAGTTGTACGCCTATGGTGGCAACCCTAAAGAAGCGAAGGAATTGATGTTGGACGCTCGCCGTCTGGCACCGAACAACCCGGAAGTGCAACGCACATTGGCAGTTGTGTTGAAACAGCTCGGCGAGGATAACCAAGCTATGTCAGCATTCGGTTTGTCAGTTAAATTGGAAGAGGCGCAAGGAAGGGAAAAAGCATCTCGCGCGCTTTAGCCACCAAGGCGCTGTTCTGCAATATCGCCGATATATTCGATCTTCTTCATCTCGCCTTTGGATGCGGCTATCATGCCCACAACGGACTTCCAGATGAAGAGGCCGGTGAGACCAAGGAATGCCAGGTTGATCACGAAAGCGATTACCGGTCCGATGATCGGAATCACTGCCAGGATCAG
>JADYXS010000270.1 GCA_021772155.1 Candidatus Obscuribacter sp.
GACCATCACGGCCAACGGTGGCGACATCGTCGGTCTTCAGTTCCTTTCCAAAGGAACCGGAGCAAGCAATAGCGGCGGCGCAATCACGCTTACTGCCAACAACGTCCGCCTTTCCGGAATCGGAGCTAACGGCTCAACGATCGATGCTTCCGGCAGCGCTGACGGCGGCACCGTTACTGTGATCACGAAGTCGGCAAACCCTCTGGTTGTCGGCGCTACAACCGGCAATAACTTCATCGCCGGTTCAATCCTTGTAAATGGTGTAAACGGCGGACGAATCAACCTGGAAAATACAGGTGGTTTGAATGTCGCAGTCGGCGGCTTGGTCCAAGCTAACGGCACGACCGGCAACGGTGGTGGCATCCTTCTAGCCGGATTACCACTGGGCGGCGCCGCATTGAATGTCCTCAACAACGGGACAATCGAAGCCAGAAACACAGCTAACAACAATGGAATCATCGCGTTCCACTCGGGCGTCTTGAAAGACGTCGTCATTACCGGCAGCGGCAAATTGCTCGCAGGCGATCAGATTCGGTTCGGCAACGTGGACACAACCACGCTTGCACTTCTCGGACCAGCCGCAGGCGACATGTACCTAACCCAATCGTTGATGTTGAACAGCTTCGCTACGAACGCGCACATCGTACAAATCACTTTGATCAACGATGGCGACTTGCAGCTGCCAACCAGCATGATTTTGACCAATGCCTCCGGTAACGGCGGTAACCTGACAGCAGAAGCTGGACTGGTGGCACTTGCCGGTGGGACTATTAACTTCGGCGATCTGTTCAGCAATGCCAACGATGCAGGCGCTTTTGGCGGAATCTTCAGACTGAGTGCAGGAACTGCAATCATCGGTAATAGCATCGAGACCAACGGCAACAACGCTGCTTCTGCAGGCGCGATTTATCTCGTAGCGCCAACCATCACCATCAATACGCTGAACGCAAACACAGCTGGCTCTGGACCCGGCGGTCTGATCTCGATTAACGGCACCACCGTTCAGGTCAACACTGCCAATGCAACCAGTGGTTCCGGAACGGGTGGATCGATTGTGGTCAACAGCGCCGACACAACTATCGGCACGTTGAACACCTCGGGGGCTACCGGTGGACCGGTAACAATAACTGGCACCAATGCAATTGATGTTGGAACCATCACAACATCTGGCTTTGCAGGTAATGGTGGCGCAATCACCCTTAATGGCGGCGCGGTCACATTCGGTACCATCGCAAGTGGCGGCGGCGGAGTCGGTTCGACAGCCGGTGTCCTGACGGTAACCGGAAGCTCACTCATAGGTACTTCAATCTCTGTAAATGGCACTAACGGCGGCTCTGGCGGCTCGTTGAATTTCACCGTGCCCCAAGTGACGATCGGCTCGATCACCGCAGACGGTGATGGTGACGGTGCCGGCGGTTCAATCTCCTTCGCTGTAACCAACTTGATTCTGGGCTCCGCGTCAGCGCAAAGCCCAGGTGGACAAGGCGGCACGATTGTGGCTTTTGGCAATAACTTGCAAGCCACTTCTCTGAATACCTCCGGTGCCACAGGCGGAACGGTGCTATTCGGTGGAGACCAAATCAACGTTCAGACCATTAACGCATCGGGAACAGCCGGTGATGGCGGTGTGATCGTTCTGGACGGTGGCCAAATCACCGTAGATACCGTAACTGCACTTGGTAACGGCGGCGACGGCGGACGCGTCCAATTCGAGGGAATCAATTCGACTTCCAACTTCATCGGTGTCGGATCAACCACCGGTACAGGCGGTCTAGTTCTGATTTCCAATTCCGGTGTCACTAACGGCAATTTCATAAACGCAAATGGTTGGCAGAACGGCGGGACAGTTTCACTGTCCGGAGCACAAGTGGTCATTAACACCATCGATGCTTCCTCTTCCGCTGGCAATGGTGGCACTGTGATGCTCGGTGGGAACGTAAATGTTGGCATCGTCGGCGCAACTGGCAACGGTGGCAACGGTGGCAACTTACAAGCTCACGGACCAAACATAAACATCAATCTTCTGACTGTAGCTGCACTCTCTAACGCAGGCGGACACGGCGGACAAGTGGCAATTACTGCTGATCAAGGAGTAACTATCGGCGACCTCTTCGCTTCCAGTGCTGCTGGCAATGGTGGTGGTGTTCAGATATCGGGAACAAACCTCAACCTCAACTCCATCATCGTGTCGTCTAACTCCGGCACTGGCGGTATTGGTGGAACGGCTTCCTTGCTGGGCTCACAAATCGGAGTCGGCACAATCAACGCTTCAGCCGTAACCGGTAATGGTGGATCGGCCCTCGTCTACGGCGGCATTGTAGATATCGGCAACGTGTTTGCAACAAGTCTCACCGGCAACGGCGGCAGTCTGAATAGCTACGGCTCTGGACTGAATTACAATCAGGTAAATGTGTCTTCAGTTGGTGGTGCCGGTGGCAGCGTAGTCCTGACCAGTACAGGAATGGCTAATGCCAACACCGTTCTGGCAACTGGGTCGCAAGGCGGCGGCTTCGTGAGCATCAATGGTAATTCCGGAATTACTTCCGAGATGATCAACGTCAGCGATCCGCCTTACGGCAATGGTGGCACGGTCTACCTGGTGAGCAACGGAGTAATTAGTGTCGGTTCGATTCTGGGAACAGCTGAGTACGGCAACGGTGGATTCCTCTCCGTTTCGTCTCCTGTGTTCACGGCATCTGGCGTCATCAATTTCTCCAGTCTGTACGGGCGCGGCGGCACAGTGATTCTAAATAGCCCGCGCACATTTTTGGCTAACCCAGTCAATGTAAGTGGTTTGCAAGGCAATGGTGTTGTTGCTGGCATCGGCGCTCCTTCCGAGCTCAATGCCGCTGCAGTAGCGTCGTCATTTATCTCCACCGGCACTGCCGGCAGAGTACCCACCGATACAACACCGATTGCTTTCGGGTTGAGATCGTCGGCGAAGTCGGAGACACTGGAAGGCAAGGTTGAAGCCGATTTCGAAGTCGACGAAGAAGACAATGCCGTCCTTTCTGATGGCGCTATTATGGATGGTTCCGAGTTTGATGGCGTCGTACTTGGTCGCTTAGCTGCCAAAGGCGTTGTCGCCGGACCTGGAAGCAAAGGCACTTTCTTCAATCTGGATCGCGGCAAAGTATTGTTCGCACCGAAGAGCGACATCATCGTCAAAACACACGAAGGCAAAGTTCTGATTGCAGCCAATTCCCATGTATGGATTGTCGAAACCGGTAACGATGTATCAATCAGCGATCTGGGCGACAGCCGTAACGGTGCCGTCACGGTCGTTGCTGATAACAAACAGCGCATCGAGCTGCTGCCTGGTCAGCAAGTTATCCTGACCAGAAACTTTGCAGCAAGTTTCGATGCAGTAAACCCAACACCGGAAATCAGCTTCCGCAATTTGAGATCCGAACCGTTTGGCGATGGCATCAAAGCTCACATCTGCGACATCTCAATCACTTGCGCACTGGCCAATGTGAAGACACTCAAACAACTGACTGCTTCACAGGTTCGTGCCGAACGCGGCCTGCATGCAACGATGCTCAAGAACGCCGCGATTCTGTCGATCGTGTCCCATAACCGGACACCGTACAAAATGGCTAACCGTGGTCTTGCAGCACACTAAGCAAACTTCCAAAGATGCTTAAAGAAGGGGACACTTTGTGTCCCCTTTTCGTTTGACGGAAGCGAGTGGCGTGACTTTGGCATATCACAATGTCAGCATCCTGTCGTTTTCGTTGGGACCTACTCATCCGAAAGTGGCCGCGACCTTAGAAAATTACGCCAAACTCTTGCGGGCAGTTAACCGAAAGGCGGAAGCATCAAAGATGGACATGCGAGCTAAGGCTATTCGGGGCGCGCAGAAGTGATTTGTAGACAGTTTCTGGCACTAATCTTCTAATTTTCGACGTTCGATATTTAGGACATTGGTTGGTTTGCACTACTCCGTCTAGAGCCCTATCGGACCAAACAAAAATGCCACCCGGAACAAGTCCGCGGCGGCATTTTTACTATTGCTTGGCCGCCCTTTGCAGGGGCTCAATATTTCCGAATGCTTCAGCCAATCCGTCACATTTGGGTCCATATCATGCAAGCAGCGGTTGACTGCTAACTAACGCTATCTATCCTCAAATTTGTTAGCCAGCGTGAAACGACTGATTTGAGCCTTTCGATCGTGACCGGTTTGCTTATGTAATCATCCATGCCGGCGGCAAGGCACTTCTCACGATCCTCCGGCATAGCGCTTGCAGTAAAGGCGATAATGGGCACATGCCGTCCGCTTGAACCTTCATGGCGGCGAATACGAGCTGTCGCCTGATATCCGTCCACAATCGGCATCTGACAATCCATAAGAATCAACGAATGAGAACGGCTCAGGAATGTCTTCACTGCTTCTTCTCCGTTTGATACCAGGTCGCAATTGAAACCGAGCTTTTTAAGCAGTAATGACATGACCCTTTGGTTAACAGCGTTGTCGTCGGCAACCAGAATCAGTTCTCCGCGATCTCTGAAAACTGCCGGCGATCTTGATTGTTGTGAAATGGACTGTGTGTTTTCGCCCCGTTGTTGTGATTGCACATCGGAAGTCTTTGAATTAGAGAGTCCTTGTAAACATTCATACAGCTGCGACGCCCTAACCGGCTTGCTCAAATACGCGTGAAAGGTACCGGTACCAACAGCTGTTCGCGCTTCTTCGCTATTGTTTGCGATTAATATCACTTTCTTTTGCCTGAGATAACCACGCTCACTGGACTCTTTCAGCCAGGCGCGAATGTCCGGATCCGGCGATCTCAAATCAACAATTACCAGTTCGCACCGTGCTGTAGGGATGAGGGCATCAGCTTCCACGTGACTTGCGACGCCAAGGCAATTCACGCCCCAATCTCGGATGGAACGCGTTAGGATGTCGCGACATTGCCTTAGGCAGCTCACCACCACCACTTGTCCTGATTCTAATCCAGATATAGTCTTTATGGCATTCTTTTTTGCACCGGTTTCCAATGGTAAAGTGAACCAGAAAGTGGAGCCCTTGCCGTTATTACTGAATACGCCAATCTGCCCACCCATAAGCTCTACCAGAGACTTCGAAATATAAAGTCCGAGGCCTGTCCCGCCATGGTGGCGGGTATTTGAGCTATCGACCTGGCTGAACGGTTTGAACAACCGTTTGATGTCTAACTCGGACAGGCCTTCTCCAGTATCGATGACGTAAAATCTAATTTTTCCAAGCCCCGGAGATACAGTGACTTTGAGGGCTACTTCTCCGTGGTCGGTAAACTTGATGGCATTTGAAAGCAGGTTGAGTAAAACCTGACTGATGCGCGACATATCGCCGCTTATCACTTGAGGGACTTGCGGATCGACATACGTCATGAGCGAAAGACCTTTCTGGGATGCCTGTTCAGCCAGCACACTCACCGTATCTTCTAGCGAGGCAATGATATCGAAATCAGTATTGTGGAGTCCAACCGAGCCGACATCCATTTTGGACAAATCCAGCACATCCTCTACAAGTGCCAGTATGCGTTTGGCACAATCGCGAATGATATTTGTGCTTTCAAGTTGTTCGTTGTCCAGGGTCGAACTCATTAAAAAATCTGTCATTCCAACAACGCCGTTGAGCGGTGTTCGCAGCTCGTGGCTCATATTGGCTATGAACTGCGATTTAGCTCTAACGGCTTCCGTTGCCTGATCACGAGCTATTGAAAGATCTTGCAATCGCAACTGCAACTCATCATGGAGGCGTTGAATTTCTGTTTCATGCTCGACCTGCTCGCTGATGTCCCGTATAAACCAGCGGATTCCCAAAACTGCCCCGCTTGCTTCCTTTATTGCGGCAACTGAGATGGACGTATAAATTTGCTCTTTCCCTGCCCCATTTACCTGCATTAGAACATTGTCGATTCGCTCTGCAAGTTGACGCCGGATCTGGACCATCGGTCTGAAGAATGAGGCTAAATCCTTGTTTGCAATAAAAATCGCAAGTGGCTTGCCTGGCAGTAATTCTGGTGGCTGCCCCAACAACCGCGCAGCGGATTTATTGGAGAACTCTATTATTCCTTTCTGATTGGTAATAACGTAGGCCTCAGGCGCCAGATCAACAAACTGCTCGCATAGGTTGCGGTCGTGCGCGGCATTTTTTTCGGTCTGTTCGACTTCAGCGTCAAGCTCACAAATTTGTTGACGTATTTCCTCAAACTTGCCTAAAGCTTCAGTAAAATCTGTCGTTGCGCCGTCAGATAGACTGTCGCAGCAACGTTGCTCGAAGTGCTCCAGCGCCTGCTTTGCTTCTTCGATTTGATCAACTAAGGACCGGTGTTGCATGCACGTTTTCTCTTCGGTCCTGTGGCACAAATCATGACTACGGTATTGGTGCCGGTGCGAGGTAAATTAAAGATGCCTGTTAACCTGATGGGCAAGAACTGAAGTTAGCCCGAGAAGGTGGAGCTTGTTCGTTTCAACAAGCACGGTAATTAACTCGATCCCTTGCATAAGGAGCCCGGAGGGGGCCGCCCATTTCGCTCGAGAAGGCGTTTCTGCGGGATTACCCCCGTGCGCGACGATGCTATAATTTCGCCTAAGTCTATACATACTAAGGGTCTTTAGCCCGTAATACGAAAAATGATCCGCACATGTATATATTTTGGGTCTTCGCGGAATTGTGTGGGTGAATTTACCAGATCTGCCATCACGCCTGGTGGCTTAGAGAAACCAATCGTGCATGTTTTATGGTCGTTCTC
>JADYXS010000271.1 GCA_021772155.1 Candidatus Obscuribacter sp.
AAGCGCCGCCGAACTGTTCGCGACTGCAGCGAACCTCAGCACGGCGCAATATTTGGCGAAGTACCGTGAAGTACAAACGGTTATCCCCAAATATATGTCGAACGAAAAGCCACCGGCTGATGCCGGGTTTGACCCTCGACGCAAGACAATGCGTCGTCAGTCGCTGTCGCGGCTCAAGGTAGCCCGCCAGCATCATCTCCGCCACTAACAAAATAAAAACATCAATCTCATAATGAGATTGATGTTGGTTAAGAAAATGTGCCACCATACAACTGAGACCTTGCTTCAGTTGCTGCACAGGTAATGACGTTGTTCCTCGACACTGCTTAGCCGTCAATGTGCATGGGCAGTGTCTTCTGACGCGAGGATTCTTCCGGACAAAGGCCGAATCACTCCGCGTGCTTGCCTCGCCGAACCCCAGCGGATCGGCTGAGCGCTTGACCTATTGGTCTTCGACTTGCGTCCGGATGTAAGCTACACCCGACCTGTCACCGCGCTTGTATGAAGCCGCGAGGTTGAACAGGATTATTTCGGTTCACACGTGAGCGGCTGCGTCACGTCCCGACCGAACGCGGGGAGTTATTCAAGGCGGATGCAGAGTTTTGTCTTCCATTGGAATTGGGGTTGAATGTTGACCCGACCGGGGGCGGCAGTGATGCCACCGCCCCCGGTGAGAACGATCGCCTAGCTCGAGAGCTTGGCGACGGCGGCGCGCAGCGCGGGGGTGCCCCAGCGCGAGTTCACGCCTTTGGCGTTCGCCGCGCGGAGCGTGGCGATGAGCGCGGTGCGCTCGGCGGCCTCGTCCACCGGCAGCTTGGCGGCGGCGGCGCGGAGCGCCGGCGTGCCCCAGCGGGAGTTGACACCCTTGACCTTCGCCGCGCGGAGCTTGGCGATGAGCGCGGTGCGCTCGGCGGTATCGTCGGCGGGAGCCGGCGTGGTGGCCGCGATCACCAGGTGGCGCGCCCACTCGGGAGCGGCCGGGTTCACCACGGGGATGAACGCGACGGACTCGCCACCGGCGGTGCAGGCGGCGCGCAGGGCGACGGCGAGCTGCTCGCGCAACGCCTTCTCGCCGATGACGACGATGGAGAAGCGGTTCTGCTCCGCGTCGGGCTGCTTCCAGCTCGGGCGGGTAAGCGCCGTGGTGAGCTCACCGGCGGGAGCAGGCGACGGGGTGAACTCGGACTCCGAGCTCGGGACGCCGGGCTCCACGCGGATGCGGAAGCGATTGCCCGGGATGGGGCGGAAGCCGACGCGGGCACGGGAGGTGGCCGCGATGACGATGAACTTGCCGGTGCCCTCGGTGCCGGCCATGAAGAAGAGCGAGATGTTGTTGACCATAGAAATGAAGAGTGAGTTGTTGACTAACGTTGACTGAGGTTGATTGACTGTGACTAACGGTTGACTGACAGCGCGGTTTCGAAAAACCGAACGGTGACGCCCTGCATAACAGAGCACCACTGTTCGAATATCCGAACCAGGGGCGGAGGCAGTTGCCACCACCCCCGGTTGCGAGGATCTTGCCAGAATTTGCAACCCGACGTCGGTGGCACCCCGTTTGCCGGGACAGGGCGCCACCGTGCGCGACGCTCAATGCATCGCAGTTTAGTTACGTGAGATGTCGACCGGCAAGTCGACACCTTATGCAGACTACCTTTCGGCAGTCACTACTTGCCCCCGGCACCGAAGAGCGTAAAGCTCTTGTGCCTTGCAGGAGGAGTGATGACAATTTTACGCATGTTGTCATCAACGGCAGGCCAGACGCCACGCTCGACACCACGACTGAACAGCGACAGCACCTCGGGCGAGTACGTCCTCACAATCCCAGCCGAGAACCGGTGAGCACAGAGTCGTTCCAGCGCTTGGAACAAGTCGCTCGACGAACCGGAGCAGTACTTCTTCGCCTCAAGCTGCTTGAACACGGAGTCACGGTCACCGCTGAGCATGGGATTCTTGCCGAACACCGAGCCGTTGTTGTGCTGCAGATCAAATGCATGATCGGCAAACACGCTAGGGGGCAAGGTGCCATTAAGAAAATCACGCGCAGCGCGCGCAATCTGTCCCCACTTTTTGCCGCCGTAGCTGCCTCCCCACGAGCCGTTGTCGAACGCCTCAATGCACAGGTCGAGGAACTGCACATGCTTATCGTGAGGCATCACGCGCAATTTCTCCAGCGTCGCGACCTGAGCCGCCCGGCGGTCCCCGCCCAGGACGATGCCGAATTCGCCTAGCAGCGCGGCCACTGCGGAACGCGACTGGCCATAGTGGTCCCTTGCATGCCGCAGTTCGCCACCAACCGCCACGACCAGGTAAGTGGCCAGGCGCTCGGCGGTTTCCCGGTGCACACGCTGCTTGAGCGAATGAGCAGCGTTAGCCAACTCGCTGCCCGCCGCGTCCCGATCCATGATGTCAGCCATGTAGAAGTCGTTGATCAAGCGATTGACCACGACCGTCTCCTCGATCATCTCGAACCGAATGCCGACGCAGTTGCGCTTCGCGTCCCGCTCCTTCAGCCAACGAGTGAAGAGATTCGCCTCCTTCTTCGACTCGCCTTTGACCACGCGCATCTTGCCCCAGTAGACACAACCGGTGTTCCCATCCACCGACAGCTGGTCGCCTTCGATGAAACTGGGCAGCAAGCCGCAGCCCACCACCGCCGTCTTGCCCATGTTCCGCGCCACCACAGCCGCATGGCTGGTCATGCCACCATTGCTGGTGACGATGGCGGAAGCCGCGATCATTCCGGGCAGATCGTCGGGCGACGTATCCTGGCGCACCAGAACTACCGTGTGACCGGAGGCCGCCAAGCGCACGGCGCTCTCCGAGGTCAATGCCACCACGCCCGACACCGCTCCCGGAGCTGCAGGCAGACCTTGCGTGTGACGGCGAGTCGCCTTGTTCTGCAACTCCGAGGCGTCGAACTGCGACGGCTTATTGAGCGCGTTCAACGCCTGGCGGTCGACCCGCTTCAGCGCCTCCTCCTTCGTCCAGATTTTCTCCCAGACGAAATGCGTCGCCGTTGTCACCGCCGCTTCCGGAGTCATCTTGCCGGCACGCACCTGCAAGATGAAGAGCTTGCCGCTTTCGACGGTGAACTCCACATCAACCACCTCGCGGCGCTGCTGTTCGAGACCGGTGACGATCTCGGTCAACTGCTGGAAGGCGCGCCGATTCCAGTCCGCCAAAGCGGTGATCGGCAGCGGCGTGCGAGCGCCGGACACCACGTCTTCCCCCTGCGCCATAGGCAGGAACTCACCCCACATGCCCGGAGCTCCCGTCGACACGTTGCGGCTGAACACGACGCCGGTGCCGGACCGTTCATCACGGTTGCCGAACACCATCGCCTGAACATTGACCGCAGTGCCGAGGCTATCCGAGATGCGGTGCGCCTTGCGATACGCGCAAGCGCGTTCGCTCCACCAGGAACTCAGCACCGCAGCCTGAGCGTCGCGCAACTGCTCGCGCGGATCGTTCGGGACGGACTGCCCAACCGCGTTGAGAATCCGCTCCTGGTACCAGGTGCACAGGTGCTTGAGCTCGGCGGCCACCGGCTCCGGGCTGAACGTCATCGCCTTCCGCTCAGCGCACATCGCCAGATAAGGCTGCTCGAACAACCCTTTGTCGACGCCCATGACGATCTGACCGTACACTGCGAGGAAGCGCCGGTAGTTGTCCCACGCGAACCGCGCGTCCTTGAGGGCCATCGCTTCCACGACTTCGGGGTTGAGACCGAGGTTGAGGATGGTGTCCATCATGCCTGGCATCGACACGGCCGCACCGCTGCGAACCGAGACGAGCAGGGGCGCTTCGGGGTTGCCGAAACGCTTGACGGTCTGCTTCTCCAGCGCAGAGATGCCCCACTCCAGCTGCTGATCGAGCCGCTGGGGGACTTTGCCGTGCTGCTTCACAGCGCGCATCACCGAGGTGGTGACAGTGAACGCAGGCGGCACCGGCACGCCGGAGCGCACCAGTTGTGCCAAGCCAGCGCCTTTGCCGCCCAGCACCTTCGAGCAGGTGGGGGCGTTGTTTTCGTTTGCCAGAAAGACAAGCTTCCGGCGAGGATTCGGAGTCGTATTTTTCATGTAGTGATTGAGTAGAGGTTAGAGTTCCTGCGGCCGGATAGAACAGCAACAGGAATTCCTTCCTGCTCAGTCACTATTCGGCGGTTTTGGCTTTCGCCAACTGCGCGGTCACGAAGGCCGCTTTCGCTTTCGCCACCGTCAGCTTGCGTTCCAGCACGCTGATGATGGACACGATCTGCTCGCGCATCAGCACCACCGTGCCGAGCTGCTGCGCGACACTGTTGGTGACTTTCGAGGTCTTCACCTGATCGTCGCTGAAGCCAGCCATGGCGAGGTACTCCGCGGACCGGTCCCACCCGAGGAAAGGAATGCACTCCTCGGTGGCCCGCATTTCGATCGTCATCAAGGCTGTGTAGATGCGGCCCGAGCAGTGATTGGCTTTGTGCGCCATGCCGACCAACCGTTGCAGCTTGTCGAGATCGACCGGAGCCGCCGTGGAAGCGTCTTCGGGGCAGCCCTCGAGCATCTGACGGGTGGCGACTTCCAGCTCATGACCGTGACGGCCGACTTGGGTGGTGATGAAAACGCCGAACAGCTCGTCGCCAAGGCCGCCAGGCGTGGCGCTGTTTGCCGCGTCGGGAGCGAGCAACGCGCGCAGTTCGTTGATATTCCGAACCGACACATTGGAGAAACGACGAACCGAGTCGCTGGTTTCCCGGGTCTTGTTCACCACCGTGCGCAGATCGGTTTCCAGCACCGATTCCATGCTGACGAGCTCTTCCTCGTGCACGAGGAACGCCGGACCACCGTGCGCGGGGCGCACGAGAATGCAGGGCAGCTCCTTGGCAACGGCGAGCATCGTGCGCAGAGGCGAGGAGCCGCGGCTGAGACGCTCGATGAAGCTCGTGAAGAGCTCGCTGAAGTCTTCATCGAGCAGGTTGGTGTTGACGAAGGCGACATAGTCCTGCACGACGACGGCGACGCTCAGGGCGGGCTCATTGGTGAGAGCGAGGACGGTTTGGCCGGCGAAGGGATGTGTGGAAGTAGGAATGCTTTTCATAAGTGTATGGATGGTTGTTTTTCGTTATTTGCGGTTGTTTGGTTTGTCTGCAACTGAATGAATTGTCTCTTGCTGCTTTTAACTTTTTGAACAACAAGGCAGAGCCTGCTCTCACACGAGTGTGGTGCAAGCTCTGGTTTGGTGTGCAGTTATTGAGATTGTCTAAGTTGCGCGATTGATGTCGGTTGCTGGTTCAGCTGACTAATACTTCTAATTCTCAGGTTCGCACGTAACGGCAAACAGGGGCTGAGCTCGCTAATACACGCTGCGCGTGCCAATTCGGAGTTGATTGCGGGGGTATTTATGGCGTTACGGTAGGACTTCCGGGGTTTTATAGAGAGAAAAAGAGTTGTATCTCATATTGCCCATCACCACTTGGCAAGATCAATATTAGATAGCTCTGATCTAACAATTAGTCTCTAACTCAAGGTTGCGTGCTCTTCGATAGATGTCAGGAGCTAGCTCGCGTGAAGCATCGCCTGGCGGAAAAGCCGCAGGTGAAGCCTAAAGTCGACGCTCAAATTGCGCCGCCGAAGTCACCCCCAAAAGTCGAAGTCGAAGTAGTGCACTGTGAATCTGTTCGCGCAAACTATGCCACCCGATTAGGCTGCTTTAACGCAACATAAGTAAGCCTTGTTTGAAACAGGTAGTGGGGACCGAGTTAAATTGCAACACTCCGTTTTTCGCTTTCTAGTTAGGGTTTTCCTCCAACCGCCCGCCCCCTTATCATTCCCAAGCAGCCGTACTGATACATCTATCAGGCAAGCTTCTTCGGGTTGAGCGAGCGACACTGATAGCGATAACTGTCCACGGACAGACAGCTTCGTGAGACGTTTCACTCCTGTTTTGGAGTTGAATACAGATCGCGCACATTCATTTGGGACCAAACCTCGGACGATTGGTTCGTCTAGGCAGTTGTTCCAAATTTCTCCACGCACGAAAGTTCAATATGAAAGAACCATTCATTCGTCCAACCGAGCTTGCGCTCGCTCCCGTCATCGAAATTCTCGCCGGTAAGGCGTATGCGACTCAGATTGCGGATTCAGGTGAAGACGCCGATCCGGACCTGGATCTCGTCGATTACTACGGTGACTACACCACAGAGAACCTGAGCGAGGGATCCGGTCAGATCTCTGCCGACGAAGAGTGCTCGAGCCGCGCCTTCACAAGCCTGTTGCGCATCAAGCGCGGTGACCTGGTCCGGGTCAGGGCATCCGTTGGCTACTGCCGCGGTCGCTCCTTCAACGAATTCGCCGTCAGTCAACTTGTGATGGACGCCCTTGCCGGGCAGAAGCTCTTCCAGGAAGTGCTGGCTCGAATCGTCACGGCAGGCAAACTCCAGGGTCCCTTCCACCCGAAACAGCGACAGCTCGAACTGCTGTCCGCTTTGCCGGCGCTGGCCGCGGAAGCAGCAGGTGCCCCGGTGCGCAAGAAGGACCAACTCAAGGTCTACGTTGCCCACCTCGTCAAAAGCTTCGAAGCCCCGCATTACATGAACGCCGGTTTGATGAACTTCGCCGGTCTTTTCCGCGTGGTTCCGAAGGACCTGAAGAAGGTCATCGCCGCCGTGGAAAAGCACACGGATGTGGTCAGCTGGGTGCAGCAGGAAGTCGTTGCCGAATTCATCGTCAACGCTCTGCGCATCACGCCGAAGTACCGCCAGGGCATCGCCTGGTCCCAGTTCGACGAAAACAACGTCGAAGGCTAAGCACCGGCCGGCAGCGAACGCCGCCAAGTGAGACACATTGCGGTGGTGCGGAACAAAATCCGTTCCGCACCACTGCCTTGAGCGCATCGCCTTTACTCCTGACCGTTCAGGAGTGTGCGAGGTGCTCTCCCGCCAATTTTCGAAGAAGCAAGGACAATTCCGATGAACAACTGGACCCCCACGTTTCAGTCCAGCAACGCGAAGTACCAAGTGACGCGCGGCAATGGCGTTATCGTCAATGCCGGCGACCTGACCGCCCTGCACATCGGGCGCGGCATCTATCACGAACTGTTCCGCGACCACGAATGGCTCTATATCAGCGCCGTAAGACCCGGTCAGAACGGCACTTTTGAGATCGAATACCTCGAAGCAAAATCCTCCCAGAACAAGTCCACGCAAGGAGACAACACCACCGAGGTCACCGAACACCGCGCCATCAAGAACGTTCTCACCTTCGAAGCCGGTGAAGGCATTCTGATCTCCACCGAACCGGTTGTGCGACCGCAGGGGCGCCGGATCACGATCGTCACGACCCGAGTCCGAACCGAAGAGCCTCTGGAAGACTGAGCCTGAACGGCTCTGGACCATTGGGAAACATCAAGTAACACAGGTCAAATGTTGGCCTGTGTCAATTTGGCCGGCAGCGGTCTAGAGTTAGCCACTCTAGACCGCCTCAGACCAACGCCATTAACTTTTTCGCGCATGAGTTCAGTTAACCCTGCTGTAGGGGAGGGGCTTGTCCCCTCCCGCAGTGCGGGCTGGACTCCGGAAGATTGAGACACGGCTGTAAATTAGTTCGTGCCAAGGGGAGGGGACAAGCCCCTCCCCTACAGCCATTCGCACCAGGGCTCACGGAATACTTACTTTTTCGCGGCCCATCCACTATATGTTTTCGTATCTACAAAAACCACAGAGGAATGAGGCCCGAACAACTGCTCGCTCTTTCACGACCTGCTAACAACCTCAGAGAATAATCTTGGTAGTCACAGAAAACGTTACTCAAATGCAAAGCTTCTACCGCCCACTTGTGTCATCGCCACTTTCGATCACGCCAGATCGGCTGTTAGTAAATGACGCGGAAGAAATGCAAATCAATGACGCTTTCCGCCTGCTTCTGTCTTTGGCCGATCACAGCCTTGCAGACCTGCTTTGCAAACGGTTGAGTGCCGAGTCGTACCTGGTATCGGTAAGCGAGAAACCGCTCGTGGAGACCCTCACGGCATGCGACTTGTTGATAATTTCGGGCAAACAAGGAATTGAACTTGGCCTGCTTTGCCGATTACGGGGGCTCGACATCGGATTGATCGCCGTGACTTCCGACATGACGGCAGTTGAAGAGCTCCTCTCATGCGGGTTTGATGATTTCCTGCAAGAGCCTGTGAACGTCGACGAGTTGATGGTCCGAGTGCGCACACTGCTCAAGCGCCGATTTCCTCAGTCAATACTAAAAGCCGGGCCCTTTACTATTGATAGTAGTATTCAGTCGGTAAAAAGGGACGGCGTCGCCATTCCGCTTACTTACCTAGAGTTCTTACTGCTCGAATATTTTCTCCGCAATTGCTCACGAGTACTCACGCCAGAGGAGATTTTCGAACAAGTATGGTCAGAGCAGAAACGACCTAACGCCACACTGCGTACTGGTATCAAGACCCTTCGCCAAAAGATAGATATCGCTGGACAACCTTCGTTCATCGCAAACGTTTACGGGCTAGGGTACAAACTCAACCTTCCCTCAATTGTCCCGACAAGGTGATCTGAAAAGATCCCTTGCTACCAAGTTGCTTTAGCGCGCTCTATCTGGCTGAGTGAGGAATCTGCCTGTCCGCTTGTGACGGCACAACCCACGAGGCCCAAGAGACGCTTCACGCCATTAATCACTTCTATACAACGCCTTGCTCAGGGAGTTCTGGCTGTTGTAATTGTCGGTCTGCACGTCCTATTACTCAAAGAGGCCGCAAGCATAGGCGATCGCAATGCACACCACAACAGCAACGACGACGTAGAAAATCCCCATGGTTTTTTCCTTCAAACAATTGACACACGGGAGCCGCAAGAGATTGACTACGCGTCAATTCTTTTACTTGCCGCCCAACAAAAGAAGCCCAGCCGCGACAAGACCTACCCGAGCTCGAAGCAGAACAAGTAGACAGCCAAGGCGACGACCAACACAATTGCGATGATCCACCACATAGGTTTATTCCTTCAAAGCAGTTGACACACAGGAGCTGCAAGAGACTGACTACGTGTCAATTCTTATACTTGCCGCCCACCACAATCAGCCAGTCGAGACGAGACCTACTCGACGCAGAAGAAGTAGATCGCAATGCCGACGACCGCCACGATTCCGATGATCCACCACATGATTGTTGTTCCTTGTACACGTTTTCTCATTCGTATTGCTGGCTCCAGCAAGCGCGACAAGGCACTGGCTACTGCCGGTGCTGAAGCTTGTCTCAACACTGCCGGGCAGCCGTTCATCAAACTCCAGATACGAAACACGCCTTAACGATGCCACACTGTGGCGACTAACTTATCTGCGTTAAGGCTTTTCTACTGTTTCGGATAGCTCCGGGATGCGATTGAATGAACAACGAATGAATAACTGCAACTTAGAGTTTGACGGCTGCACAAACAACAGAATCGCCGGGGAAATCCCGTATCTGTGTTCAATTTCAGCTGCCAACTGTGAGTTGAATGTGAGTTTCGCACTGACATAGCTCGCCATATCAGTTTCGTTCCAATCTCGAAAGCTGAAAAACGCCTCACATCTGTAGTCGGTTTTCGTCGCTGACTGTGAGTAAAAAGTGCGGCGGATGCTTCAATCGGCACAGGCACTTGCTCGTCGCCAGTCTCACCTACTACTTCACCCAGTATTTATCATGCAAAAGCACGACGTCGAGGAGACCCGAGCAGAATGCCCGTTTTCCCTCGACGCCGCAGCTCGAACTACTTGTCGTCGTTCGAACGTCCCAGCTGATAAGAGCCGACCCGCACATGCAAGTTGCTCTGTTCGCGACTGAAGCGCTTAAACCCGTTGCTATCGGGCAGCGCCGCCGTCACAAGAGACCCAAGCAAAGCACAAACGACAATCGCTCCGGCCTGCGGCCAGAGATGCTGCCGAATCATCGGGATTGACACAAGCAATCCGACGATAATCCCCGGGAGGAGAGCCCCGAGGTAGCCTTTGTAGTTGCCGGCGCCGGCAAACATGCCGCAGGCAAGACCGAACGCGGCAAAGAAGATAACGTACACGATGTTCATAGTTTGATTCCAAACTCGCCAATTGCGAAAAGAAACGCCACAAAAGGGTTGCACCAATGTGGTGCAACCCTGTCGACAGTCACCAGCCTGTTTACTTGGACTTGGGCAACCATCCACCAGAAAAGCCCGCCCGCGCAAGCCCTTCCTTGAGCACTTTATTCCGACGGGCTAAAGACCAGAAGAAGCCGCTGCGATGATTCTCGATCATCATTACGATTGGGCCCTGGTCAATAGCTAATGTATCGGACGCAACCCAGCCCGAGGGCTTGGTGACATCAAACGAGGGATTGTAGGCGTCTTTGAACCCGTGCTCAGACCACAATTCGGGACGAGCGAACGTCCAATGGCGAAGAGTTGGCAGCACCAAATCGGGTTCGAATGGCAAAGATGA
>JADYXS010000272.1 GCA_021772155.1 Candidatus Obscuribacter sp.
CTTCGCAGACAGTCCCGGCGTAACCGGGCACAACAGGACCGTCGCGCGCTTGACCAGCTCCAAGGACGTCAACAAAACCGCTTCTCCTTCGGCCTTTTTTCCTTCCTTGAATAGAGTCCAGGGTTTCTGATCATTTAAATAGCGGTTACCTTCATTTAGAAGGGATAAGGCCGCTTCAATTGCCTTAGTGAATTCCAGTTGTTCCATGAACTCGACATAACTGCGTTGACCGTTTTCAGCGACTTTCATCGCTTCGGCATCCGGAATAGCGTCAGGGACTTTGCCGGCACAGTTCTTGTCCACCAGAGTCAAAGTTCGGTTGAGCAAATTTCCGAGGTTGTTTGCCAGATGGCTGTTAGCTGTACTGATGAAATCAGCGCGCGAAAAATCACCATCTTGATCGAATGAATTGGCAGCAAATAAGTAGTAGCGAATCGCATCGGCACCATACTTATCGACCAGCTCAATTGGATCAAGTACGTTGCCTAGCGACTTGCTCATCTTCTGTCCTTCGACAGTGATGAAGCCATGCCCGAAGACCATTTTAGGCAATTCTATGTCGCACGCCATCAACATTGCCGGCCAGTATATGCAGTGAAACTTAACGATGTCTTTGCCAATAAGATGCAAATCCGCCGGCCAGAACTTCTTCCACAAAACCTCATCGGTCTCGAACCCAATACCAGTGATGTAGTTCGTTAAAGCATCGATCCAGACGTAGATAACATGCTCAGGGTCGTCCGGTACGCCAATTCCCCACTGCAAAGACGTGCGCGGACGCGACACGCTGAAATCGCCAAAATCCTCATCGTCAAGTTGATTGATTACTTCCTTGCGCCGACCATCTGGACGGACAACCCCTTCCTGACAGAGCCATTGACGCAGCTTCTCTTTGTATTTAGTCAGCCGGAAGAAGTAGTTGTCCTCTTCCATCACCTTCGGCGGTTTCTTATGGTTGGGGCAATTGCCGTCGGGATCAAGATCGCGCTCACGCTTGTAGTCTTCGCAGCCTTCGCAATAGAGGCCCTTATAAGTACCCTTATAGACATCGCCCTTCTCGCGCATGCGACGAAACACTTCCTGAACAACTTTTTCATGACGTGGTTCTGTAGTGCGGATGAAGAAATCGTTGGATATCAGTAGCCTTTTCCAGGCCTCTTGAAATTTTTCGGCCATTTCATCGACAAATTCTTTCGGGTTTTTGCCGGCGAGCTCGGCCGTTTTCTCTACCTTTGTGCCATGTTCATCCGTGCCTGTCAGGAAAAACACCTCCCGCCCAGCTAGGCGCTGATATCTAGCAACGATATCGGCGGCTATCTTTTCGTACGCATGCCCGATATGTGGCGGAGCATTGGCGTAGTCAATGGCAGTCGTCAAATAGTACTTTTCCATGAAGCTCCCGGAAGCAAATGAGGCGTTATGGGAAAATTTTACCGCGCAGCAGAGCCTCAAATCCTTGGCTTAAGCGTCAGAGAGTTGGATAATAATAAGAAGTGCTAGAAACGGCGGGGCGGCTATGAACACAGATGACATTCCAGAATCCAGCTTCGGTACACACGACACTGGTCCGCTCGACGGCAAAACTATAATTCTCGGCGTTAGCGGCGGGATAGCCGCCTATAAGGCTTGCGACTTGGCATCACGGCTGCGTAAGGCAGGCGCCGATGTTCATGTGGTCATGACACCACATGCAAAGGCATTCGTTACACCACTGACATTTCAAACGCTTACACGCAACCCTGTTCACTGCGAACAATTCGGTGAACACGGGGAATGGAAGCCGGAGCATATCGAGCTGGCTCAAAGCGCCGATCTAGTCCTTGTGGCTCCTGCAACTGCCAACCTTATTGCTAAATTATCTACCGGGATTTGCGATGAGCTGCTCGGCACAATCATTTTGGCCACGCAAGCTGAAGTCATGCTGGCGCCTGCCATGAACCCAATTATGCTGGAGCACCCTGCGACCCAATTTAATTTGGGCGTTCTTCAAAACAGATACCGATACGAAATCATTCCACCAGATATGGGCGAAATGGCTTGCGGAGACTGGGGTACAGGCAAAATGGCTTCAGTTGACACGATCACCGACATGGTGGTGTCAAGGCTCATGGCCAACCGCTCGCTTACCGGTAAGCAAATCCTGATCACTGCCGGTGGTACACGAGAGCCTATCGACCCTGTCCGCTTTATTGGCAACCGCTCGTCAGGCAAGATGGGCATCGCCATGGCAGACGCCGCGCACGCTCGTGGTGCTGATGTCACGTTGATTACGACTGTGGAAGTAGATCGCTCCTATCCTGTGGTTGTTGTCGAAACAGCTCAGGACATGCAGGAAGCCGTCGAGACCGAATTCGATTCCTGTGATGCATTGATCATGACCGCGGCAGTTGCCGATTACCGGCCGATAGTTGTCTCCCGTCAGAAGATCAAAAAGACTGATTCCGACGACATCGTGCTCGAACTCACAAAGAACCCTGACATCCTCGACTTGCTTGGGCACGTCAAGCGCAAAGATCAAGTAATCATAGGTTTTGCCGCAGAGTCCGATGATCTGCTAAACAACGCGCAACAAAAGCTAAAAAGAAAGCAACTCGATTTGATCATTGGCAACGACATCACAGTGCCTGATATTGGCTTCGGAAGCGATTTCAACGCCGTAGTGATATTGACCGCCGAGGGCACCAGAGAGAACCTGCCGCGTATGCCCAAGCGGGCAATCGCAGACCACATCTGTAATTGGCTCGCTAACCGCCTGGCAAATTTAGATCACTCCACAGTCGCCAAGTAGCGTATCGAGTTATTCTCGGTCGCGGCTAACCACATCGCAGGCTCTTTGTGGTCGTTTTGTGATGCGGCAAGTTAGCATCCGGCAGCGCCTCTCGGGTGCTATACTCCAGCATGGTATGGCCAATATTTTGGGGAACTTTTGATGGCTAGATATTCAAATTCCGATGACCGTGAAGACAGCGGATTTGGTCTTGGTTCCTGGGTCGTGGGATTGATGCTCGGGCTCCTTGGTGGAGCAAGTCTGGCAATCTTATTTGCACCGAAATCAGGCACCGAAATCCGCGGCAAACTAAAAGAATCAGCACAAGATCTGCCTGATCGCATGAGCGAACTGGTTGACGATTCACTGGATCTATATGCATCCGGCGTTAACTACCTTCAGCTTGTGATGGAAGAACAAACCATGAGACTGAGACGTGCTGTCGCCGCCGGCAAACTGGCCGCTGCCAAGAAGCGTGAAGAACTCGAGCTCGGTAGCTCGTCCGTGCTGCCATTCCAACACCGCTAAGGTATTTACAAGTGTCGCCAGCAGTTCTTGATGCGACCATCGCGCTTTCGATGGTGTTCTTGGCCGCCTCCACAACTTTCTTGGTTGCCGCTCTTTTAGGGGTAATCTGGAAAGGTCGGGACACCCTCGGTGCAATCGAACGATTGGCTATTACCATCGACCAAGAGGTCGGTCCCACAGCCGTTCAAGTGCGCGAAGTGTTGGATGGTGTCAACCAGTTAAAGGGTGTGACGACGCAGCGTATCACCGCAGTCACTCACAAAGTTGAAGAAGTAACAGGTACGGTAGGCACCGCCGTCGATCAAGCACAGAAGCAAACCTCAGTTCTAAAATCAGGTTTGCTGGCAGGCATCACTGCTTACTTTAGTCAAAAGGCGCCTCAAGAGTCAGACAAACAGATTCGAATGGACAGGGGAGATCGACATGAGCTCAAGCAATAGGTTTTTTGAAGGGCTATTCGTAGGCGGAATCATCGGGTTCCTGGCCGGATTACTCTATGCACCGAAGCCAGGCTCGCAGATTCGCCAACAACTGGCTGAGAATTCCGACGAGTTGTACAAGCAGGCCAGCACTTCACTCACAGACCTCAAAGAGCGAACTGGACACACCTTGCAAGATCTTCAGTCACGCAGCGACCAGGTAATAAAGACCGCCTCGGCCCAAGTTCAAGAAACAAAAGACCAGATCACCTCTAAGATCCAAGATATAGCCGGAAACAACGGTCCCAAAGCCGTACCGTCACAACCTCAAGACATCGAATAATTGCGGCTAAATGCAGCCATAGCGCAGACAGGACTTTGTTCTCGGCGTAAGGCCGATGAATTAATTGCAGCCGGGAAAGTTAAGGTAAATGGCGAGGTGTGCACCGAATTCGGGCGCAGCATCGACGTTGAAGCAGATTCGCTTGAGATTGACGGCAAAAGCCTGCCGTTCAAAAAACATACATATATAGCGATGAACAAACCGGTCGGCGTAGTCACAACGATGTCCGACGAACAAGGTCGAGAGACCGTGCTTGATTTACTGCCGGAAAATTTGCGGCATCTTCGACCTGTCGGGCGATTGGACATGTACTCCGAAGGACTCTTGTTGCTCACCAACGACGGCGAGCTGGCACTCAAGCTCACGCATCCTCGACACCACTGGCCCAAGCTTTACCAGGTAAAAGTCCGTGGTGCCTTTACTGCAAAAGACGTCTCGATGCTCACCAAAGGCGTAATGCTGGACGACGGAAGGACTCTGCCGGCAAAAGTGGAAATAGTGGAGCGCAATAAAACTTATACGGAAGTTCAGATAACCCTTGTGGAGGGTCGGAATCGGCAAATTAGGAGAATGTTTGCGTATCTCGGATATCCGGTCGTACGCTTGGTCCGCCTAGCCATAGGTGGGTTACAATTGGGTCATATAGCTCCTGGATCTTGGCGCCGTCTGACCAGTCAGGAAGTGTCGGATCTACTTTACCAAAGCACCAAAGACTATGACGCTTGAAACAATTGGCCAGAAATTGAAAGCTGCGCGTGAGGCACAGGGACTGACTTTAAGGCAGATCTACGAGCGCACGAAAATACCCATCAATCATCTCCAGTCCATTGACACAGGGATGCCGGAGGATTTGCCGGAGCCTGTTTATGTGTCCGGTTTCATTAAACTGTACGCCGAATGCATCGGCCTCGACGGGCAAGTGCTCGCCGCCGAGTACCGCCGCGACGACCAGAACGGCAATGGCAAGTCCTCCAAGACTGCCGTGGCTCAACAGGTTTACATCACTCCGGAATACCTTAAGCACGCCAAAATCGACAACCGCCCGCCAACCTATAAGTTATGGCCGTTCTACGTGGTTCTGATGGTCATCTTGATGGTCGTGCTGAGCTGGTATTCCACTCAGCAGATTAATACAGCCAATCAGACCGATCCCAATTTGCTATCGCTTAAAGACTCCGCCGCGCAATTGCAGTCGCAGCCTGGCATAAATGCCGCGACACCCAGCGGCACCGGCACTGCTGGCGCACCGGTAGCGCCGCAAGACGACAAAGTTACGCTTTCCGCCACAAAACACGTCTGGGTGGAAGTTAAGAAATTAAGCAACGGTGAGAGCATTTTTACTGGCTACCTAGAGCAAGGCGACCGGCGGGAATTTCAAGATTCTCAAGGTCTTCGTATCAGAGCTGGTAACGGAGGCAGCCTTTCGGCAGAATTCAAGGGTAAAATAGAGTCCTTCGGTCCGCTTGGAAAGATAGCCGAGCGCACGTTCGCCAACCAGAGCCCGGTCCTATCCACTGATCCGTCAACTCCAGACGGGGCAGCGGGCACTACCAGCGCAGCTGGAGCCGCGACAGCTCTCAAGCCGAAGAAATGGGTGCGCAAGCCTACGGATGCGTCCGCCCGAGCTGCTCGTTATCGCTCATCCGATGACAATGCACGCTCGATCCCGAACGATTCTTACGGCGACCGCGGTACTCGATCAATTGACGTTCCATATCGCTACAGCGAAGGACGCCTTGATTCCAACTAATCCTCGAGCATGACCCCTTGGGACGTGCCGCTCATGTCCCGAACACAAGGTGTGTCATGCTTAAGAGTCCAAAAATTGGTGTTGTCACTCTCGGTTGTCCGAAGAACCAGACGGACACTGAAGTCATGCTCGGTCTGCTAAACGAAGCAGGCTTCGAGATCACCTTCGATAACGACGAAGCTGACATGTGCCTCGTCAACACCTGTTCCTTTATAGAAGACGCTCGTAGAGAGTCGGTCCGCACGCTGGTTGAGCTTGCCTGTGACGGCAAGGAATTGATCATCGCCGGCTGCCTGGCACAACACTTCAAAGAAGAGTTACTGAACGAGATCCCAGAAGCAAGGGCGATTGTTGGCACTGGCGACATCCACAAAATAGTCGATGTGATCAAAGCAGTAGCTGCCGACTCGTCACTACGTATGGTGCAGGTTTCCGCAACTCCGAACGACCACGTCGATGAGGTGATGCCGCGAATGCCCACAGGCATCGGCGCATCTGCCTACCTGAAGGTTGCGGAAGGCTGTGACCACCGCTGCACGTTCTGCATCATTCCGCAATTACGCGGTGACTTCCGATCGCGCACCATCGAGTCCTTGGTGAAGGAAGCGCGCGTTTTGGTGGCATCTGGCACGCGCGAAATAATTTTGATCTCGCAAGACACCAGCTATTACGGACTGGATATTTATAAGAAGATGGCTCTGCCCGAGCTTCTCGAAGCATTGCATGAAATCGAAGATCTGGACTGGATTCGCATCATGTACTTCTATCCAACCGAAACTAACGAGCATCTTCTAAAAACAATTGCTCGCCTACCGAAAGTAGTCAACTACGTAGACATCCCATTACAACACAGTCACCCGGACGTTCTTCGTGCAATGGCACGGCCAATCGGTCCAGAGAAACAAGTGCAGCTGATCAGAAAGTTGCTACCGAAAGCGGCGATCAGATCGACGTTTATCGTCGGATTTCCTGGAGAAACGGAAGAACACTTCGAGCACCTGTGCAAATTTGTTGAGGAGCAAAAATTCGACAGATTGGGTGTGTTTACATACTCCAAGCAGACCGAAGTTCCTAGCGGCCATATGGAAAACCAGCTTCCGGAACGCGTTAAGAAAGCCCGACGCAAGCGCATCATGGAAATCCAACACAAAATATCAGCGGCTCGTAATCAGAAACTGATTGGCACCCAGGTCAACGTCCTAATCGAAGGCTACGACGAAGCAACTGCGCAATATCATGCTCGCAGTGAATGGGATGCTCCGCAAATCGACAACCAAGTTTATATTCCTTGCCAAAGCCTTGATCCGCAGCTCCTGGGAGAAATTGCCCGCGTCCGCATCACTGCGGCGAAGCCTTACGACTTGATTGCTGAATTCGTCGAGTCAGAAGTCCCGAAACAACAGCTGGTTCTAACAGCCGTCAACTGAAGCATGATCCTGCTTGAAAACGCTCCTGCCGTGGCAAAAATCAAACAGGACCAGCAGGAGCGACTATGCGTGATGCCCAAATTGTCCGTTATGCGGACCATTTCTCAACATTCGCGCTCTGGTGGAAGGCCATTCTGTTCCTGCCCTTGTGGGGCTATATGTTGGCGCCGCTGGTCGGCGGTCTGCTCGGACGGATAGGCGATATCCCTCTGCAGGTGGGCTATAGCTTACTGCTGGCGTTCTTCATGTCGCGTTTCATCGAAGACGTCCTTAAATGCAAAATCCGCATTGAACAGGACATCCTGTTCTTCGGCTATCGCAAGTTTCGCCTGGCAGACCTCGTTTCGGTGGGGCTCACCTACAAGGAAAACCAGGTATTACCGAAAGCAATTGTGCTCAACTTCGCCAGCGGCAAAAAGCTGAATCTCAAGATCAGCCGCCTGGGCGCCGAAGACACAGAAAGCATTTTGAAGCTTATCGAGATGCGGCACCCGAGCGTCAAGATAGATCCCGTTCTTCGAACTTTGAGTAAGTGCAAAAAGTTAGTCCGCAACACTTCTCTGGAAACAGATAATCAGGTCGAAATTCCCTATCACTCGCGCCGGATCTTCAAACAGCTCCTCGACACCTTCATGGGTACCGCGGAAAGCTGGATGCGAGTTGGTCCGCTGCTGGCATTTGTTTTGTTTTGCCCTTTCTGGCTGAATATCTATTCCAACGTCTACACGATGTTTCTCTCCAATGCCTACGAAACAGCTAAGAATCTGGCGCTACGGAAGCCGCTGGAAAGTTTCATAGAGATGGCTCAGGGTCACATCGGCGCACAGGTCTCAAGTGCCGGCCTTGCCTTCGTGACTGTAATTGAGAATCCCCTTGTAGCCCTGGCGCTGATTGGTAGTCTTGTAGGACTCGTCTATTACCTGGCGCGCTTCTTCTTCCGGCCGAATGTGATCATGATGCAGCAAGACGAAATGAAATTGCGCTTGCGTGTCTTCAGCGCAAGTGCCGACGTGGGAAAAGTTTCGTATGAATCGCTTGTGAATGCATATCTGGTTAAGCCGCAAAACTCAGCCGACCCAGACAAATGGAAGATCGTCTTCAATCGAACAGGAACGCTCCCTAAATTCCCGCTGGCGCTGGGAGCCCTCAGTCCGGAGAACCGCAGTCGCTTTTTGAGATCACTGGAGCGCCTAGCACCACACTGTGCAATCGACTGCGATCTGGCAGAAGCGATGATGCCAAAGCAAGAAAGAAGCTACACCGAACTCTGGCTGCAAAGCCTTAGCGCACCAACGGAGCGCAAGAGCTTGGAACCCCTAACGCCTGGACAAATGCTCCAGGAACGTTTTGAAGTAATTCGCCGGCTCGGCGTCGGTGGGCAAGGTTTGGCCTACCTGTGTAAGGACACAGCGGATCTTCTGATTGCTCACCAGCAAGAGGTGGTGCTCAAGGAAACTATTCTTCCTGTTTTTGTTGAAGCAACAATTCGGCAGCAAGCATTGGAGCGCTTTCAGCAGGAAGCAGAAATGCTGGAGAAGCTTGATTGCGACGGAGTCGTTAAGCTGGTTGATTACTTTATTGAAGATCACCGCGGATACTTGGTTCTGGAACATATCGACGGCAAGAACTTGCGTCAGCTTGTAGAAGAAGACGGAGCTGTGTCCGAAGAACGCGCTCGGGACCTTGCTTTGCAGATGTGCGACATCCTGGCCTATCTCCACGAAAAAGGGGTAATTCACCGAGACTTCACCCCCGACAACTTGATACTGCGTCATGACGGAAAGCTCAAGTTGATAGACTTCAACGTTGCACAACAGGCTGAAGACGGTGCCACCGGCACAATCGTAGGAAAGCACGCCTTCTTGCCGCCGGAGCAATTCCGCGGGAAGCCAACTTTCCAGAGCGACATTTATGCCATGGGAGCAACGCTGCACTTTCTCACGACGGCAGAAGATCCTGAACCTATTTCGCAGTCACACCCGGCACAGGCAAATCCAGCAATTTCAGAAGGCTTCGACAAAATCATTGCCAATTGCACAGAGATGCAGTGCAACAAACGAACGGCTAATGCTGCTGCCGCGAAGGAACAATTCATGAGCCTGTTCGGGGACGATGAAGGTTCCACAATCTCGATTAAGGTAACTGAACACGAAGGCGCAATTGCCAACTAAGGAGAATGTCAAAATGGCCGAATTGATGGTCAAAGTTCAGTATGCCAGCAAATTGCGCTCCACTATGCTGGCAACTCTCAGAACAACCTTTCCTGTTTGGGGCGTAGCCGCTCCACTTGCCGCCGTGGTGTGCGTCGGCGGACTAATTGCCGCAACCCAGAGCCATGACGGCACCAACGGCGAATGGATCATGCGCTTCATTGCAATAGGCCTTGCCGGCATGGTGGCGCCAATAGTGGCACTGCTTGCGACACGCTGGTTATCGGTGGATTGTATCGTGGCGGATAAAAACGGCTTGCAGATGCCATTCATGGTCGGGAATTTTCGCGGGTTCGTTCCCTGGACATCCATGCGACAAATGAAATTGACAAACCCGGACAGTCCAGATTATCGCAAACAGACATTAATTTACATAACGGACAAGGGCAAGAAGGTTGCGCTGGAATTGTCTCGGGTCAAAGATAACGAAATTGAGCAGTTGCTTCTTGCCACAGAGATGTGGGCACCACGTTGTGAGAAAGATCCGTCTGTACTGACGCTGCAAGATGGCCTGAAAAAAGCGATACCATGCTCAGAACAAAGTTTCACAGGCATGTGGGAAGACGAGCTGCGTCGCAGATTTTGTGCCACCGCTTTCGTTCCGCTGGAACCAGGCGCGTATCTACGAAATGGATCCGTAAAAATAATTCGACATTTGGCTTTAGGCGGGCTCTCAGCGCTTTACCTAAGCCAGTTACAGGACAAGCAACTAGTAGTCATAAAAGAAGCCGTGGTACCAGAAGATAGCCCGGAAAATGTGCGCGACAAAGCGCGGCAGATGTTCGAGCGAGAAGCAACATTGCTGATGAAGCTGAATCATCCGAACATAGTTAACGTGATGGACCACTTTGTCGACAACGGTCGCAGCTACCTTATGCTCGAATACGTCAACGGACAGGACATGCGCCAATTCATTCGGCAGAACGGTCCGCAAAAGGAACACGTCATACTGGAGTGGGCGATAAGTATCGCCAACATCCTCAAACATTTGCACGAACAAGATCCGTCCATCATCCATCGAGACTTGACCCCGGACAATCTTGTGCTGCGAAGCGATGGACAAATCGTTCTAATCGACTTTGGTGCGGCTAACGAATTTATCGGGACAGCAACCGGAACCTTTGTCGGCAAGCAATCATTCATTGCCCCAGAACAGTTTCGTGGCAAGGCCTCTACGCACAGCGACATCTATGCGTTCGGATGCACACTGCACTTCATGCTAACTGGCAAAGAACCAGAAGCGTTGTCTACCTCAGAGCCGAAAGAAATCAACGCTTCGGTATCTGACGAAATGAATGACTTTGTTGTCTCCTGCACACAGATGGAGTCGCGTGAGCGCTTTAGCAGCGCTGCCCAGATGTTGCCGATTCTCAAAAAGATGGCTGCGTCAATGCTCGTCGGATAGTTGAACCATCCAGCGCCCAAACCAATAGACAGACCTTTTCGCGTGATGTCGTGAACGAAAACCACACACTGAATACCGTGAATGGAAAGGGCTTTATTGGTACCACATTGTCCGGTAAGTACCGGATCGAATCGCTGCTCGGATCTGGCGGCATGGGGTCTGTTTACAAAGCACACCATCTGGCCTTCGACAAAGCAGTTGCAATAAAAATCTTGCACATCGGCCTTGACGGTGATTCAACCTCGCTTGAACGATTTAAGCGAGAAGCGTTGGCTCTCGAACGCCTTTGCCACCCCAACATCGTGGGCTTCTACGCATTCGATTTGTCAGACGGCCGCCCTTATGCCGTAATTGAATTTCTCCAGGGCGAAACGCTTAACGAAGTTCTACTGAACAGAGGGAGTCTTGAAGAGAGCCAATGCATCAGTATCTTTTGCCAGATATTAGATGCCGTCGAAGCTGCTCACGAAAAAGCAATTATTCACAGAGATTTAAAACCCAGCAATGTCTTGCTTGTACAGTCACCGGATGCGCTGCCACCGCAAGTCAAAGTACTGGATTTCGGATTGTCCAAAATCGTAGAGCCTCAAGCTGGTGCACAGAACGTGACGCGAACCGGGGTCTTACTTGGCACGCCACTATACATGAGCCCAGAGCAGTGCCTGGGCAAGCCGGCAACGGCAGCCTCGGATATCTATTCCATTGGCTGCATGCTCTATGAATGCTTGTCCGGCAAGCCACCCTTCAATGGGGATAGCCCGTACGCAGTGTTGATGCAACACATAAGCGAGCCCCCGCCAACTATAACAACGCCCGAAGGCAGGCATGTGGCGATGGAACTTGAGGCTCTGGTTCATGTGGCGTTGAGCAAGCAGCCAGAACAGCGATTTCAAACCGCTCGCGAATTTAAAGCCGCCCTTTCGGGACTCACTCGACTAGAGCGCATCGGTGGGGCAGAACCGAAACAGTCCAAGCATGTAAAAGAAAAGCGCTATTCGCCCAGACGTTTCAAACTGATGTCGTCCATGGTTGCCGTTATCATTGCGTTGGTGGCTGCAATTGCATTCATGGTGTTCCAACGGCCGCAAACGACCAGCCCCCTAGTCTTGGCGCAGCAGGCTGTGACAGCTTGCGGCAACCGCAACTACCAAGCAGCTCACAGTTACTTAAGCCGTGCACTGCCGTCCGATGGTAGCAAGCCGACACAAGAAGTATTCAACCATTTGAAAAAATGCAATGGGCAACTACTCAACCGTTATGGCAAGATGCCTGACAGCGGAGAACCGGTATCGATCGTAGCTTTCCTTGACTGGCTGGCAGCCAAGTATGTAGAGCTAGGTCCAGTCATGCATGAAGAAGAATATGATGTAATGAAAAACTGTAGTTTGCTTGCCAAACGCGCCGCCATTCCTCGAACCGAATACCAGGGCACATATCTTGGTGGCGACGTCGAAACGGCAGAGAAATACCTGATTAAGGCTCTGGAGTTAGCAAACAACCAGAGAAAGAGTGTTTCAACCGACGACTGGATAGCCTTCTCGAACATCGCGAAAAATACTGCGGATCTATTTCGGGAAAAGATGAAAGCCGAAAGCGATCCTCAAAAAAGGGAAGTCTATAAAAGGCGCTATCAGAACATGGTTAAAATCAAGGCGCAGAACTGGAACAAGACTCTGCATTGAGCACGGGCAGCATCCACGTCCCTTGACCTTGGCAAGGCTCAGAGACTGATTGGTCAAATCTTGAGCGATACGGAACAAATTTCAAAGAGCGTCAAATGTTTGTAATCGTAGCTAATACAGTAATAGTTTAGTTCTTCAAGACCGCCAGCAGCGCGAAAGTACCGGTCAGGTGGCGGCACTTCCTTTTCGTTTTCTCATGAACAGTTACATTTGCCCAGCTCAGTGTAGCTCCAGCCGGTGTGTCAAACTTATAGAGCGTCGCATGGAAGCGATGCAGTCAATGAGTGGGGACCGTAATGCGCGTTCTGGTTACTGGTGGAGCAGGCTACATAGGCTCTGTTTTTGTACGCGAGCTTATCTCAAACGGATATCAAGTATCGGTGATCGACCGGTTCTTGTTTGGCAAAGAGACGCTCGAGCCGTTGATTACCAATGGCGACCTGGAAGTTATCGAATGCGATCTGCGCGACGCAGACAAGACGAAAATCAACCTCGACGGAATACAAGCAGTCTTTCATTTGGCCGGGTTGTCCAATGATCCATCTTGTGACCTGAATCCTCGCTTCACATTTGACAGCAACGTTGGCGGCACGCGTTATATAGCCGATCTGGCGAAAAAGGCCGGCGTCTCGAAATTTGTACTGTTTTCCTCGTGCAGCGTATATGGAACCGGAAAAGGCACCACTTTAACTGAGCTCTCGATGTTGAACCCGGTTTCCGCTTATGCGGAAAGCAAGGTTCAAGCAGAAGACTACGTCAAATCGATCAGCGACAAGTCCTTTAAACCGACAATTTTGCGGCTGGCGACCGTATTTGGATATTCACCAAGAATGCGATTCGACCTGGCTGTTAACCTCATGACTCTGCATGCCCTGCGAAAGAAACGAATTGCGATCCTCGGTGGCGGCAAGCAATGGCGCCCCTTCGTTCACGTGCGCGATGTGGCCTTGCTGTGCACTCAACTCTTACAAGAGCCCGCAGAAAAGATTGGTGGAGAGACCTTCAATGTCGGCTCCAATGATCTTAATTATCAGATGTCCGATCTGGCTGCGCTGATTGCTGATCTTGTAGGAGATGTTGAGCTCGACTTCGTTCCGGACGATGAAGACAAACGCAATTATCACGTCTGTTTCGACAAGGCTAAAGATGTACTGCAATTCAAACCAAAATACAAAATCAAAGAAGGCGTTGCCGAAATAGTAGAGCACTTCAGAGTGGTTGAGCATCAGCTGACCGACGAGAAGTATTACAACATTCAGGTGATGAAATCCCACTTGCTGACTCCAGCCATTCTTGGTGGTGAGCCTATTCGGCGCGAGTTTCTTCCATTTGCATTGCCTCTACTGGGCACTGAAGAGGAAGAAGAAGTTATCGATACTCTACGCTCTGGTTGGATTACAACTGGACCGCGCACTAAGAAGTTCGAAGAGAAACTGGCAGCCTATATTGGTGCCCTGGATTGCCTGGCCGTGAGTTCGTGCACTGCCGCCTTGCACCTGGCTTTGGCCACGCTCGATATCGGTCCTGGCGACGAGGTTATCACCACGCCGATGACGTTCTGCTCAACGGCAAATGTGATTGAACACACTGGCGCCACGCCGGTGTTTGTGGACGTGAATCCAGACACGCTCAATATAGATCCTGCGCTAGTTGAGAAAGCGATAACGCCAAGGACGAAGGCGATCATTGCTGTTCACATGGCCGGTTACCCGTGCGACATGCGCGAATTATCGGACATTGGGGCTCGGCACGGCATCAAAATTATAGAAGACGCAGCGCACGCCATTGGCTCTACTTACGAAGGCAAGAACATCGGCACAATTTCCGACTTCACCTGTTTCAGTTTCTATCCAATCAAAAACATGACCACCATCGAAGGTGGTGCGATCGTGTGCAAGGACCAGTCCTATATGGAACGCTTACGGCGCCTGGCGTTGCACGGTATGGACCGCGATGCCTGGAAAAGATATGAGGCTACCGGAAGACCGCACTGGTATGTAGAAGAGCCCGGATTCAAATATAATATGACCGACATTCAGGCAGCGGTCGGCTTGCATCAAATTGACCGCCTACCGGCTTTTAATCAGCGTCGCCAGCTTATCGCGGCGACCTACGACGATGCTTTCCGCGGGCTGAGTGGATTTGGCCGGCCAGACTATCATGACAGCAAACGCCAGACAAATAATCATCTCTATATTGTCAAATTGGAACTCGACCAGATAGAGATATCACGCGACCAACTGCTGGAAGCACTTAGCAAGGAAGGCATCGGGACCGGCATACACTTTTTGCCCGTGCAGCTTCATCCGTTTTACAAGACAAAATACGGCTTGGATGAACAATCTCTTCCAATTTCCACCGACCTTTCCAACAGAATCTTCTCCATGCCCTTGTATCCCAAAATGACTGACGCGGATGTGCTGGACTGCATTCGCGCACTGAGCAAACTGCTCAGTTATTACAGCGTTAACGTGGCTACGAAACCTGAGGTTCGCCCAGGCACTAAAGTTGTCCGCTGATTGAAGACGCGGCTGCAAGTGTAGGGGCGGCCTGCGAGCCGCCCCTCTTACGCCATTTGTACCCGATCTAATCCGCCTACGTACAATGCGTCAGCCGGCTCAACCAAGTGATAGCAAGCAAGAAATGAGTCGGTTTGAAATCCGCACTTCATATAGAGATGCCACGCGGGCGTATTTTCACATTCTGTTGTAACTTCAACGGCTCGCAATCCGAGGCGTGAGCATTCGGCAACAACCGCATTCACCAGGCTTTTACCAATCCCTCGACCTTCATCCAAGCATGAAAGTAGATCAATTACGAGAACATCTTGCCGCTTCTTGAACGAGCAAAAATTCCTGCCTGAGACGGCTACTGTTGTCGCTCCCGAGATCGAATTACTGATCCACTTTTGATAGAACGCATCGTGGAAATCCCTCGGAATTCTGGTATCAAGACTTATCCGATCGCAGGAAAAGTGGCGGGCGTGCTCGGCTATAAGTTCTGTTGGCCATGACAATGTGTCGACGATCTCCACATCAGTAGCCGGTTTGCCCAAGACATTAGGGCTAGATTTCCCACTGTCAGGCCAATCATGGCGGAGTTTGAACTGCACACAAGCCTTGACGAATCCGGCTTGTGTCAACACAGAATGCATCGCAAGATCGCCTGCACTTATTTTGGCGTCGCAAATCAGTGGCGCCTTCTGGCGCAGGACGCCTAGCTCCTCTACTAACGCAGGATGGCCAAAATCGGTAATGCGGAAATAGTCGAGTCCGAAAATCTCGCTGTCAAAGCCTTGTTTAGCAATGCATTGCATTTGTTGCAGGCTCCTCTTGATTTGCGCCCATGGCAAAGTTGGCCGGTGTTCCCCGTCAGCCAATCGGTTAATATATCATTATTGAAAACTTAGATGATCAGGTTCTGCCGTGAAGCTTTCCGTCGTAGCGACATTCTACCGTGCTGATAAGTATATCGATCAGTTCTGCGAACGCATGCTCGCAGCTGCACAACAGGTGTCCGACGAATTTGAACTCGTCATGGTTGACGATGGATCCCCAGACAACGCAGGCGCCATTGTCAGAAAACGAATCGAGCAGGGTCAGCCGATTCGCTTACTGACTCTTTCGCGTAATTTCGGTCATCACAAAGCGATGATCACGGGGCTCGAACATGCAACCGGCGATTTCGTATTTCTGATCGATTCGGATCTCGAAGAACTTCCGGAGCTACTGTTGGAATTCTGGCCGGTTCTACAAAGCCGTCCGGATCTCGATGTAGTTTTTGGTGTCCAGAAAATCCGCAAAGGCAATTGGGTTGAGAAACATATCTACGGACTGTTCTGGACCTTTTTCAATTCCATGTCGAATTGCCAGATTCCCAAACATCCAATAACTGCAAGGTTGATGCGCCACAACTACGTCGTCAGTTTGTGCAATTGCAAAGAAGTGGATTTGTTCTTTTTTGGACTTTGTCATCTGGTGGGTTTCTCACAGATGCCAATTTATGTCACCAAAGGCTATCGTGGTGAGACAACCTACAGCCTCAGTCGCAAGCTC